>CAIRSA010000471.1 GCA_903881085.1 uncultured Acidobacteriia bacterium
CCGAAATCAGCTTGCCATCTGCCGCAAGATACACCAGTTCCGTACCATCTTTGCGAAAGCGTGGCTGAATGCCTCCGTCCTTGGAGACCAGTAATCTGCCAGGTTTTCCGGTTACGCTTTGGAGGTATACTTCGTAGCGGCCAGTTTCGTCAGAGATGTAGGCCAGCCACTGGCTATCGGGAGAAAATTCCGGCTGCGCTTTGCTGAACTGGTTGGTCAGAAACGGGCGTTCCTTGTGATCGGATACCCTCAGCGGGAATAAGGACAGGTCAAAATGGTCGGCTGCGCCGCCGTCCCAAGCTAAATAGGCCCCATCCGGAGACCACGCCACGTGATGTATGAAGGATTCTGATTGCACGATAAGTTCCGGTTGCCCGGTGCCATTGGCCGCCACTTTGTAAATCGAGTACGCCGAGGGGGAATTCCCCATCGAGACATAGGCAACCTGTTTGCTGTCGGGCGACCAGACCGGAGTCCCTTCGTTCGATTTCGAGGTGGTCAGGCGCTCATGTGTCTGCCTTTTAATATCGTAACTCCAGATATTTGTGCCCACTCCTCCTGGATTGATTTTCGAGTAGGCGATCCGTTGGCCGTCGGGAGAGATGGCCTGGTGTCCTCCCAACTCCACGGCAGGGCTGCTGCTTTTGCTTAACCGGTCCAGGATTGCGAGTTTGGGCCTGGTGGCGTCCGTCAATGGCTTCGTCTGTGTAACCAGAACCCCGCTGGCCGATGCCGAGAAGTTGTATGTTTGCGGCATGACCAGGACTGGCTCGCCTGATGTTGCATTGCGCCCGGCATCGAAAGGCAGTGCGTGCAATGCGCCATCGTGGATATATAGAATTTGATCGCCTACAATTTGAAACTGGCCGTCCACGCGCTGGTCCAGCAGTTTTGCCTCGCCCGTGTCGATGGGCGCGGTAAAGAGCCCAGCGCCAGAAAATGTAAATGCAGCCATCCTGCCGTCGCCAATGAGCGCCGCGTATTGGATGGTGCTGCCCTCAGGAGCCGACTTGAGGGAGACGTGTTTCAGAGACGCTGCGTTGGGCGGCGCATACATCATTCCAGTATTGCGGCTTAGCGTAAGCAGGCCTCCGTCGCTCGCCAGGGAGAAAGCCCTGCCTGCGAAGTTCGGCCTGAACAGAAGCTTCGATTGGCCGGTTGCCAGATCGTGACGCGTGATCCGCCGTTGATAGGGATCGAGTCCGATGGATTTGGAGTCCGCGGACCAGAATAAGGTATAGGCGTAATTTGTGTTTGGAAGCTTCTTGAATTCGTGGGAGTCGAGCGGGCGGACGGCGACGTAGCGGCCGTTGGCATCGATGCCTTCGTCGAGAACAACGGCAATTTTGCGGCCATCCGGCGAGACGGCGAAGCTGCTGCCGAAGCCGGTATTTTCCGGGGGCAGGATGTCGAATTGGACGAGCGGCGGGAGGGGCGTGATCTCGCGAAAATGGAGAATGCCGAAGGTTGCGGCAGTTATCGCCATGGCTGCGGCTGCTGCCCAGGCGAGCCAGGCGGGCCGGGATGGTTGGCTGGCGGGCGCGGCTTCCGCTGCGGCGGTTGGATTTGCGATGTAGGTTTCAATTGCCAGGCGCGCTTCGCCGATCCATTGCAGGCGGCGGCGCGGGTCTTTTTCCAGGCAGCGCTGGATGAGGGTGCGCAGGAATGGCGGGGTGTTGGCGGGCAGGTCGGTGAGAGTAGGGTCCTTGGTGATGACGGCGGCCAGCGTGTCGGCAATGGTATCGCCGGTGTAGGTCTTCTGGCCGGTGAGCATTTCAAGCACGACGACTCCGAAGGCCCAGATGTCGGCACGTCGGTCGACCTGTTTGCCTCGGGCCTGTTCGGGCGACATGTAGGCGGCGGTGCCGAGGATCATGCCGGCGGAGGTCATGGCCAAGCTCATCGTGGGCGAGTTGGAGATGTCGTGCTGTTCGGGCTCGGCGGCTTTGGCGAGGCCGAAATCCAATAGTTTTACTACGCCTTGCGGAGTGATCTTGATATTGGCGGGTTTCAGATCTCGATGTACGATTTGTTTTTCATGCGCTGCTTCCAGGGCTTCGGCGATCTGGCGGGCGATGGGCAGGGCTTCGTCTAACGGTAGGGGGCCTGCGAGGTCTTTGCCTTCCACCAGTTCCATGACGATGGCGTTGCCTTCTATGCCATGGATGGTCGCGATGTTGGGATGGTTTAAGGAGGCCAGAGTTTGCGCTTCGCGTTTGAAGCGGGCCATGCGCTCGGCGTCGTTGGCGAAGGCTGGGGGGAGGACTTTCAGTGCTACCTGGCGGCCAAGGTTGGTGTCGGTTGCGCGGTAGACTTCGCCCATGCCTCCTGCGCCGAGTGGGGAGACGATTTCGTACGGGCCGAGTTTTGTGCCGGGGGTGAGAGGCATTGGGGTATTGTACTATGGGGCTTTGCGGCGCAACTCGTCGGCGAAGTTGAACAGCACCGTCAAGTGATTTTGCTTCGTCTGTTTTTCATCCTGTTCCGGCAGCACCGCCACAATGTGTTTCCCATCCGGCGCGATATCGAAATCCTGAACATCAGCCCCGGCTTGCAGCCGCACTTCGGACCACACACGCGGCTTGGCGGCGGTAAACGAATCTCCGCGCGCCGAATAACTCACCGCCATCGGCCGGCCATCCGCGCCCGTGAACAGTAACTCGCGCCCATCCTTCGACCACACCGGCGCAATGCCGCCGCCGCTGGAAATCTGCCACCGGCCTCCTGGCCCAGGGAACGGCCGTACATAGATTTCGTAAGTCCCGGACTCATTGGACGAGTACGCCATCCAGCGGCCATCTGGCGAGAACGCCGGATAGATCTCGCCAAACGGCGTGCCGAGAAACAAATCCGGCTTGCCGAGCTTGGGATGTGCCGCATCGCCTTCGAGCACGGCGGTAAACAGGTCAAAGTTCGAGCCAGCGTTCCCAGAGAATGCCAGACGCTTGCCATCGGGCGAAATGGAGTACGGGTATTGAGAACGCATTGCCGATGTCAGCCGTTGCGCTTCGCCCGCTCCATCGGAACGGATCATGTATAACCCGGAAGCGCCGCCGGCTCCCATTGTGGAGTTAAAGACGATCTGTTTGCCGTCAGGCGTCCAAACCGGAGAACTGACTACTGTGCCCGAAAGGAACGACAAGCGCGAGGGCGTGTCGCGGTCCAGATCCTTCACCCAAATGTCTGAGGTCGCGCCGCTGGCACCGCTGGCCATGGAATACGCCAGGCGCTTGCCGTCCGGAGAAAATCGCGGCTCCTTGTAAGAGGCAACGGCGGCGTGGAGGGGCGTCAGCTTTCCCGCCCCGTCAATCAGCATGAGATTGTTTGCACTGCCAAAAGTCTTACCTGTCTGAAAAATCAGCGTCCCGGCCAAACTAAAGGCAAAACTTCCCCCGAAGCCTGCGCTGTTTGCAACATCTTCCAGCACGGGGACGGACGGCCCGGTTACCGCCAGTGCAGCCGGATCGAACGGCGCGGCGAACATCGTATTCTGGTGAACATAAAGCAGGTGCCCCTTGTTTCCGGATGTGGCGAGATAACGCGGCGAAAAGCCGCCTTTCAGAATGGTCTTACGCGCGCCGGTCTTCAGCGAGAGAGCTTCCATATTCGCATCGTTGGGATCGCTGCCCTGATAGGCCGAAAACAAAACCGCCTGGCTGCCCGGCAGTACCTGTGGCCAGCGGTGGGTGCGCTCGCCATCGTTCAGCTTGGTCAGCGCTGATGGCGTGCCTCCGGCAGAGGGCACCCTGGAAAGAGCCACATTGTTTCCCAGGCTCAGGACGATGTTGCCGTCGTCGCCCCAACTGGCGCCGCGAAGGGCTGCCACGTCGCAGATGGTGACCGCCGCGCCGCCATCCACGGAGATCTTCTTGAGTTTGCCATCGGCATGGAAGCCGATCCACTGGCCGTCCGGCGAAAAGAACGGATTGCCGGAGTTTTCCGTGCCGGCAAGCAGAGTCATTTTGCTCTGGTGGAGCAGCCGGGTATAGAGACGGGTCTTGTTGTCTTCGCCGCGCATCGTGACGGCGAAGCGCGTCCCATCTGCCGCAATCGCCAGGTAGCCGTCCTGGCGTGAAAGGGAAGCAAGCGATTCAGCGCCCAGTTCATCGGTCATGCGGATGAGCTGGCGCGGCGGCTCAGGACGGGTGGCGCGGAACCAGCCGATGCCGCCCGCGATTGCCAGCACCGCAGCGACGGCCCAGGGAATAATTGGCACCCTGTGGGGCAGGCCTTCAGCCTGCGCGGGACTTTCAGTCCCGCCCTCCGGATTCGCCAGATACTTATCAATCGCAATCCGCGCTTCGCCGATCGATTGTAGCCGGATCCGGAAATCCTTTTCCAGGCAACGTTCCAGCAATGTCTTTAAGAAATGCGGAGTCCCGGCAGGCAACCCGGTCAACACTGGATCCTTGGTAATCACCGCAGCCAGAGTGTCGGCAATGGTATCTCCCGTATAGGTCTGTTTGCCGGTGAGCATTTCCAGCAATACCACGCCGAAGGACCAGATATCGGCCCGCCGGTCCACCGCCTTGCCGCGCGCCTGTTCGGGTGACATGTATGCAGCGGTGCCGAGGATCATGCCGGCGGAGGTCATGGCCAGGCTCATGGTGGGCGAGTTGGAGATGTCGTGTTGTTCGGGCTCGGCGGCTTTGGCCAGACCGAAGTCCAACAGCTTGACAACGCCTTGCGGAGTGATCTTGATATTGGCGGGTTTCAGATCCCGATGTACGATTTGCTTTTCATGGGCGGCTTCGAGGGCTTCGGCGATTTGGCGGGCGATGGGTAGTGCTTCTTCTAGCGGCAGTGGACCTGCGAGGTCATTGCCTTCGACCAACTCCATGACGATGGCGTTGCCTTCTATGCCATGGATTGTCGCGATGTTGGGGTGGTTTAAAGCTGCTAGAGTTTGCGCTTCGCGCTTGAAGCGGGCCATGCGCTCGGCGTCGTTGGCGAAGGCCGGGGGCAGGACTTTCAGGGCTACCTGGCGGCCAAGGTTGGTGTCGGTGGCGCGGTAGACTTCACCCATGCCTCCTGCGCCAAGTGGGGAGACGATTTCGTACGGGCCGATTTTTGTGCCAGGGGCGAGGGGCATTGGGCAATTGTACAACGTGGGGCGGCCTTCAGGCTGCGGAGGAATTTATTCCGACAAGTTAGTTATTGGTCGGACTGAAGTCCTCCGCAGCCTGAAGGCTGCCCCACCTTCTGTGCTAGGTTTATGAGTAGGGCTGCTGCATGTCAACATTGCCGAAACCATTTTTAACGCCAGAAGATTACTTGAAAATCGAGCGGGCGGCCGAGTACAAAAGCGAGTATTATGCCGGCGAGATGTTCGCTATGTCTGGCGCGCGCCGGGCTCATAATCTAATGGCAGCAAATATCCTTGCTGGCATTCACCCTCAGCTTCGTCGCCGCTCTTGCGAAGTTTACCCTAGCGACATGCGCGTGCTGGTGAGTGCGACCGGGCTTTATACCTATCCGGATGTGGTAGTTGTTTGTGGCGAACCGCAGTTTGCAGACGGGGTTATGGATACGCTGGTGAACCCAACGCTATTAGTAGAAGTGTTGTCGCCATCGACAGAGGCCTACGACCGCGGACGAAAGTTCGAGCAATACCGCAAGATCGAAAGTCTGCGCCAGTATCTTCTGGTCGCCTCTGACCGCGTGAGTGTCGAATTGTATACCCGCCAGGCAAGCGGACAATGGCTGTTAAGCTCTGCCGCGGAACCGGACGAAGTGGTTGAACTGGAAAGCGTCGAGTGCCGTCTGCGGGTTGGCGACATTTACGAAAAGGTGGAGTTCGAGGCCGAGGCGAACTGACGCTTTTACGGGACCTTCCGCCGCAATTCGTCAGTGAAGTTCAGCAGGACGGTGAGGTGGTTATCGGGCTTGGACTTTTCCTCTGTCTCGGGGAGAACGGCCACGATGTGCTTGCCGTCCGGAGTGATGTCAAATTCATGTGCCCCGATACCCAGGGTCAGGCGCACTTCGGACCACACGTGCGGCTTGGCTGCCGTAAATGTTTCGCCCGATGCGTGGTAACTCACCGCCATCACGCGCCGATCATTGGCGACGTAGAACAACTCGCGGCCATCTTTGGTCCAGCGGGGAGCAAAGCCGCCGCCACTAGAGATCAGCCTCCGGCCACCCGGCCCAGGAAACGGCCGGACGTAGATTTCATTTGTGCCGGATTCATTGGACTGGTACGCAAGCCAGCGTCCGTCAGGGGAGAATGCCGGGTAGAGCTCAGCGAATGTTGTTCCAAGAAACGACTCCGGTTTTCCCAGTTTGAGCTGGGTTGCATCGCCTTCGATTCGCGCAGTGAAGATGTCATAGGAAGCGGCATTTCCCTGTGAAAAAAACGCAAGCAGCCTGCCATCTTGCGAAATGGAACTGGGGAATTCCGGACTCAAAGCGGAGTCGAGGCGCTGCGCTTCGCCAGCGCCATCGGCGCGGATCCAGTAGAGGTCTTTGTCGCTTCGAAAGACGATGTTCTTGCCGTCTGGCGTCCAGACGGGGAAACGGTTGACACCAGGGATAAAGGTGAGCCGCGACGGCGTGTCCCGGTCCAGATCTTTAATCCAGATGTCGGCGTTTCCAGGGGGAGTGCTTCCCATGGAAAAAGCCAGCCGTTTGCCATCGGGCGACAGGCGCGGCGTCGAATATGCCCCGGGAACAGTATGGAGCGGTTTGACGTTGCCCGTGCCATCGAATTGCGAGATCCGGCCTGAGGTGCTCTCGTCCTTCCCTGATTTGAATAGCAAAGTTCCGTTTGCAGAGAGAGCGAAATTGCCACCGGCGATGGTGTTGCTGGACACCTCTTCCAAAAGCGGAACGGAGGCGCCTGTCACACTCAGGGCGGCGGTATCAAACGGGGCAGCGAACATTGTATTGTTGTGCATGTAAAGCAAGTAACCGGCTCGCTGCGATACCGGTGCGTAGTGGGCGGAGTAGCCACCCTTTAGTACGGTTTTGCGCGCTCCGGTCTTCGCTGTAATTACCTCGATCGTAGCGTTTTCGGGATTCGCCGCTGTATAAGCTGAGAACAGCACCGCCTGGCTGCCCGGCAGCACGTGCGGCCACCTATGGGTGCGAGATCCCTCATTCAGTTTGGTCAGCGGGGTTGGAGCGCCCCCGGCGGAAGAAACCACCGAAAGCGCGGTGTTGTTTCCAAGCGAAACCACGATATTGCCGTCGTCGCCCCAACTTGCTCCGCGGAGATTTGGTGCGTCGCAGACGGTGACGACCGCTCCTCCATCGACAGAGATCTTCTTGAGTTTTGCATCGGCCTGGAACCCGATCCACTGGCCGTCTGGCGAGAAGAACGCGGATCCTGCGTTTTCGGTGCCAGCCAGTTGAGTCAACTTAGTTTGTTGTAGCAGGCGGGTGTAGATATGAACTTTGCCATCCGCGCCGGCAAGGGTGACGGCGATTCTGGATCCATCGGGCGAGATCGCCATCAGGCCTCGGCCAGAGAATAGAGGTGCGGATAGCGATTCGGGGCCGAGTTCATCGGTCAAGCGGATGAGCGGGCGCAGCGGTTCGGGGCGGGTCGCGCGCTACCAGCCGATGAGGGCGACTATGCCGAGGGCGGCTGCCAAGCCCCACGAAATAAGTGGCCGCCTGGCCTTGTCCGCCGTAGCTTTAGCGAAGGCGGAAGTCCCGCCCGCCGGATCCCGCAACATAATCCGCGCCTCGCCGATATCTCTCAATCGGTCCTTCACATTCCGGTCCAGACATCGCTCAATCAACCTGCGAATTGCGGGCGGCGTAGGCTCGGGAAGCTTGCTAAGATCCACCTCAGCCCGCAATACATCGGCCAAAGTATGCGCAATCGTCTCGCCCTCAAATAACTTCCTGCCCGACAACATCTCCACCATCACCACGCCAAAAGACCAGATGTCGGCGCGCTTATCAACCGTCTTCCCTGCGGCCTGTTCCGGCGACATGTACCCCGCTGTGCCCATAATCATGCCGGCTTGCGTCATGGCCAGCGACATCGTCGGCGAATTGCTCATGCTGATGTTCGCCGCGTCGTTGTCAGGCGCGGTCGCCAACCCAAAGTCCAGTAACTTGACCACTCCGTCCGGCGTGATCTTGATATTGGCGGGTTTCAGATCGCGATGTACGATTCCTTTTTCATGCGCGGCTTCCAACGCCTCGACGATCTGCCGGGCAATGGGCAGCGCTTCTTCCAGCGGCAGGGGCCCGGCAAGATCCTTACCCTCCACCAGTTCCATGGCGATGGCATTGCCTTCCAATCCATAGATAGTGGCAATGTTGGGGTGGTTCAAGGCCGCCAGCACCTGCGCTTCGCGCTCGAAGCGAGCCATACGGCTGGGATCGCTGACGAAGGCCGCGCTCAAGACCTTGATGGCAACTTCGCGATTGAGCCGCGAATCGCGCGCACGGTAGACTTCGCCCATGCCGCCCGCACCCAGAAGGGCAGTTACTTCGTAGTGACCGATTCTTGTGCCTGGGGCGAGGGGCATTGGGAATAGTTTACTACGTCGCAGGCCGGCGGACGGCCATCATTTGAATTCCACTGTTGGAAATCGTTGAGATGTGGCCAGCCCAGTTGTTATCCAAGGCGAGGAATGCCATCACGATAGGCCGCAGGTTTTGCGGGATGCAAGGGTGGGCGCGAAACAGAATTACTCCCGAACCTCGCATTGGGATTTTGCGCTGAATGGCGAGTTGCCAGAAGTCTTTATCGAGGGTGAGAATGAGCCGATCTTCGGATTCTGCGAGTTCCAGGAGTGGGAGATCTTTCCAGCCTGACAGATCGGTTCGCGCCCACTTTACGTCGTGGCCAGCATCGCGCAGGAGATCGACGATGGGCTTCGGAAAGTTTTCGTCCGCGAGGATTCGCATGGAACTACGCAGAGATTGGGTAGGCTTTGTATTCGTGAGCGAGATAACTGGCGTAAGAGTAGCAGGCGAGAATGTCCTCCCGGGTTAAACCAGGATAATTCTCAAGAATTTCTGTCTCTGATTCTCCGGCGGCGAGGAGATCGAGGACAAACTCGACGGCGAGCCTGGTGCCACGGATAACCGGCTTGCCGGCTAAGATCTCAGGGTCAACAATGATGCGATCAGAAACCTGCATAGCCACAGTTTAACTTATCCAGGGAGCAGTGGCAGTTGGACCGGGTCAAGGGGCTTTGCGTTTTAGCTCGTCAGTGAAGTTCAGCAGGACGGTAAGGTGGTTATCGAGCTTGGGCTTTTCCTCCGCGCCCTCGGGGAGAATGGCCACGATGTGCTTGCCGTCGGGCGTAATGTCGAACTCCTGTATTCGTGGAGTTAAGTCCAACCTGATTTCGGACCAAACACGCGGTTTTGCGGATTCGAACATTTCGCCCGATGCGCGGTAACTCACCGCCATCACGCGGCTATCATTGGCAACGTAGAAGATTTCGCGTCCATCCTGGGTCCACCTGGGAGCACGGCCTCCTCGGCTTGAAATCTGCCACTTGCCCCCTGGTCCGGGAAACGGACGCACATAGATTTCAGGCGTCCCGGATTCATTGGATTGGTAGGCGAGCCAACGCCCATCGGGCGAGAATGCGGGGTATGCTTCCTCGAACGGAGTGCCCAGGAACAACTCAGGTTTTCCCAGCTTGGGCTGGGCCGGATCTCCTCCGATTGGCGCGGTAAAGAGGTCCATCGAAGCTTCATTTCCTGAGGAAAAGAACGCAAGCCGCTTGCTATCGGGCGAGATGGAGTAGATGAGTTGCGAGAATCTTGGGGAAGTAAGGCGCTGCGCTTCACCCGCGCCATCTGCTCTGATCCAATACAATCCTTGGGGATTTGTAAATAGGATGTTCTTACCGTCCGGTGTCCATAGTGGGTAATCGTTGGTTCCAGTAACGAAAGTTAGCCGTGAAGGGGTATCCCTATCCAAGTCCTTCACCCAGATGTCCGCGGCATTTCCTCCGGCTGCGCTATCCATGGAGAAAGCAAGCCGCTTTCCGTTGGGTGACAGGCGCGGCGTGGAGTATGATCCAACAGCGGATAGCAGTGGGCTAACGTTGCCCGCGCTATCGACCAGTGAGATCCGGTTTGAGCCGAACTCGCTCTTTCCGGTTCTGAATATGAAAGTTCCGCTGGAGGAGATCGCAAAATTTCCGCCGGCGGCATTGTTGCTGGAGACCTCTTCTAGAACTGGAATGGAAGGACCTGTTACGGTTAGGCCTGCGGAATCGAAGGGGGCTGCGAACAGTGTATTTTTGTGCAGGTAAAGCAGGTATCCCGTTCGCTGCGATGCAGCAACGAAATGGGGTGAAAAGCCGCCCTTCAAAACGGTTTTTCGCTCCCCTGTCTTCAGGGAAACGACGTCGATGTTGGCGTCATCGAGACTACGGCCTCCATATGCGGAGAAAAGGGCTGCCTGGCTGCCGGGAAGCATCTGCGGCCAGCGGTGAGTGCGCTCACGCTCATTCAGTTTGGTAAGCGGGAATGGAGCGCCTCCAGCGGAAGGCACTTTTGAAAGGGGGGTGCCGTTCCCCAGAGCGATCACGATATTGCCGTCGTCGCCCCAACTGGCACCGCGGATGCTTCGCGCATCGCATAGGGTGACGGCCGCTCCGCCGTCGACAGAGATCTTTTTGAGCATGCCATCGGCGTTAAATCCGATCCAATGACCGTCGGGTGAGAAGAACGGAGAGCCGGCGTTTTCAGTACCCGCCAGTAGCGTCAGTTTGGTTTGTTGGAGCAGGCGGGTATGAATGCGAGCTTTGCCATCGGCACCGGCAATGGTGACGGCGATTCGCGATCCATCAGGCGAGATTGCCATCAGGCCGCTGCCGGAGTTCCGCGATGCGGATAGCGATTCGGGGCCGAGTTCATCGGTCATGCGAATGAGCGGGCGCAGCGGCTCGGGGCGGGTGGCGTGGTACCAGCCAACGCCTGCGGCGAGGATCGCCACCGCCGCCACCACCCACGGAACAATCGGCCGGCCGTTGTGGGGCAGGTTGGTAACCTTGGCGCAAGAGTTGGGAGCGCATTGCGCGGGACTGGCAGTCCCGCCCTCCGGGTTCCGCAATAAAATCCGGGCTTCCCCAATATCCCGCAACCGGTCCTTCACATTCCGGTCCAGACACCGCCCAATCAACCTGCGAATCCCCACCGGAGTAGACTCAGGCAACTTGCTAAGGTCAACCTCCGCCCGCAACACATCCGCCAAAGTATGGGCAACCGTCTCGCCCTCAAACAGCTTCCTGCCCGACAACATCTCCACCATCACCACGCCGAACGACCAGATGTCGGCGCGCTTATCCACCGTCTTCCCGGCGGCCTGTTCCGGCGACATGTAACCCGCCGTCCCCATAATCATGCCGGCCTGGGTCATAGCCAGCGACATGGTTGGCGAATTGCTCATGCCGGCATTCGCCGCTTCCGCGTCAGGCGCGGTCGCCAGGCCAAAGTCGAGCAATTTGACCACTCCGTCCGGCGTGATCTTGATATTGGCGGGTTTCAGATCCCGATGTACGATTCCTTTTTCATGTGCGGCCTCCAATGCTTCGACGATCTGCCGTGCAATCGGCAGTGCTTCTTCCAGCGTCAGCGGCCCGGCCAGGTCCTTCCCCTCCACCAGTTCCATGGCGATGGCATTGCCTTCCAGTCCATAGATGGTGGCGATGTTGGGATGGTTCAGTGCGGCCAGCACCTGCGCTTCACGCTCGAAGCGGGCCATGCGGCTGGGATCGCTGACGAAGGCGGCGCTCAAAACCTTGATGGCAACGTCGCGATTGAGCCGCGAGTCGCGTGCGCGATAGACTTCGCCCATGCCGCCCGCGCCCAGCAGGGCGGTTACTTCGTAGTGGCCAATTCTTGTGCCTGGCGTGAGAGGCATTGCAGGTATGTTAACACGGAAGAATTAATGGATGAGGGAGGCCTCTACCAAATCGTTTCGATGCCGGAGGCGCGAATGTTGCCATCTCGCGTGACTAACGGTAATCCGCTTGCAAGAGCGGTAGCCGCAATCACACGATCAGGCATATCGGGAACGGTATCTCTTGAGATTCTCTTGATGGCATTCGCTATGTCTAAACTTAGTTCGATTGGATGGAAAGGCGAATCAGGCGATGCGAGAACTCGTTCCAGCAAGGGTAGCGCGTGCTCCGGGATACGCCCTTTTTCAGTCAAATAAGTCATTCCCACGATACACATTGTGGGTATGTATATCATTTGGCCCGCGGAGGTGGCTGCATCGAAGGCATAGCCGGCGGCTTTGGACAGCCTGGGATCTTCCAATAGATACCAAATGATGGCATGGGTGCCGGCAACGACGCTGGTCATATCGAGATTTATTCGCAGGGGAAGTTACTCCACATGTCTTTTCGAGCTTCGGAAATATCCTGATCCGAGATCGTAAAGCCGAGATCTTTCCATAGGCCCCGTGCGCTTTTCAATTTGGGGCGAGGGGGGAGTTTTGTTTCGAGAAAACTGGCGAAATCCAGGACTTCCTGTTGTTTTTCCGCTGGCAACTCGCGGAGCTTTGCGACAACAGCGTTTTCGATAGATTGAACCACCATGGACTTATCATATCGCTTGCGGCTGAGTTTGGGAAGACTGCGTTACGGGACCTTCCGCCGCAACTCGTCCGTGAAGTTCAGCAGGACGGTGAGGTGGTTATCTGGCTTGGGCTTTTCCTCCGCGCCTTCAGGGAGAACCGCCACAATGTGCTTGCCGTCGGGCGTAATGTCGAATGTCGCTAGGTTACTTGAGGTCAGCCGGACTTCCGACCACACGCGCGGCTTCGTGGTCGTGAACGTATCGCCCGATGCCCGGTAACTCACCGCCATCACGCGGTGATCGAGTGCCTCGTAGAACAACTCGCGCCCGTCTTTGGTCCACAGCGGAGTGCGGCCGCCGCCGCTTGAGATCTGCCATCGCCCGCCCGGCCCGGGAAACGGACGAACATAGATTTCATACGTCCCGGATTCATTGGACTCGTAGGCGAGCCAGCGTCCATCGGGCGAGAATGCGGGGTAGACCTCAGCAAAAGGGGTGCCCAGAAACAACTCCGGCTTCTCCAGCTTGGGGTGGATCGAATCTCCTCCGATTTGCGCTGTGAACAGGTCAAAGGATTCGGAAATCCCATTCGTATAGAAAGCAAGCCGCTTTCCATCGGGCGAAATGGAGGTGGGGTACTCCACGAACTTGGAGGAGGTGAGGCGCTGCGCTGCGCCCGCGCCATCGGCACGGATCCAGTAGAGACCCTGGTCGGTTGAAAAGACGATGTTCTTGCCATCCGGCGTCCAGACAGGGTAATAGTTGAATCCAGGCAGGAAGGTAAGGCGCGAGGGAGTGTCCCGATCCAGGTCTTTCACCCAGACGTCTGCAGTGGATCCAGGTCGACCTAGGGAAAAAGCCAGCCGTTTGCCGTCGGGCGAAAGGCGCGGCGTCAGGTAGGATCCGGGAACGGTCTGGAGCGGCTTGCTATTGCCGGCGCTATCGATCAGCGAGATTTGGCGTGCGGTCCGTTCGCCATCTCTGGATTTAAATATCAAAGTTCCGCCGGCGGAGATGGCAAAATCCCCACCTGCGTTGCCACCGTTTGAAACCTCGTCCAGCACCGGAACGGAGGGACCTGTCACCGCCAGGTTGGCGGAGTCGAAGGGGGCTGCGAACATCGTGCTTTTGTTCAGATAAACCAGGAATCCCGCGCGCTGCGATGTGGCGACGTAATGGGGAGAATTGCCACCTTTTAGAATGGTCTTGCGCTCTCCGGTTTTCGCCGAAATCACGTCGATGTTGGCGTTATCGCGATCTTCCCCGAGGTATGCGGAGAACAAGACGGCCAGGCTGCCCGGCAGCACTTGTGGCCAGCGGTGGGTTCTTTCGCGCTCATTCAGTTTAGTCAGCGGGGTGGGAGAGCCTCCGGCGGCAGACACCTTGGAAAGGACGGTGCTGCCTCCAAAAGCGGCCACGATATTGCCGTCGTCGCCCCAACTTGCGCCGCGGATGTTCAGCGCATCGCAGATGGTGAAGGCAGCTCCTCCATCGATAGAGATCTTCTTCAGCTTGCCATCGGCGCTGAAACCGATCCACTGGCCGTCTGGCGAGAAGAACGGAGAGCCCGCGCCTTCCGTAACTGTCAGTTGCGTCAGTTTGGATTGCTGAAGCAAACGAGTGTGGATATGAATTTTGCCATCCGCGCCGGCCAGGGTGACGGCGATGCGCGAGCCATCGGGCGAGATCGCCATCAGGCCGCGGCCGGTGCTTTGTAAGGCTGCGGTCAGCGATTCGGGGCCAAGCTCATCGGTAAAGCGGATAAGCGGGCGCAGCGGCTCAGGCCGTGTGGCGCGGTACCAGCCGACGGCAGCCGTGATGACTGCAAGCACCGCTACCACTAGAATTGGTCGGTTCAGCTTGTGGGGCAGATTGGCAACCTTGGCGCAAGAGTTGGGAGCGCATTGCGCGGGACTGGCAGTCCCGCCCTCCGGATCCTGCAATAAAATCCGAGCCTCACCGATATCCCTCAACCGGTTCTTGACATTGCGGTCCAAACACCGTCCAATCAACTTGCGGATCGTGAGAGGAGTAGACTCAGGCAACTTGCCCAAGTCGATCTCGCCTGTCAGCACGCCAGCCAAAGTATGGGCAACCGTCTCACCCTCAAATAACTTCCGGCCCGACAACATCTCCACCAACACCACGCCGAAAGACCACACATCGGCACGCTTATCCACCGTCTTCCCCGCGGCCTGTTCGGGCGACATGTACCCCGCCGTCCCCATGATCATGCCGGCCTGGGTCATAGCCAGAGACATAGTCGGCGAATTGCTCATGCTGATATTCGCCGCGTCGTTGTCCGGCGCGGTCGCCAACCCGAAGTCGAGCAGTTTGACCACCCCGTCCGGCGTAATCTTGATGTTGGCCGGTTTCAGATCCCGATGTACGATTCCCTTTTCATGCGCGGCTTCCAATGCTTCGACAATCTGCCGGGCGATGGGCAGCGCTTCTTCCAGCGGCAGGGGCCCGGCCAGGTCCTTGCCCTCCACCAGTTCCATGGCGATGGCATTGCCTTCCAGTCCATAGATAGTTGCGATGTTGGGATGGTTCAGTGCGGCCAGCACCTGTGCTTCACGCTCGAAGCGGGCCATGCGGCTGGGATCGCTGACGAACACGGCGCTCAAAACCTTAATCGCGACGTCGCGATTGAGGCGCGAATCGCGTGCGCGATAGACTTCGCCCATGCCGCCCGCACCCAACAGGGACGTTACTTCGTAGTGACCGATTTTTGTGCCTGGGGCGAGGGGCATTGGGACTTATTGTACTACCTTCAGGCAGCGTCTCTGACTTCCACATGCAATCGCTTGCCGAGCGCGGCGAGTGCAGCCTCTATTTGTTCCAGCCGCGAATGATGGTTGAGCGAGAACAGCCGGACCACATGGGTTTTGGGAATTCCGATGCGGCGCGCAAACTCTGCTTTGCTCAGTCCGGAGGCGAGAAAGGCCGAATACAAATCGACCTTGGTTGCGGCAAGAGCGGGGAGTGATACGATTCTGTAATTCCGGCCGCGCCGATGACTTGGCGCCGGCAACGGCTTGCCGTCCCTGATGTGGTCGTCAATCGTGAGTAGGAGCAGTTCCTGGGCCAGTTCGATGGCTTCCGCAAGGGTCTCGCCTTGGGTTACGCCATAGCCAAAGTCCGGAAATGTGACGACATATCCGCCTGCTTCTTTGTCGGGCTGGAACAATGCTTGAAAAGCCTGCATATTGACCTCACATCTTCAATCCAAGATCTTTGAGAATGCTGCTCAGCGTCCCGGTTTTGATCTCTTTGGCTGGATGCCGGGGCATACGCGAGATTTTTGTGCCAAGCAGGATTCTGGTGTGACGCGATTCCTCGACCAGTTTGCAGCCTTTGAGCCGGAGCCAGCGTCGAAGTTCGCTTGCCTTCACGAACCAAGCGTAACCAATTGTGGTTACCTAGTCAACCGGTGCTACGGGGCTTTACGCTTTAGTTCATCAATAAAGTTCAGCAGGACGGTGAGGTGGTTATCTGGCTTGGGCTTTTCCTCCGTCTCGGGGAGAATCGCCACGATGTGCTTGCCGTCGGGTGTGATGTCGAATTCGCGAATTCCGAGGGTTGCCGACAGCCGGACTTCCGACCACACGCGCGGCTTGGCAGCCGTAAACGTATCGCCCGATGCGCGATAACTTACAGCCATCACGCGGCGATCATCGCCTTCGTAGAACAGCTCGCGTCCGTCTTTGGACCACTGGGGAACTCGGCCGCCGCCGCTTGAGATCTGCCATCGGCCACCCGGCCCGGGAAACGGCCGCACGTAGATTTCATATGTTCCGGATTCATCGGACCCATAGGCGAGCCAGCGTCCGTCGGGCGAGAATGCCGGGTAGATCTCAACAAACGTTGTGCCAATGAACAACTCCGGCTTTCCCAGTTTGGGTTGTGCCGGATCTCCTCCGATTTGCGCGGTGAAGATGTCCATGGAACCGTTAGCTCCGCTATTAAAGAACGCAAGCCGCTTGCCATCGGGCGAAATGGAGTATGAGTATTCGGCGTTTTGTGAGGAGGTGAGACGCTGAGCTTCGCCCGCGCCATCGGCACGGATCCAATAGAGGCCGTCGCCGTTTCGAAAAACGATGCTCTTACCGTCCGGTGTCCAGACGGGGTAATTGTTGCCTCCCGGCAGGAAAGTGAGACGCGAGGGAGTGTCGCGATCCAGGTCTTTCACCCAGATGTCCGAATTTCCCCCGGACGTGTCTCCCATGGAAAAAGCCAGCCTTTTGCCGTCGGGTGAAAGGCGTGGCGTAGCATACGATCCTGGAACGGCAAGGAGTGGTTTGATGTTGCCGGCGCTGTCGAACAGAGAGATCCGGCCTGCGGTCCGGTCGTCCTTCCCGGATTTGAAGATCAACGTTCCGCTAGCGGAGAGAGCAAAATTCCCACCGGCGGTGGTATTGCTGGAGACCTCTTCCAGTACCGGAATTGAGGACCCAGTCACACTGAGGCTGGCGGAGTTGAAGGGTGCGGAGAACAATGTATTGTTTCGCAGGAAAAGCAGGTATCCAGCGCGCTCTGAAGTCGCGGCGTAATGGGGAGAATGGCCACCTTTCAGAACTGTCTTGCGCTCACCGGTT
Organism: uncultured Acidobacteriia bacterium; assembly: GCA_903881085.1. Classification (GTDB taxonomy): domain Bacteria; phylum Acidobacteriota; class Terriglobia; order Bryobacterales; family Bryobacteraceae; genus CAIRSA01. The sequence goes on from CAIRSA010000471.1 coordinate 17,112, forward strand.
TTCAGGGCGACCACGTCAATGTTGGCTTCTTCGGAATTATTGCCCGCATAGGCGGAGAACAGGACTGCCTGACTGCCCGGCAGGACCTGCGGCCATCGGTTGGTGCGCTCGCCATCTTTCAACTTGGTCAGCGGGGTTGGAGAACCTCCAGCGGAAGATACTCTGGAAAGGGCGGTGCTGTTCCCAAAAGAGGCAACGATGTTACCGTCGTCGCCCCAACTTGCGCCGCGAATGGATGGCGCTTCGACGATGGTGACGGCAATTCCGCCATCGACAGAGATCTTCTTGAGCTTGCCATCTGCATGGAAACCGATCCACTGGCCGTCAGGAGAGAAAAACAAGGTGCCCGCGTTTTCCGTACCGGCCAGTTGTATCAACTTTGTTTGTTGAAGCAGGCGGGTGTGGATGCGGCCTTTGCCATCCGCGCCTGCAAGTGTGACGGCGATTCGCGAACCATCGGGAGAGATCGCCATCAGGCCACGACCGGAGCCTACAGATGCCGATAGCGATTCGGGGCCGAGCTCATCGGTCAAGCGGATAAGCGGGCGCAGGGGTTCAGGGCGGAAGTACAGGATGCCCGCAACGATGATCGCCACCGCCGCCACCACCCAAGGGACAATCGGCAGCCTGTGGGGCAGGCTTTCAGCCTGCGCGGGACTGGCAGTCCCGCCCACCGGATCCTGCAATAAAATCCGCGCTTCCCCAATATCCCGCAACCGGTTCTTCACATTCCGGTCGAGACACCGCCCAATCAACCTGCGAATCGCCGGCGGTGTAGACTCAGGCAACTTGCTAAGATCGACCTCCGCCCGCAACACATCCGCCAAAGTATGGGCAACCGTCTCGCCCTCAAACAGCTTCCGGCCCGACAACATCTCCACCATCACCACGCCGAAAGACCACACATCGGCACGCTTATCCACCGTCTTCCCCGCGGCCTGTTCCGGCGACATATACCCCGCCGTGCCCATAATCATGCCAGCCTGCGTCATAGCCAGCGACATGGTTGGCGAGTTGCTCATGCTGATGTTTGCCGCATCGCCATCCGGCGCAGTAGCCAGGCCAAAATCCAGCAATTTGACCACCCCGTCAGGCGTGATCTTGATATTGGCGGGTTTCAGATCCCGATGTACGATTCCTTTTTCATGCGCGGCTTCCAACGCCTCGACAATCTGCCGCGCGATCGGCAGCGCTTCTTCCAGCGTCAGGGGCCCGGCCAAGTCCTTGCCCTCCACCAGTTCCATGGCGATGGCATTGCCTTCCAATCCATAGATGGTGGCGATGTTGGGATGGTTTAATGCCGCCAGAACCTGCGCTTCGCGCTCGAAGCGGGCCATGCGGCTGGGATCGCTGACGAAGGCGGCGCTCAAGACCTTGATGGCAACGTCGCGATTGAGCCGCGAATCGCGCGCGCGATAGACTTCGCCCATGCCGCCCGCACCCAAAAGGGCAGTTACTTCGTAGTGACCGATTTTTGTGCCTGGGGCGAGGGGCATTGGGAATTATTGTACTATGTTTCCAAAAGGCATCGCGTAAGTTCACAGCTACGAATTGGGTTAAGCTGGAGAAATGGACACGAGGATGGTGGGACTGCCGCTGGAACTGTTACAGACCGTGGGCCAATTCCATTCCGGCGATCTTGCGCAGGAGACAGCTAAACTTATCGCGCTGGAACTCTTCCGGGAAGATAAGATCTCAATGGGACGTGCCGCGGAATTGTGTAATACGCCGCTTGCCGCGTTCATGGAATTTGCCGCTGAGCATGATGCCCCCCTCCATTACGGCGTTGCCGAATTGGAAGAGGACCGGCGGGCGTTGGCAAAGCTGCGCTCTTGATCGTTGTTTCCGACTCCTCACCTCTGATCACGCTGGCGCGTGTTGGATGTTTTCACCTGCTGCCCCAATTGTTTGGAACGGTTCGCATCTCTGACGAGGTGTTCCATGAGGTGTCAATCATCGGCGCAGGGCTTCCAGGAGCCTCCGAGGTCGCAACATCAGCTTGGATCGAGGTGCAGACGGTGCACGATAAAACCGGTCTTGCCAATGCAATGAAGCTTGCCGGGCTTGGCGCCGGGGAGGTGAGTGCAGTGCTACTCGCGAAGCAAGTCTCCGCCGAATTGGTAGTTATCGACGAATGGAAAGCCCGGCGATTTGCACGCGAGCAGGGGTTCGCCGTGACCGGCTGCATCGGAATTTTGGAGGATCTCTACGAACGAGGTGAGCTTAGCGATCTGCGCGGAGTCTATTGGCGGTTGATCGAACAGAAGGCGCGCGTGGATATCAGATTGCTGACCCTTAGTCTTGCGAAGTTCAAGCTGCCGCCTTTATAGCATTGGGGGCGAAGTCGGACGTCACGGGGCTTTGCGTTTCAACTCGTCGGTAAAGTTCAGCAGGACGGTGAGGTGGTTATCGGGCTTGGGTTTTTCCTCCGCACCTTCGGGGAGAACGGCCACAATGTGCTTGCCGTCGGGTGTGATGTCGAACTCCTGTGCTCCAAGACCCAAGGTCAGACGGACCTCCGACCACACGCGCGGCTTGGCGGCTGTGAACGTATCGCTCGATGCCCGATAACTCACCGCCATCACGCGGCGATCGCTGGCCAAATAGAACAACTCGCGGCCATCCCTGGTCCACTGCGGAGCAATGCCGCCACCGTTTGAGATCTGCGACCGTCCCCCCGGCCCTGGAAAAGGCCGCACATAGATTTCATTTGTTCCGGATTCATCCGATGCGTATGCGAGCCAGCGCCCATCGGGCGAGAATGCCGGGTAGGTCTCGGCAAACGATGTTCCAAGAAACAACTCCGGCTTGCCGAGTTTGGGCTGGGTCGGGTCGCCTCCGATTGGCGCGGTGAAGATGTCATGAGAACCTGCATTTCCTCTGGTAAAGAACGAAAGCCGCTTGCCGTCGGACGAAATAGAATTTGGGATTCCCGGAGGCTTTGAGGACGTGAAGCGTCGCGCTTCGCCTGCGCCATCGGCACGGATCCAGTAGAGCCCTTGGTCATTTCAAAAGACGATGTTCTTGCCGTCCGGCGTCCACACGGGGTAACGGTTGAATACAGGGAGGAATGTGAGGCGCGAGGGAGTGTCGCGATCCAGGTCCTTCACCCAGATGTCCATATTTCCTCCGGCGGTGCTGCCCATGGAAAAAGCCAGCCGTTTGCCGTCTGGTGAGAGGCGCGGGGTAGAGTACGATCCGCGAGCGGTATGGAGCGGTTTGATGCTGCCGGCGCTATCAATCAGCGAGATCCGGCCTGAGGCCTGATCATCCTTTCCTGATTTGAAGATCAAAGTTCCGCTGGCGGAGAGAGCAAAATTCCCTCCGGCGTTGGTATTGCTGGAGACCTCTTCCAGCACCGACACTGAGGGGCCTGTCAAGGTCAGGCTGGCGGAGTCGATACGGGTGGCGAACAATGTATTGTTGTGCAGGTAAAGCAGGTATCCGGCGTGCTGCGATGTCGCGGCGAAATGGGGAGAATAGCCACCTTTCAGAAGGGTCTTGCGCTCTCCGGTTTTCAGGGCGACCATGTCGATGTTGGCTTCTTCGGGATTATTCCCCGCATAGGCGGAGAACAGGACTGCCTGGCTGCCCGGCAGCACCTGCGGCCAGCGGTGCGTTCGTTCGCCATCCTGCAGTTTGATCAGCGGGGTGGGAGAGCCTCCGGTGGCAGACACCTTGGAAAGTACAGTGCTGTTCCCGAAAACGGCCACGATATTGCCGTCGTCTCCCCAACTCGCGCCGCGAATGGATGGCGCATCGCAGATGGAGACGGCAGTTCCTCCATCGATGGAGATCTTCTTCAGCTTGCCATCGGCATGGAAACCGATCCATTGGCCGTCTGGGGAGAAGAACGGAGAGCCTGCGTTTTCCGTGCCTGCCAGGTGAGTCAGTTTGGAGTGCTGAAGCAAACGGGTATGGATATGAACTTTGCCATCCGCTCCGGCAAGTGTGACGGCGATTCGGGAGCCATCAGGCGAAATAGCCATCAAGCCGCGGGCTGAGTCCTGTGATGCGGCTAGCGATTCGGGGCCGAGTTCATCGGTCAGACGGATAAGCGGCCGCAGCGGTTCAGGACGGAAGTATAGGATGCCCGCAACCACAATCGCCACCGCCGCCACCAGCCAGGAGATGATCGGCCGTTTGTGGGGCAGGTTGGTAACCTGCGCGGGACTGGCAGTCCCGCCCCCCGGGTCAGCAATACAATCCTCAATCACCAACCGCGCCTCACCCATAGCCTGCAATCGCCGCCGAGGGTCCTTTTCAAAACACCGCCGCAGCAAATTGCGAATCGCAGCCGGCGTCTCCGAAGGCAGCGCAGCCAAATCCGGCTCATCCCGCATCACCGCAGCCAGCGTGTCGGCAATGGTATCGCCCTTGTACGTCTGCCTGCCAGTAAGCGTTTCCAACAGAACAATTCCAAACGCCCAGATATCGGCCCGCCGGTCCACCGTCTTCCCACGAGCCTGCTCCGGCGCCATATACGCCGCAGTGCCGAGGATCATTCCAGCGCTCGTCATAGCCAGGCTCATGGTGGGCGAGTTGCTTATGTCCGCTGGTTCCGCTTCAACCGCTTTGGCCAAGCCGAAGTCGAGCAACTTGACCACCCCATCCGGCGTGATCTTGATATTGGCGGGTTTCAGATCCCGATGTATGATCTGCTTTTCGTGGGCGGCTTCCAGCGCCTCGGCGATCTGCTTGGCGATGGGCAGTGCTTCATCGAGCGGCAACGGCCCGGCGAGGTCTTTGCCCTCGACCAGTTCCAAAACGATGGCGTTGCCTTCGATGCCGTAGATGGCGGCGATGTTAGGATGATTCAACGCCGCCAGCACCTGCGCCTCGCGCGTGAAGCGGGCCATGCGGTCAGTGTCCCTGGCGAAAGCAGGCAGCAGGACTTTCAGCGCCACCTGGCGGTTCAGTTTGGTGTCGAGCGCGCGATAAACTTCGCCCATGCCTCCCGCACCCAGTTGGGCGACGATTTCGTACGGGCCGATTCTTGTGCCGGGGGCGAGGGGCATCTGGTATTTCAAAATTGTACCGCAATCTTACATAGCTAATAGCGTTTGTAGATTGACTTTTCCGGATCGCAACACGGCGTTGGAACCCTTGATTTGGCACAATTTGAGTTGTGTTTCCTTCGTCAATCGAACTGTTCTATCGCGGAGTGCTTGCCGCTTCAACCGGATTTGATAGAATCGCCAGATATTCTCATTCTACGAGCCACCATGGGGAGGTGCGACCAATGAACCTGCTGTATCTGCTGCGCCGGGCGCGCGATCAATTCGGAGACAACATTGCGGTTCTCGACGGGGATCGTCCGGCGACGTGGCGCGAGTTCTACGGGCGCGTCGAGCGCTCGGCGGCATTCCTGCGGTCGGCAGGACTGGAGTCTGGCGACCGGATGGCGGTGCTGCTTTCGAACTCGCCGGAGTATCTGGAGCTGTACTACGCGACCGCCATGGCGGGTATCATTATTGTCCCGCTGAATAACCGCTGGAGCGTGGACGATTGCGCGTTCGCCATCGCAGATTCGGGTACCAAGTCTCTGGTCGTAGATGATCGCTTTCTCGGCGCCGGCCGGGGAATCGTCGATCGCGTGGCGTCACTGAACCTGATTTTTGCTGGAGGCGATGAGTGTCCCGCGGGAATGACATCCTACCGGGCCGGTCTTGAAGCCGCCGTCCCAACCTCGGAGGCGTGGCCCGAGCCCAAGCCGGATGACCTGTTGGGAATCTTCTACACCAGCGGCACCACGGGCGGTCCCAAGGGTGCGATGTTGACCCATCGCAATATCTGTTCCAACGCTATTCTCTGTTATGCGTCGGGCATGCGAGTTGGTGCGCGGTATCTGCATGGGGCGCCTATGTTCCACCTGGCCGACGGAGCGGCGACCCACGTTGCGACGATGACTGGCGCGGCTCATGCCTTCCTGCCAACCTTCGACCCTGGCGCGTACCTGGCAGCAGTGGAGCGCCACCGGGCCACAAGCTCGGTGCTGGTGCCGACGATGATCAACATGATCGTCAATCATCCGGCGATTGACTCCACGGATCTGTCGAGTCTGGAACGAATCCTTTATGGAGCGTCTCCCATACCGATACCGTTGCTCCAACTGGCGATGAAGAAGTTGGGCTGCGAGTTCCAGCAGGCTTACGGAATGACGGAGACGAGCCCGGTGCAGACACTGCTGCAGCCGGAGGAGCACTGTTTTGAGAATCTCGATCAGGAGTTCGCGCCGGTGCGCTCGGCCGGGCGGCCGATCCTGGGGATGGAGATCCGCGTCGTGGACATGCAGGATCGCGAGGTTCCTGCGGGCCAAGCCGGCGAGATCATCGCTCGCGGCGACAACGTCATGAAGGGCTACTGGAACCGGCCGGCCATCAACCAGGAGGTGTTGCGCGGCGGCTGGATGCACACCGGCGACTTGGGCGCCTTTGACGAGCGCGGATTTCTGTACGTGTTGGACCGCAAGAAAGACATGATCAAATCCGGCGGCGAGAATGTGTTTTCGCCGGAGGTGGAGTCGGCGATCGTGTCGCACGAAGATGTGTTGGAGGCGGCTGTCATCGGAGTGCCGCACGAGCGCTGGGGTGAGACGATTCGCGCCGTCGTGGTTCTGCGGCCGGGGGTTGTGCGAACCGAAGCCGAGATCATTGGCTATTGCCGCAGCCGCATGACTCACTTCAAGTGCCCGACTTCGATTGTTTTCGTTGATGCGCTGCCGAAAGGCGGAACCGGTAAGGTGCAGAAGGTGGCGCTGCGGAAGCTCTACGGCAACGCATCAGTGGGCTGATTTTTGCGTGGTGTCCACGACAACCGCGCCGCCTTTCATCACCCAGCGTACTTTGTTCACGGCCGCACCGATGTCGGCAAGCGGATCGCCTTCGACAGCCACGATGTCTGCAAAGTAGCCTGGGGCGACTGCACCCAGGGACTTCTCCATGCCCAGCATTTCGGCGGGCAGTACGGTGGCGGCTTGCAGCGCCTGTTCGTTGGTCATGCCCAGTTTGACGAACCAGGTGAGTTCGCGCATGTTGGAGCCGAAGCCGTTGAAGACAGCGTCGGACCCAACAATCATACGCACCCCGGCCTGATGCGCCTTCTTGGCTGTTTCGAAGTTACGTTGGATGAAATTGCTTAGGTTTTCCTTGGAGCCTGCGGGGAATTTGTAGGTGCTGTCGGCATTTTCCAGGTAATACTGATTGTGGTCGATGGTGGGGACGTAGAAGATCTTTTTGCGGGCCAGTTCGGCGATGGTCTCGTCGTCCATATCGGTGGCGTGTTCCAAAGTGTCGCCGCCGGCGCGGATAGCATCGCGCGCACCCGCCGGTCCATAAGAATGGATCGCGACCTTGTGGCCGGTGGCGTGGGTGGCGTCGACGATGGCCTTCATTTCCTCGAAGCTTACCGTTTGGTCGCCTGTGACATTATTGAATCCGCCGGTGGAGCCGAAGACTTTCACCCAATCGGCACCCCCATCGATGGTGGCTTTGGCTTGTTTGGCGGTTTCGGCGATGGGGTCGGTCACGCCGGGGCGTTTGGCGAAACTGCCAAGGCCCTGGCCGGAGACGAACATGCGCGGGCCGGTCATCGCGCCCATGTTGATGAGGTCGCGCATGGCCGTGTCGGCGCCATCGCGGGCGTTCAAATCGCGAACCGTGGTGACACCGGCGGCGAGGGTCTTCTTTGCGTTCTCCTGGGCCAGGAAGACAGTGACAGCGGTTTGGCGGCGAGGTTGGCGCAGTGGCGTGGTATCGGCGGCGCCGTTCCAGTAGTAAGTGATGTGGGTGTGCGCGTCGATCATGCCGGGAATGCCGGTGTAGCGGCGGAGGTCGATGACCTCGGCGCCAGGCGGAATCTTCCCTTTGGCTGTGACACTTTGCACCTTGTCATTTTCCACGATGACAACAGCGTTGGCTATGACGCTGTGCCCGTCCCAGAGCTTTCCGAACTTGATTGCTTTTACAGCAGTGCTCGCGGGCAGCGAAAATGCGAGTAATAAAAGTGTGGCGCGGAACATTCCATTCAGGTTAGCACCCAAGCCGTGGATGGTTACTATCTGGTGGCTAGCTGGAATGAAGCTCTGACCCTATGGCTATTTCGAATGATGGAAAACGCGCTTAATCAGCTTATCCACTTCTGGGGAGAACTCGCGGCCAACGTTAAAGATGGCTCCGTAGATCAACTGTTCATTGCCAGCGCGGATGCCTTGTGCCGACCATTTGGAATTTGGCTGCCAATTGGTGGCGATCATGCCAGCGCCGTAGCCTGAAACTATACGAGAAATATGCAGTGTGGTCTTTCCCTCGCGGTTTACCGTAAGGAGGTTTTGCATAATGGCATGCCCGATGCGCGGCATTACCTTCTTGGAATGAGCTGGAACATAGCGTGTATCATGGCCCAGTCCCCACGCACCCAAGGAAAGGAAGGAGTTTCGAATAACATAGGTAGCGTACTGCGAGGCATAGCGCTTACTGAAGCCTTCTACGCCGCCGCCCCAGGAATGCTGACGTCCCTGTATCTGCGCCATTCCCGCCGAAACAAAAGTACGGAACCAAGGGTTGGGCGTGGTAAAAGTCTGCCGCTCAAAGAGGCTGATTCGTTGTTGGCCAGTGAGTGTTACGTATTCTCCCGGCGGAACACCTGCGCCGAAAATCGGGTGAACCGCGATCGGGTCAACCTCAGCGGCAGGGGTGATAATTGGGACAACCGGGACAACCGATGGGGGGACTGTACCGTCTTGGGCGAACGAGGCCGAAACAAAACACACGGCGAAAAATGCAGACCGCTGAAAATTCATTGCCTGTATTTTAGCATTGTTACCGCTTTCCATACCCAGCGACATTGTAAATAAAATCTGCTACTTGGCGATAATCGAAGGCGGAATGTCGGCAAACTGGATGGTGGAATCCACTGCGAATTTCTTTTTGCGTTCGGCTGTTGGCACAAGCAAGCGAATTGCAATTGCCTCACCCGCGGAGCGCAGGGAGAAGCGTGAGTTGCCGTTCTTGACGATAGGCACGATGCGCATGCCGAAGGGGGGAATGAATAGATCAGCTTCGTCAGCGCAGATTTCAGTCGGCTTCTGATTGTCGGAAAGTTGGGAGTAGGCGCCGCTGGAATAGCACAGCGCCGCGGATGCCGGCGCGGGAGAGGCGTTGAGCATCCAGATTTCATTTGCGTGGAAATCGGCGACGTCGCCACGGATCCACGGATCGCGGGAAGGGAATATGACGTTGGCGGCGATGGTTCTGACTTCGCCTTTTCCCGTGCATTCCACCGCACCGCTCAGCGCGATTGCCTGCGCGCCGCGCTCCTTCATCTGCACCCAGGCCTGGCGATCGTCTTCGCCATCCACCTCAAGGCGCAGGGAGATTTTTGCGCCTGGAGGGATGCGCATGCGGGAATTGGCTGCGCCAGTAAGTGGCGCGAGCGCACCGGAAGATTTATGTGCTGTGAGCCAGACATTGGCTTCCTGTTCGGACACGTTTTGCAAAATCACGCTGGACCAACAGCCTTCGCCGTAGCCAAGGGGGAAGAGGATGGACTCGATTGGGCGGAGTATCTGATAGAGAAATAAGGCACTTAGTATCGTCATATTTATTTTGTACAAGAAATGCGCAAATTCAAAATCGTACCAACGCGAACCACAGGAGGATCGCCTTCATGCAGCACGCTCTTATAGATATCACACACCCTCTCTCGCGCGACAGCGAAGGGCGGAGCGCGATGATCAAGAATCGACGGGTGAAGGAGCTAAAGAGAGAGTCGATGCGCTCCGCGGTCCCGATCGAGTCGATGGCGGTAGACGATGGGCGTCCGTTCGTGTCATCCTCCGCCAGAAAGCGCAGCCCGTCCTGCCACTGTGGAAATTGCAATGAATGCCTGCGCCGAAAGGCCCACTCAAATTGGCGGCTCCGCGCGGCGCAAGTTCAGCGCGACAACCGGATCGCTCTGATATATCAGCAAGAGATCTTTCCTCCTTGGTATTTGTCCGCATCGCGTCGATCGAGCCATGAAGGTGATTCCCTATGAGGGCTTCAGGGCTTCCCATCCGCAGCGCGGCCGAAGCGCGAGAGATGCGCCGAGAAGTCGCCCGCACCGAAGACGCCAAATCCTCTGCAAGAAAGCGTCAATCGGTTGATAACACGCTCTGGCTGGTGTACCGGGAAGCGATTAACCCAACGTGGCGGGAATCGTGCGTCCTGCACCCTTGCACCACCCACAAGGCGGCAGAATGAACGCCATCACGAGACAGGTGCAATTGCACCATCAGATCGAAGCAGGCAACGCCGGCATCTGCACCACGGGTGTCTACCATGGCGACAAGGCGCTCCTGGCGATGCTCATTGAAGAGCGCATGCAGATGTTCGCGCTGTTGAACGATAGCATCCACCAACTGAAAGCCATCAAGCGCTTGGTGGATTGGAACGCGGCATGAGCATTGAACTCGAAGAGCGGCGTTTGCGCAAACAGGACTCTGAAGACAGTTGCTTCAGAGCTACTTCAGAGCTTGCAGAATGCGGGCTGTGTGGGAGGCAGCACCCAATGGATACGCGGAGCAGAGAATTCATCCGGCCGTGCTGGTTTCGCACGAAGCCGGCATCTGAGATCTCGACGGAAAGGATAAATATGAAGGAACTTGAAATTGAATACGCAACGGCGCAGGTCAACCTCGACGCGGCACATGAGGCAGTAAGGGTGTCGACGTTGAAATGCGTCTACCCGGACGCTTGCGGATGTGAAGCCGCCTGGGATGCGCAAGAGACGGCAATGCGCGATTTTGTCGATATCAACGCACGGCTGAGTGAATCGCGGAAGGGGTTAGCCCATGCGTGAGATGACGCACGAAGACATTGCAGGGATATTGCCGTCGAGAGAATCATTTGTGCATCATTTCGGATCACTGGCGATAGCCTATTCGAAAGCCGGTCTTGGCTTCATATCCCAAGGAAAAAAAGCAGCATGAGCTACCACGATCACTGGAGACGCGCGGAAGAGCGGCGCGCACGCGGAATACTTTTAGCCTGGCTGTTGGCGGGCGCGGCTGTTTGGCTGATGTTGCAGATTTTGCCATAGGAGAAGCGAAACGTGACTGTGAAAAAAGAAATCGTTGTAAATGAATGGGGGCTTCCGCACCCTTACAGCCTCAACAAAGAGCACGATATCGAAATCTTAGGGGATTCGATTATAGATCAAAGACGATGGGTTACCGTTCATCGCTTGTTGCTTCGGATCAAAGACAAGTTCTACGAGACTACCTATCAGCATGGCTCAACGGAGTGCCAAGACGAAAGCCCATGGGAGCATGTTTCGGAAGTCAACTTCATTGAACTCCGCAAGGTCCAAAAGTTGGTTGACGTGTGGGAGCCGGTTTCGTAACGATGCTCAACCCACTACAAAACGCGCTCCAAGCAGTCGGGCCAGAATCGGCCGATCCACGCACCGCGCTCGTCCAGGCAAAAATACGCGGCCTACTGCAGGGCTACGACGCACGGTGGACCGGCTGCACCTGGCGAGTTAACGCAGTCGAGACGACATTAATGGCTGGTCTCTGGAATCCCGAAACGGAAGCGTCTTCTAGGACGTTCCAGAACGCAGGAAAGATCGATGTCGATATCACCGATACGCCGCTCGGCAGCGATGGGCCTCAACGCTTCGTTGTTGATCACAAGACCTGCTCAGAGTCGATCGACGACGCCGCGGCGGATTACTGGCGGTCGTTGGTGATCGAGGGCCAGTTGTCGCAATACATGCTCCTCGGCCATCAAAACGGGATTCGCTACGACTCCGGCATCTGGGATGTATGCCGCAAGCCTGGGATCAGCCCACGTAAGATCACCATCGTCGAAATGAAGGAAATGAAGGCAACGCGAACGTGGTTCTGTGCCACACTTTCGGATATTCAGATCGAGTCGTCATTCAATACCGGGCGCGAGTCGCTGGAGCTTTACTCCATGCGCGTAGCCCACGACTGCACCAAAGAACGTCCGCAGTATTACTTCCAGCGTCGGCAGATTCCGCGCACCGATGGGGATCTGATCGAGTACGCGCAAGATACGTGGGACCTCGGGCAAGAGTTGATCGCATCGCGGGCCGTGATTCGGGAATTCAAAAAGCGCGGGATTGACCGCCAGCCACAGCGAAGCGCTAAAGCGTGCTTCATGCATAACTCGCCATGCGAATTTCTAAAAGTGTGCACTGGCGAAGAGATGCTCGAAGGGTCCGAGCGCTGGCAGAAAAAAGAGTGGATGCATCCAGAGCTTCCAATCCTTAAAGACGGCAACGGAACGGATGTTTTGACCAATTCGAGGCTTGGCGTGTTCCAGGTCTGCCGCCGGAAACACCATCTCAAGTACGAGCTTGGGTACGAGCGCCCGAACGAAGAAGAGAAGGAAGCGCTGTTCTTCGGAACCATGTGGCATTCCGCGTTAGAGGCCTATTTCAAAGCAGTTCAGATAAACCAAAGAGGAGAATCAATTGACAGCAACATTACCGGCGCCGCAAGTTCAGCGGCAGCCATTACCGCAAGCGAAGACCAGTTCCAAATCCCTTTCTAGTTTGATCACGTCGAAGGGCAACGGGCTCCCCAACCGCTACGTGTTCCATGCCGTCGAAGGCTTCGGGAAGTCGAGCTTTGGCGCAATGTGGCCGGGCGCGATCTTTATCCAGAGCCGCGGCGAGACGGGCCTTGAAACTTTGATCGACGCCGGTCGCCTCAAAGAGACTCCGCACTTCCCGGCTGCGGAGACATGGGCCGAGATTGTCGGCTACGTTCGCCAGCTCCGCAATGAAGCCCACGAATACAAAACGCTGGTACTTGATACCATCAATGGCGCCGAACGCCTCATGCATGAAAGCGTGTGCTCTGAGAAGTTCGGCGGAGACTGGGGCGAGCGCGGGTTCACCTCATACGGAAAGGGTTTCGAGCAAAGCCTTCCGGAATGGATCACGCTACTGTCCGAACTCGACGCGCTGCGCGCAGAGAAGCGCATGCGGATCATCCTCTTGTGCCACACGAAGGTGAAGAACTTCAAGAACCCTCAAGGTGCGGACTACGACCGCTACCAGCCAGACATCCACGAAAAGACGTGGAGTGTCACTCATAAGTGGGCCGACGTTGTTCTGTTTGGCAACTTCGAATCATTCATCCAGGGCGGCCGGGTGGACGATACCGACAGCCGCAAGAACCAAAAAGGGAAAGCCCTCGATAGCGCTCCGGTGCGGATCATCTATACCGAACGGCGCACGTCGTTTGACGCCAAGAACAGACTCGGACTTCCGGCGGAGATCGCACTCAGTGACACGCCCGAGGCTGGGTTCCAAGATTTCATCAACGCGGTACGCACCGCGACAACCAAGGAGAAAGCATGAGCGCACCACGTTATCAGATCGGGACATACGCCCTCACCATCATTGAGACGGCGCTAGGTGAATCAAAAAACGGCATACCGCAATTCGCGGTCAAGGCTTCGGTGGATTACTCGAAGTCGGCCTCGGGGGAGGAATTCGATTGCCCCGGAGGAACCGCGACGATCTACTTCTATTTTTCCGGCGGTGCGATCGAATACGCCGCACGCGATCTAAAAGCACTCGGTTACACCGGGAGGGGTTTCGGTAAGCTGGCCGAACATAACTTCATCGGCGTAAAGTTCGATGGCTACTGTAAGCACGAGGCCTACAACGGCGAGCAGCGCGAGAAGTGGATGGTGTCGCAGGGCTCGGCGCCGCTTGAGATGAAGCCAATCGCGGCTGACAAACTCCGCAAACTGGACGCTCAATTCGGTAAGTATTTCGAGGGCGCTCCGCAGGCTCCACTGGTATCTCAACCGAGGCCGCCGGCCGCTCCACTTAGCGACAGCGGACCGCAACCTGTTCCTTTCGAAGCAACCGATGCGGACGTGCCGTTTTAGGGAAGCTATGAAAAACGCATTCAAGAAAGCATTCTGGCCCGCATTGTCACTCATCGCCGCGATGGTGGCCTGCGGGCTCACATGGAGCGCATGCGTCGACGGTCACTATGAGTGGCTGTTAGTCTTCAGCCTGGCCGGCGTTTGCTGGGGGTTCCAAGCGATCAACCCACGGCTGCTGACATGGCCGATGCGCGTGTTTGGTATTCGCCTGATCAAAACAGCGAATCGCATTGATGAGCAGCGGTCTGCCGCTGCCAAGAATCCACGGGTGTGGACTTGGACCGCGATTCCGGGACCATTCTAATCATTCAAATGCGATCAATCTGGTGCGCCTGAGAAGGGCACTTGGTGGTAGTCATCGGGCGCGTGAGCCGCCCGCTGGCTACGGCCTTCACAAACACGGTGAGGGCCGTAGCGAGGTGTAAGTATGACAAACGAACAGATAAATAATACGTTCATGTATCACAAGCCAACCGGCGATCAGCCGGCGCGATACGAAGAGTTGAGGGCCGATGCGAGGGTCCTGGCGCATTCGATCCAGGATAATTGCCCCGAGTCGCGGGAGAAGGCGCTCGCGCTTACCAACTTACAGTAGGCTGTAATGTGGGCGAACGCCAGCATCGCGATCAATGCGACAGAGGGTTGAGATAAAAGGATGGAAATTTCAGATAAAGAATACGCGCGACTCAAAAAGGACTCCGCTACACTGGCCAAGCTAGAAGCGGCTGGAGTCGATAACTGGGAAGGGTATTCGTTTGCGTTCGAGAGCGACGAAGACGAAGACGAAGGCGAGGAGAGTTAGATGACAGATTTTCTTTCAGTAATCGGCGACATGCGCAACGGCGATGTCCTAGTTGATTGCTCAAAAAAACTTGGCGAATTACTCGATGCGATCAATAGGACCTCGGGAAAAGGCAAGTTTATACTGACGCTGGACATTAAGCCAGGCCGAGTGGATATGGGCCGAGTAACCGAAATAGAGATAGAGCATTCTATCAAATTGAACGTCCCCGAGGCCAAGCCTGGCGTAAGTATATTTTTCGTATCCAAGGATCAAAAGCTCACCAGGAATGATCCACGCCAAACCGAGATGACCGAGATGTATGAAGAAGAGGGGGTTACAAGACATGGATAAGAGTACGGTTCAAGAAATAGCGAGCATGGCCGCGACGGGTGTGCCAATCGATGAGTTGCCAGTCAAGTACGCGCTGGTTCCAGCCGGCATGAAACTGGAGTCGCTGGAAAACTGGCAGTTTGCAGACAAACCAATGCACAAAAAGACGAAGGTGCAACTGGAAACGGTCGCTTCGTTCTTGGAGTATTGGAATCTGTTTAAGAATCCAACATCCCGTATCTTCGCCAAGCGCGACGGGTTGACATTCACGGCACGGCTTGACTATCACGAGGCTGGCGAAAATGGGGCTTCGAGTTACATGCACCACGTGGCAACCCTGAAGCTCAAGACAACGGAAGAGTTTGATACTTGGATGGAAAAAGACAAAGGGCGGATGAGCCAATCCGATTTTGTCGAATTCATTGAGGACAACGCTTTCGATGTCATCTCGCCGAGTTCCGCCACCATGACAGAAATCGCTCGCGACATGAGCGTCAAGGCTGACGTCAACTTCCAGAGCGCGGTGCGCACCTCGAATGGATCCGTGCAGCTCGGATACCAGGAAGAGGTAAAGGGGTCATTTGGAACGGGCAAGATCGACATTCCCGAGATATTCCGGATCAAGATCCAAGTGTTCGAAGGCGGTCCAGCCTGTGAGATCGATGCCCGACTGAAGTTCAGGCTGAACAGTGGAAAGCTCACGATCTGGTATGAACTCATCCGCGCGAAAAAGCTGGTCGACAAAGAGTTCGAATACGCGTGCACCAAGATTGGCGAGGAGTCCGGTACGACCATTCTGATGGGCGGATTGGTCTAATGCCTTGCGTTTGCGGCCATGACTTCGAAGATCACGGGGACATTCCAGGATTTCCGGGATCGTCCGCGTGTACAGACGAGGATTGCGATTGCTGCTGTTACGAAGAAGACGACAGCGACGAATAAGTCGCTGAACAACGTAAGGGGGCGGCCCGCGCGCCCCACTCTGAGGAGAGTGATGAACGAAAAACAAATCAAACTGGCCCGGCATGCGCTCGGCCTGCCGCAACCAAACAAGACATCCTACCGAAATCGCTTCTATGTGAGCGGAGGAAACGTTACTGATTGGCTTGAGATGAAGTCCAATGGGCACGCCGATAACGTGTACGAGCACTACTGGCTCACGCCTGCTGGTGCAGCCTTGGCGTTGCTACCCGGCGAGAAGTTGGACCGCGAAGACTTTCCGAAGGGTGCAAAATGACAAAAGAAACCCTGGCCGCCATGATTGACGGCCGCGAATACCTAAACGAAATTACCGGGATCGAGGAGGCATTGGCCGCCGCAAACGGGCTTATCGTAGTCCTCGGCCGGTCCGATGATATCTGTGAGATGCTCGGCGCCATCAATGATGAGGTTGGCGCAGACCACGGAGGATCTGTCTTCCTTTCGCCTGTAGGTCGAAGGGTGATCGAATTCCCCGATCGCGACGAACTCGACGTGCTGCGAAAGTTCGGGCTCGAAGGCGCATGGAGTGACTTCATCGCAGGCGCAATCAAGATCGACGTCTCACGCGGCGGTCAAGTGGGCTCAGGTTGGAGTTACAAAACCACCCAGCGGCACGCCACGTTCCAGGTCATGGAAGGGCCGGAAGTCTACTGCACCGGGATTGTTATCGACCTAAAGGAGTGTGCATTTTGAGTGTACTAACGCTGAAGGGTGACAAGAGCAACCCGATCACTAACCGGTTTGCTGGCGAAGTCCGCGCATTGGATCCGCTTTCGACTGGCTACGTCGATGCCGTTTACAGGCTCGATCAATCGCGGCAACGGCGAGAGGCTATGGCCGGGGAGATCATCTCGGAGATTTCCAATTCGCTGGGTCGTTTCACGTTTGCCGACGATGACTTATTCGCAAAGCTTGACGCTGCGGCGCGATCCGTTATCGCTGGGAGGACCATGTAATGGGCGCGCAGGGAAATGGTGGCATCGGTTGGTGTGACTTCACTTTTAACCCATGGGTTGGGTGCCTGAAGGTTTCGCCGGCGTGCGCGCATTGCTACGCGGAATCGCTTGATCACAGATGGGGAAATGATCGATGGGGCGCCGACAAACAGCGCGGCGTGACAAGCGAATCGCACTGGCAGCAACCACGCGCATGGAATCGCAAAGCGCAGCGCGACGTTAAGCGATACCGCGTGTTCTGTGGGTCGATGTGCGACGTCATGGAGGATCGGCCAGACCTGTACGCAGTGCGCGAGCGGCTATTTCGATTGATTGGAGACACGCGCAATATCGATTGGCTACTACTGACGAAGCGCCCTGATAACTTCGCTCGGTTTCTGCCATGGGGCGACAATACGAGGATGTTCGGCGCGGCGTCTGGGCCATGGCCCAACGTCTGGCTGGGGACTACGGTCGAGAATCAGGAGTACGCCGACAAGCGCATCCCGCACTTACTCAGCACGCCGGCCGCGGTGCGGTTTGTCAGTTATGAGCCCGCGTTGGGGCCGATCAATTTCGACGAATTCATGTGGCTTTACGATGAGTCGGGGCGAACCCGGCGAAGAATGCCGCTCGGCGGATGGGATTGTCCACAACCGCTCGGCTGGGTGATCGCTGGCGGAGAGAGCGGGCCGGGAGCGCGGCCTTCGCACCTTGATTGGTTTCGATCTGCGCGTGACCAGTGCGCGGCGGCCGGCACGCCATTTTACTTCAAGCAGCACGGCGAATGGGTAGCATTACCAGTTAACCAAATCCCAGTAGATGGAGGCGATTTCAAACTGGTAAGTATCGATGAGCGTAAGCCCTTTTCGAGTGGTTTCTTCAATCAGTCCCATGCGCTTCATTCAATGCTTACGAATCCTTTCTATGGGTGGCAATTGCCAGTAGTCAAGGTTGGCAAAAAAGCCGCCGGCCGACTGCTCGACGGCGTGGAGCACAGCGAATTCCCAGAGGTGTCGGAATGATCTCAACTCGGAGGCCATATCAAATGCTAAAACCTAAACTCACGATCTGTTTCAGTGAGGGATGCGAGCGGCCACGGCACAAGTCATCAAATCGTTGCCAAACGTGCCGCAAGGCGATCAACGCAAAATACTGGCTTGAAATCGGCAGAGATGCGGCAGAGAAAAAAACACGCGAACGTGACGAGCGAATCAGCCAGCGCGCGCCGGTGACGTCTACCGAAGAGATCGAAGCGGACGCCGCGGCACGCGCGGAGATGGCCATTACGCAAAAGCAGAATCCCATGATGCCCGATGACTTCGTTCATAAGTATCCTGCTCTGACATTCGACCAGATGTATCAGGCGCGGCTGGAACGGATTGAGAGAAGTGGGCGCAGTTTGAACGATGGTGATGCGATGGCAATAAGAAAGGCGGTGGCCGATGAATGGACAAATAAATATGGCACAAAATAACGACGCGCGGCTCTTGTTCGTGGACGGGATTTGCCGTGGTTGCGTGATTGATGTTGGCCTTGGGATGGGGATCGGGTGGAAAGTGCACGGGCTCAATTCGTACAAAGAGGGCCTAGTCTACGACGCTTTCGTTGACGCAATGCGCGATTGCCTCGATTGGGTCCTGAAGGCGTCAGCGAAGGACGCGGTGATTGCGTGGAGTTTCATATGGTAAAGCCATCATGGAGCGCCTACTTCATGGAGATGCTGCCGGCTATCGCGGCGCGGTCTTGCGATCCCAATACTAAGTGCTCCTGTGTCATTGTCGGGCCGGATCACGAGATACGCTCAACAGGCTATAACGGCATGCCTCGCGGCATCGTCGAGAGCGCTGATCGTCTGGAGAGGCCAGAGAAATATTTCTGGATCGAGCACGCCGAGCGCAACGCCATCTATAATGCCGCGCGGTGTGGTACGTCGCTGGCCGGCTGCACGATGTATCTATCCTGGGTTCCCTGCATGGATTGCGCCAGGGCCATCGCGCAGGCCGGGATCGCCGTGTTGGTATGCGATAAAGCGACGACCGATGCGCGCGCTGGCGATCCTCGATGGAAGCCTGACTTCGACCGGTCGACGGATCTACTGCGTGAGGCGGGAGTTCGGGTTTATTGGGCATGACGGCGCAGAGGAGCGCATCAGTATGAAAATTGGAACAAAGAGTGTCTTATTTGGAGCACATGCTTTCTGGCTGCATCCGTGGTTCGTCGCGGCGGCCTGGACTAAGCTCTACGGCTTCCCGTTTGATCTTCGCCTGTGGGCTGCGTTCTTTCTGCACGATCTTGGATACATCGGATGCCCAAACATGGACGGGCCGGAAGGCGAGACGCACGTCGAACTGGGCGCAAAGATCATGCACGCGCTCTTTGACAGTCCAAAGGGAGATTGTCGCATCTACCGGGGTGATATCTGCTATCACGGCGGCGGTGCTTGTTGGAAGTGGTACGACTTTTCCAGGTTTCACTCGCGCTACTATGCCAAGAAACTGCGTCAACCTGTTTCCCAGCTCTGCTTCGCCGACAAACTCAGTTTCGCACTCACTCCGCGTTGGCTATACCTTCCGATGGTCACCGCCACCGGTGAGATCAATGAGTATTTGAAAAACGCGCAGAAGGCCGACAGCGCGCATTGGAAGCCGACTGGCGATGACAAGAAGGTCTGGCATGCGCAGCTTTGTGACTACATGACGAAGTGGGTAGAGACCCACAAAGACGGTTCACATGACACCTGGACTAATGCCAACCGCCACGCAATAACAGATAGCGGAGTAACGAAATAATCGAGCCCTTAAAGGGGGGACTCCACATGTTACAAACTGATGCAATTATCGCTCCAAAGAAGTGCAGGTGTGGCAATGGAAAGCCGCACTGGAAGACGTTTGGCGAGTGTTTGGATTGCCAAAAGTTGAAGCGCCGCGCCAAGCGCGCCGAAAACAAGCCTGTCGATCCCAGTAAGTGGAAATCTGGCAGCTTAAATTGCCGAATGTGGAGGGCTCAGTAGATGGCTAGGTGTGTTGTCCTTGTGAGTAAATCCGGAAAGAGTTGGTTGGTAAGATCATCCGCAATAAACGCGGTCTCAATCGGAGAATGCCTCGTGTTTATTGCTGGCGATTCGAGCGGCATCGAAGTCACAGAAATGAGCATGCAGGCAGCGTGCTCCGCAATGGAAGAAAGCGCTAACGAGGCGGCCCAATGAGCGCAAACTGGACAGAAGAAGAGCTTGCCGCGCATGAGTTGAAGAAGACATGCCAGCCGCGGACGGTGCTTCCAGGCTCCGCTCCGAGTATTGTCAGGCCACGAGCACCGGCCAGTAATTACGCCATGTCTGTAACTCGCGAACCCAAAGACCCATTAAACAAAACAGAAAGGGCCTACGCTGAGTTCGCTGAATCCCTCCGCTTGGCTAAGTTGATCAGGGCTTGGGAAGCGCATCCTTGGAGCACTAAGTTGCGCGATGGAGTGAAGTACACTCCCGATTTCATGATTGAGGAAAACGACCGCACCATGACGATGGTCGACACCAAAGCCGAATGGGTGAAATCGAAGGCGGAGATGCGTGCGAATCCCAATGGTAAAAAGACAAAGGTGCATGTCGAAGCTGATGCCCGCGTGCGCCTCATGTGGGCTGCGCAGAAGTTCCCGCAGTTCCACTGGGTGATCGCCTGGCAGGATCGGAAGACGGGAGAATGGATGCGTCGTGAGTTTGAACCGGATGGGGCCTTATGATAGCGCTAATCCAGCGCAAGTTCGCATCCCATGAGGTGACACTTTGACCCTACCAGGAAACACCGCAGACTGGCCAGCCGAAGCCCGCGCATGGATGGCCAATGCATATCTGGCGATGGACGGAAAGGGCGTCCCGTACAAGAAACGCATGATCCAGGCAGAGTATTTGACGCGGCAAGAGTGGAAAACTAGATGAAAGATCTACCCGGTAACATCAAGTCAACTGCCATCTTCGGTGGGTCAAACAACGAATACCGATACGTGCTTACGCGAGTCTGGGATGAGTCACTTCCGGCTATCGCGTTCCTGATGCTCAATCCATCGACGGCGGATGAGCGTAAAGACGATCCAACCGTAGCTAAGTGCCGACGATTGGCGACAAGGTGGGGTTACGGTGCGCTGCACGTCCTGAACCTGTTCGCGATCAGGGCAACTGATCCAAGGGATATGAAGCGCCATCCATACCCGATTGGGTCGGTAAATTCGAGCCACATCGTTCGGGTAGCGAAGGATATAAGGGTCATTGCCGCATGGGGCAACCATGGCTCCCATCGGGGTCGGGCGGCGGTGGTGTGTCGCTGCCTGAGAGAGTATCAAATTCCCCTATTTTGCCTGCGCGTCACTAAGCAGGGAGAGCCGCAACATCCGCTTTACATTCCAGAAAATATTGAACCACAGGAGTATCATGGCACAACTACCACGTAGCCCTTTAGATTGGCCGAAGGAAGTTAAGACGGCGGCGAAGATAAGAACCAAGCGGTTGATCATGAAGGCAAAGAGCGACGCCTTGAACCAGGTGCGACAGGAGTACGAATCGCGGCCGGAGTGCGCTCCGGAGCCGGAGCAAAGGACACAAAAACGACATGGGCAACAATCAAGCATTTTCAAGTTTTGAAGCGTCAGTGATTGCGGTTTACAACCGAGGCTTTCTCGATAAGGACTTACTGCACGCTCTCGCTAGTCCCTACGAGGGAATGGACATCGACCGGGGCGGGATGGAGGGAACGTTGGCCCACGATGGCCTCGACATCGACGATATCATCTTCAAAGTTTACGCGGTAAAACTTCCGCCTAAGCCGGTACTTCCGGATGATTATCGAGACTGGACTCCCAAGCAGGACGCCCAAAACGAAAAATGGGTGGATAAAAAATACAACGCGATGAGTAAGATCGAGCGCCGGTGGGGGTGGCGCTGATGTGCGCTCCGGAGCCGGAGGCCGCGCGGTGACGGGCGCAACGTGCTTTTCGGGAATTGGAGCGCCTGAGGTTTCTACGCCATGGGTGACATGGAAATGGTGTGCGGAGATCGAACCGTTTCCGTCTTCCGTGATGGCCGAGAGGCATCCTGGCATTCCAAATTTAGGAGATGTGACAGCAAATGATTTCACCGAACGGGCCAAGCAGTACGGGCCAATTGACATTCTGGTCGGAGGCGCTCCCTGTCAAGACTTCTCAGTCGCGGGACTTAGAGCGGGAATGGACGGGGCGCGTGGCAACCTGTCGCTCCGGTTTCTTGAACTTATTGGCGAACTTCGGCCCACCTGGGTGCTGTTTGAGAACGTCCCTGGAATGCTTAGCTCCACTTCGCACGCGGCGCCCGATCCGTGTCCACCGCCAGACGACCTACAGCCGGGATGCGAATGGACAACTGAAGACGATTACGAATCTGAAGAAGGAAGCGATTTCGGATACTTCCTGGCCGCGTTTTCAGAACTCGGGTATGATCTCGCCTGGACAGTCCTGGACGCTCAGTACTTCCACCTGGCGCAGCGGCGCGAGCGTGTGTTCGTTGTCGGACATCTTAGAGGTGTGGAGCAATCCGGCAACGCGGGAGAGGTTCGCAACGGAGGCGGATTTGCTCGCCTACCTGCGGCGGTATTATTTGACCTCGAAAGCTTGTGCGGGAATTCTCCGCCGAGCAGAGCGGCGCGGAAAGAAGTTGCCGACGCATCTGGAATCAGCGCTTCGAAGTGCAGCGAAATTGCCCCACCACTCAATACTAGTTGGGGAAAGCGATCTCCTGGAAGCCAAGCTCAAGAGTGGGACTCTGAACGCGGCGGTCGATTCGTTGCCACAAGTGGCGATGTGCCTGAACGGGGGGGGCAGAACCGGATAGACTGTGAGAGTGAGACGTTTATCGTGGCGACTCTTGACGCAAGCTACGGTCGGCTTCAGGGCTGTTCCGGGCAAGACGCTAACCATGGGCATTCTCACTTGGTCGTACAACCATCGCGCGAAATTTTTCAATGCCAGCACTGCCAGGCCAAGTATGAGCCAAGCGAGTATCGATGCCCCAATTGCAGAAGACTTGAAGCGTTCTATGTTCGGCCAGATGTCGCGCATTCTCTCCGCGGCGATGGCTTCGATGCCAGCGAGGATGGAACGGGGCGCGGTACGCCGCTGGTAGCCGTTCCATGTATCGGTGTAGACGAAGAGCAGAACGCGCAATCCGAACTGATGGGATGCCTCAAGAGACGACAGAAGGGCGGCGGGTTTGAAGGGTTTGTTGCAATGCCAATTCTCGAAGCGGGCGCACGCACCGGCAAGAGTACCGATGATCTTCGAGCAGGGAGTGGCATCGGAGAACCTGGCGATCCGATGTTCACACTTCAGAGTGGCAAGCAGCACGCGGTGGCGTTCACGTGCAAGGACCACGGCGCGGACGCCGGCGACATAGCGCCAACGTTGCGAAGTATGGGACACGCCGGCAGCCATGCGAACGGCGGCGGGCAGGTTGCGGTAGTCGCGGCGCCCATGGCTGTGCGCCGCTTGACGCCAAGAGAAGCGGAGCGCTTACAGGGATTCGAGGATGATTACACGTTAATCGAGTTTCGCGGCAAGCCAGCGGCGGATGGTCCGCGATACCGGTCGCTTGGCAACAGCATGGCTTGTCCCGTAATCGCGTGGATCACAAACAAGATAAGAATCGCAATGGAGGTGGAGCGGTGAAACAAACGATCCAGCAAAAGACAGATCGCATCGACGCCGGGAATCGGGAGGCGGCCGAGGTCATCTTGGCCGATCCCGTGCGGTTCGCCGGCGCGCAGTTGATTTGGGCGCGGCTGTGGATGGGGCGACATCCATTGACGGGCAAGGAGATGATTGATGGCGGCAATTGACCCAGACGGTATGTTCTACGGCGACCGCATGACGGCACTGAGCCTCCCAGCCCGCCTCTACTGGCCCTACTTCTACGTGGCCAGTAACGGGTTCGCAAGGCTTGAAATAAACTACCCAAAACTAATAAGCACTGTATTTGCAACCTTTTCCGAAATCCCTGCAAACAATGAACTTATGGGGTTCATCAAGGAGTACAACGAGCGTTATTTGTTATTCATCTACCGGGCAAACGGACAAATTTGGGGACAGTGGGATACCTCCGCCAAGTTTCTACCTCGCCACAAGACGGCAAAAGACATGAATTCTCCCGTTCCGAATGGAGCAGAATACGAAAAGTGGAAATCGTGCTATTTGGCGTCGAAAAGTGCACAAAGTGAAGCTAACTCTAGCGATTGCAATCTTTTCGGAAATCTCGCGCAGGATTTCGGAAATTCTGTGCGTGGCATAGGCATAGGCATAGGCATAGGCATTGGCA
>CAIRSA010000472.1 GCA_903881085.1 uncultured Acidobacteriia bacterium
AGGTGTCAGAGGTCTCTGACCCCAATTAAATTAAACGGCGGCGAGAGGCGCCGCTGTTCGATTATACTTAGGGATAGTAGTTCATTGCTGCCTACGTTCGGCGGGATGTAAACCGATGTTTGGTTGCCGCCGGGCTACCTTCATTTCGCCCGCCATTCACGTTTCGCAGCTTTCGGTAAGCATATTTACATGACCCCCAAAAAGAAAGCACTCATTACCGGTATCACGGGGCAGGACGGATCGTATCTAGCTGAATTGCTGTTAGCAAAAGGCTATGAAGTGCATGGCGTGGTTCGACGCATGGCACTGGAGGATCCAGACCACCGCTTGTCGCGTATCAATCCTATTCTCGATAAACTTGAATTACACGCCGCATCGCTGGAAAGCTATGGAAGTATTCATAATGTGATTGCACAAGTGAAGCCGGATGAATGTTATCATCTGGCGGCTCAGAGCTTTGTGAGTTACTCGTTCGACGACGAATTTTCCACCTTCAACACCAATATCAACGGCACGCACCATGTATTGGGCGCGCTGAAGAGTTTGGCGCCGAAGTGCCGCTTCTACTTTGCTGGAACCAGCGAAATGTTCGGCAAGGTGGAGCAGATTCCGCAGACGGAGTCGACGCGCTTTCATCCGCGCTCTGCTTATGGCATCAGCAAAGTGGCCGGCTTTGAACTGACACGCAATTACCGTGAGGCCTATGGGATGCACGCCAGCACTGGCATCCTGTTCAATCACGAATCGCCGCGGCGCGGATTTGAGTTTGTGACGCGCAAGATCAGCCGCGGGATCGCCAAGATTCTGTCCGGCCAAGCGGATGTCCTGCACCTGGGGAACCTGGATGCCAAGCGCGACTGGGGGCATGCACGCGAGTATGTGGATGCGATGTGGCGCATGCTGCAGCAGTCCACGCCAGATGATTACGTAATCGCCACCGGCGAGACCCATTCCGTAAAGGATTTTATCGAACAGGCATTTGCTGTGGCCGGGCTGGATTACACCAAATATGTGGTTACGGACAAGGTGTTTTTCAGGCCGGCCGAAGTCGAATTGCTGATAGGCGATGCCAGCAAAGCCCACCAGAAGCTGGATTGGAAGCCGAAGGTGAAACTGGCCGAACTGATCAGGGAGATGGTGGTAGCGGACTGCGAATCGGCAAATATCGATATCCGCGATCAAGCAAAGAGCGCTTCACTCTGATCGCTGTGAGGTATAGACCCATTGCGCCAGAACCCGGTCTAGTTCAATCAGATCGATTGGCTTGGCCAGATAATCGTCCATGCCGCAGGCAAGACAACGCTCTCGTTCCCCATTCATTGCCGAAGCAGTGAGGGCAATAATGGGGATGCGGCGGCCTTCTTCCAAGCGCCGGATCTCCCTGGTTGCTTCATACCCATCGATTCCTGGCATCTGGCAATCCATAAAGATCGCGTCGAACAACTGGCTGCGCCATTCTCGCAGGGCGATTGCTCCATCGTCAGCAGTAACTACGTTGCACCCTGCCTTTTGCAGCATTTTGGAGGCGATTTTTTTGTTCACCGCGTTGTCTTCCACCAGCAGGATGTTCGCTGAACGATTGCTTGTTGCGGATGCTTTTTGATTGAAGGCTTCCGGTTCGCTTACCGGGGAAGGATCAACCGCCTGGACCTGCATCAGAAGGGGCATGGAAAACCAGAACGAGGAACCCATACCGTACTGACTGGCCACGCCGATTTTGCCGCCCATGGCGGTCACCAATTCTTTGGCGATTGCCAGTCCGAGGCCGGTCCCGCCAAAGCGCCGTCCAATTGACACCTCCGCCTGCGAAAACTTCTGAAACAGGCGCTTTTGCCCCTCGGAAGAGATGCCGATCCCGGTGTCGGTAACGGCGACTCGCATCCATTTGCGGTCCTCGATATCTTCACAAGTGACGGCGACACGCACTGCTCCGATGCTGGTAAATTTAAGTGCATTCCCCAGCAGGTTGCTGAGGATCTGGCGTATGCGTGCCGAATCGGCGATCACGCTGGGCGGCAGCGAATCCGTGCCGGTACAGACCACGGACAGACCCTTTGCTTCCGCTTGGGGCTTAAATACCCGGATTGTTTCCGAGATCACCTCTCCCAGGTCGCTTGGCGCGGGGTTCAAATGAAATTGCCCCCGCTCCATGCGTGCCAGGTCGAGAAGGTCATTCACAATCGCAAGCAGCGTCCGTCCGCTGCTGACAATCAGCTCTACCGATTCACGCTGCTCAGGCGCAAGTTCCGTATCGGCCAGGATCTGGCTCATGCCGATCATGCCGTGCAGCGGCGTGCGGATCTCGTGGCTGATGTTGGCCAGGAACTGGGATTTCGCCGCATTGGCTGAATCCGCCGCACGCCTGGCGCCGCGCACACGAAGCAGCGCAAACAACAGCAGGATGGCGAAAAGGCCAAGCGCCGCCGAAAGGCGCATCGACAACTTGCGCGCGCTTTGCGCTTCGCTTTCGCGGAACAAGGTTTCTGCTTCGCCACTGTAATAGTAGTTCCAGCGGCGCATGATAAGGGACATGCTTCCGTCCGCGAGCATGCGATCGATTTCCAGGCGGATCCGGTCGGCGGCGTTCGCCGCCTCCTGAATCGAAGTGAGTCCAAGCTGGATGGGAGGCACATCTATACCGATAGCGGAGAGCTTCGTTGACTCACAGGGTTGGGGGCGGTTGAGAACCAGGTATTGCGCCATCCGGGCCTCAGTAATCATTATTTCCACTTTGCCTTCGCACAGTTCAACCAATGCCGCGGCCCGGCTGCTGGCCCCGCTGACGACGGCTTGAGGAAAAGTGGACTGAGCTGCTTTGGTTACTAGCGGATAATTCATTGCTGAAACCCGCCTGATCGTTTTCAGCCCTTCGGCTGTGGCCAGTGCCGGATTGGCGATCAGGCCAACGTATGTGTTGCTCAGGTATGGTGCGGTGAAATGCAGTTGCGGAAAGAGCTTCGTCTGCAGTCCAAACAGCGGCCACAGGTCGACCGATTTTGAAGTGAGCGCCTTGATTGGCCCTTCTTTGTGAATCTCCCAGCGCAGAGGAACTCCCGCCCGGCGGGCTGCCTCCTGAATCACTTCGGCTGCCATGCCCTCCGGTTGACCGTTGGCATTCAGTTGGTGATAAGGGAAGGAGTTATCTGTTCCAATGCGATAGGCGCGAGGCATGGCGGGCACATTGCTCGCGGGCACACCAGTATTGATTGCATCCGAGCAGAATGCCGAAGCGGCAAGAACCGATACCCAGACAAGCAACCATCCCCAGGACTGCATGGCAGCAGCCCAGGTTCGGCGTCGATTCGTTAACAGAAACCGAAATAGAGCCATGGTACGAGGAACCAAGTATCCTTATCGGCCATATCAGACTGATCCTGTTGCTATTGTTCGTTCGCCAGCGCGAAATCCCAATAGATGATTCTACACCGGTTTGGCCCAAGTGTGTTGTCGTGATACCCTTTAAATAGGGCAGGCAAAAAATCCTGACTTCTCGCTGCTTCCGTTGCTCCACATTCCACGCATGACAAAGACATCTCTCGATAAAAATAAGATCAAGATTCTGCTGCTCGAAGGCATTCATGCCAGCGCAGTGGAGGCGTTCCGCGCGGATGGTTATACCGACATTGAGTATCATCCCAAGGCGATGCGCGAAGACCAGTTAGTGGATCTGATCGGGGATGCCTACTTTGTCGGGATCCGTTCGCAAACAGAGCTGACGGCGAAAGTTTTTGAAAACGCACCGAAACTGACCGGCGTGGGATGCTTCTGCATTGGCATAAATCAGGTTGACCTGGAAGCTGCGCGGGACCGCGGTGTTCCCGTGTTCAACGCTCCGTTCTCCAATACCCGCAGTGTGGCCGAACTGGTTCTGGCGGAAGTGATTCTGCTGCTTCGCGGCATTCCGTTCCGCTATAACGATACGCGGAAGGGCGGCTGGATGAAGACCGCCACTGGCTCGTTTGAAGCGCGCGGTAAGGTGCTGGGCATTGTGGGCTACGGCCACATTGGCACGCAGGTCGGGTTGCTGGCGGAAGCCTTTGGCATGCAGGTGCTTTATTACGACGTGGAGGCGAAACTGGCGCTTGGCAACGCGCGGGCGGTTCCGACGCTGGAGGCCCTGCTGAGTGCGTCCGACGTGGTGACGCTGCATGTGCCGGAGACGGCGCAGACCTTCAAGATGATCGGCGCGGAGCAGTTTGCGGCGATGAAGCCCGAATCCAAGCTGATCAACGCGGCTCGCGGGACAATTATCGACATTGACGCGATGGTGGCTGCGCTCGATTCCGGGCATCTGGCGGGAGCGGCGATCGACGTGTTTCCCATTGAGCCGAAGTCCAACAACGCCGAGTTTATTTCGCCGCTGCGGAAATATGACAACGTGTTGATCACTCCGCATATTGGCGGGTCGACCGAGGAAGCACAGGAAAACATCGGGACCGAGGTCGCTGGCAAGTTGATCAAGTACAGCAACAACGGCTCCACGCTTTCGGCGGTAAACTTCCCCGAAGTCTCGTTGCCTGAGCACCCCGGCAAGCACCGTCTGCTGCACATCCATCGCAATCAGCCGGGTATACTTTCGAAGATCAACGGGATCTTCTCTGAGAACGAAATCAACATCGCCGGCGAGTATCTGCAGACCAATGCCAACATCGGGTATGTTGTGATTGACATCGAATCGGGTGAGAAGACGGAGTCGCTGCACCTGAAACGCATGCTCGATGAGATTCCTGGCACAATCCGGACCCGCGTACTCTATTAAAATCCGCAGCGAATGGGTGAAATCGCCCACTATGTAATGCATCGCTGCTGCGGAAGTTGCCATTCTTCCAACGTGTGTGATTTGGCGATTCGATTGCCATGAAATCCGTGGAGATATTCATGGCCTACGTAATCACTGAAAGCTGCACCAAAGATAATCTGTGTGTGGAAGCCTGCCCGGTTAACTGCATCCACCCGACCAAAGACGAACCCGGCTTCGACGAAGTGCCCCACCTCTATGTGCATCCGGAAGAGTGCATCGATTGTGGCGCTTGCATTCCGGTTTGCCCGACCAATTCGATCTATGTTTTGGACGAACTGCCGGAAGAGTATGCTGCCTTCGCGGCGGCCAATGCTGCTTATTACAATTGATTCCACATGTGGAGCAGTCCGAACAGGGCTACCCACAGCACGCCCATAAAGTGCCAGTACATTGCCGTCACCATGGCCAGGTTGCGATGCCGGCGTAGAGGTGGCTCGCCATCTTCGGCACGCAACCGCCTGGCGCCCGGCAGCAGCAGGAACATGGCGAGCAGGCCTCCGGCGGCGTGCGCGGCATGGAACCCAGTAAAGGCGAACCACATGGAGCCATGCGGGTTGCCTTTCATGTACACGCCCTGCGCGGAAAGGTCGCGCCAGGCCCAGGTTTGGAACAGGAAAAACAACGCCGCCGTTGCGATGGTGGCGTTTAATA
This sequence comes from uncultured Acidobacteriia bacterium, assembly GCA_903881085.1. Lineage (GTDB taxonomy): Bacteria > Acidobacteriota > Terriglobia > Bryobacterales > Bryobacteraceae > CAIRSA01. The sequence goes on from CAIRSA010000472.1 coordinate 5,453, forward strand.
ACTTGCGGTAGCGGGGTAATTTGCCCCGCCGCAGCGCGTAGCGGGCTGCCTGGAACAGCATGCTGCTGATTCCCAATGCGGCTGTGCTGGCCCACAATTGGGGTGGCATATGCACGGGGTGCCAGCCCTTTTGCTTGTCGAGCGCGAACGCGTAAGCCGCCACCAGACCCGCAAACAACATGAAGATGGAGGCCAGCGTCAGCCACATTCCCAGCCTGTCTCTTGCTGTGCTCACTGCTGACCCACTCCCCCGATCACGAACAAAATAGAAGCCTCTGCTCCGATTATACTTCGCATTCCCCAGATTCTCGCTGTAGACTAGTACCAAGGAGAATCTGGATCTATGAAAATAGCGGGAGTGTGCCTGTTTGCGGCTCTGCTGGCTTATGGCCAAGAGAAACAAGATGGCGCCAAAGAGGATATCAAGGCCGCGGGCAGCGCCAGCAAACAGGCTGTAGTCAAAACTGGCGAGGCGACGAAGAAGGCTGCTGTTGCGACCGGATCTGCCGTGAAGCATGGGGCCGTTAAGACGGAACATGCCGCCGTCAAGGCCGGTGAGGCCACCAAAGGCGCAGCCGTAAAGACCGGCGAGGCGACTAAGGGTGCCGCGGTAAAGACAGGCGAGGTCACCAAGGGCGCGGCGGTCAAAACCGGCGAGGTCACCAAGGGCGCGGCGGTCAAAACCGGCGAGGTTACGAAGGGTGCGGCTGTTAAATCGGGCGAAGCGACGAAGGGCGCTGCGGTCAAAACAGGGGAAGTGACCAAAAACGCCGCAGTCAAGACCAGCGACGCCACGCGCCACGCGGCAGACAAGACGGAATCAGCCACCAAGCATGCGGCTGTGAAGACGGGCGGAGCGGTGGCCGGTGCGGCTGTTGCCACCAAAGACGGCGTGGTGAAAGCCGGCACGGCGGTGAAGAATGGCGCCAAAGCGGTGGTTCACAAGTCGGCCAGCGCCGTGGAGTCCGGGGCGGAAAAGGTCAAGGAAGGCTCGAAGTAAGCCGTTCCAACGCCGGTCTTATGCGCTATGTCAGCGCTGCTTGCGAGTCGACGCTTCACTGCACAACCACTGTTCAATTTCATCATGTATTCGCTGGACGCGCTGTTCCGCTATCTCTCCACCGCGCCATGCTGCCTGCAGGCGGGGTAGCAGCGAGGCAGGAACTTCGTCCGGCGGCAGTTGATTGATTGCCGCCACCACCCTGCGGCGCTCCTCGAAATACTCCAGAAACTGGGGATCCCCGGCAAGGAGTGCATCGATCAACCTGGTGGTGGATGATTCCAGTTCGCCGATCAGATCCTCGGAGGTCATCTTGGCCGTCGGTCTTTGTTCTCTGGCGTCGGCATGGCAGGTGCGGATGCCAGGATCGCAGCAAGCATGCCCTGTTGCGCAGACAGGCCTGCAAGAAGTATTTCAGTGGCCTGCAATCTTGCTCCACCGGCCGCGTAAATATCGTCTTTTTCAGCAACGTCCCGCGAGAATCCGGTGTCTATCGGCATCGCTCCAATACCTCCTCAACTGAGCATAGCGCCAATTGTCGATTCGAAACCATCCCTACAGAGGAGTATCTACTCATGATATTCGCATTCGCCAATCCCAGTTCTAATTGTTATCTCTCTTATCGGTCCTGGAATGCACAATTTATAGGCGTTATGACTTCTCAAATTTTGTTTCGCCTGGAGGGCTGCTAGTAGCCGCAGCTTTGCTGTTGGACTTCTCGCCGGAACCCTACCCCTAGGCCAGCAGTTCCGTCACCGGTGAACCAGTCCGGTCATCCAGCGAATTGGCAATCTTAATCGGGCGACCGATCGGGCTCATATATTCCTTGTTCCAATCAATACCCAGTGCTTTGTAGATAGTCGCATACAGGTCGCCCATGGAAACCACGCGCTCCGTAACATTCGCCCCGCGTTCATCGCTCGCGCCGATCACTTGCCCTGTCTTGATGCCGCCGCCCGCCAGCGCCAGCGACCAGCAGTTGGGCCAATGGTCGCGCCCCAGCGCGGCATTGATGTGCGGCGTGCGTCCGAATTCGCCCATCGCAATCACCAGGGTGGACTCCAGCAACCCGCGCTCTTCAAGGTCTTCCACCAGCGCCGTCAGCGTCCGGTCGAGCGTGGGCGCCAGACGATCGCGATGGCCTTTGTCGTTGTCGCTATGCGTATCCCACGATGTTCCGTGATACCCCGCGGCCGTAACAAAACGGCTGCCCGCCTCAACCAAACGCCGGGCGAGCAAACACGATTGCCCGATGGAGTCCTTGCCGTAACGCTCCTTGAGCTTGTCCGATTCTTTCGCCAGATCGAACGCGTCGCGCACCGCCGGCGTCGTGATCATCTTCATCGCCTGCGAAGTGAACGCATCCATATTCGTGTGCTCCGCGGTGTCGTTCAACTCGCGGTAGCGACGGTCCACTGCTTTCAAAAACGCTGAACGGCTATCCACCGAGGCCTGCGAAACGCTCTTCGGCAAACTGAGGTCCGTGACTTCAAACCCCGGCTTGGAAGGGTCTGGAATGCACATCGGGTCATAATCGCCGCCCAGAAACGCCGCGCGGAAATACTCTTCGTACTGACGCGTCCGATCCCACTTTGGGACCAGGATATGCGCCGGCACGGCATTGCGCGGCCCCAGCTCTTTCGTAACGATCGACCCCACGCTGGGAAACTGCATCGCCGGATTGATCTCATGCCCGGTGATCGCATAGTGCGTGGCCTGCGGATGGTCTGTCCCGCGCGTGTGCATTGAGCGCACCAAGGCGAACTTGTCCATCCGCTTGGCCATCTTCGGCAGTAGTTCTGACACGCGTATGCCCGCCACGTTCGTGGAAATCGGTTTGAAGTTCGAGTTCGATTTCGGATCCCACGTATCGACGTGACTTGGCCCGCCTTCCAGCCAGAACAGGATCACCGACTTCGCCTTCGCGTTGCCGTTGGTTGCCGCGGCCGCCAGCGAGTCCCGCAGCGACAGGCCGAGGAAGCCAAGCGATCCGGCGCTAATGAAATCTCTACGGCGAACAGGATGTTGCATAGTGCTCCCCATTAATGATTCTCCGCGAACTCGCGCGAACTGATCAAGGCCCAAACGAATTCGCGCAGCGCGGCCTCGCGATCGTTCCGCTCGGCAACAATGCTCTTGAACTCCCGCAATTCGGCGGCGTCAGGCACGCGGCTCAGCGCTGCCATATAAAACTCAGTGAAAATCGCATCGTCCGCCGTCCCCGCCGCCAGCAGTTTCGAAAGCCGGCTGTTGGGCCGCGCCATGCGGTCTATGTAAGTGGTCCCGGCCAGCACATGCAGCGCCTGGCTCAGATTCGGTTTGTTATTGCGCTCCGGAACCGCGCCCCGGTTTGCGCGTCCGTAGAGTTCGAGAAACCGCGAATAGTAAGTATCCGGATCGCGCAGTTGAATCGCCCGCGTGCCCGCCGGCGCCTGCCCAACAGTGGAGCCATCCGAGATGGCAGTGGAGAATATTTCCGCGAGACCGGTCACATCGGTCACGGCGTCCAGCAAAACCTCTGCGTCCAGCCCGCGTGAATACGACCGCGAATAGTTGGTCACATCGTCGCGATTCGTCGCGTTCGGCTTGTGCGAAGTCTGATAAGTGCGCGACAGCACAATCGTCCGCATCAGCCGGCGCAGGTCGTGATTGTGCGTGCGGAAGTCCTGTGCCAAAGCCGCCAGCAACTCAGGATGCGATGGCGGATTGGTCGACCGGAAATCATCCACGGGATCGACAATGCCGCGCGCGAAAAAGTGGCCCCAGATGCGGTTCACTGTCGCTTCGGCAAAGTAAGGGTTCGCTGTCATCCACCGCGCCAGTTCTTTCCTTGGGTTGCCCTCTGGAGTAAGCGTCAGTTTGGCGTTGTCCAACACCGCCGGCTGCATCACCGCCTTCGTCCGCGGATGCAACAGGTCCAGGCTGCCGCCCACATCCTTCGTCCCCAGGTCCATATTCGTGGGGTGATCCATCACAATCTGCCCCATGCGGAACATGCGCGAAAAGAACGCCGCCATGCCCCAGAACTGATCCTGACTCCAATTCTCATACGGATGGTTATGGCACTGCGCGCAATCCAGGCGCCGGCCAAAGAACACGCGCACCTGTTCACCCATCGCTTCCTGCGGCGTGGCGATCACCGCATACGGCAGGAAATGGCGCGACGGCGGCTTGTAACCTTCAATGGAAATGCGCTCGCGGGCGACTTCATCGTAAGGCCGGTTGGTGTCGATATTGTTTCGAATCCACTCCCAATACTCGGCCATTCCCTTCGCCGAAAGCGCGTTGGCGAAGATCGACACACGGAAGAGGTCGGCGAAGCGAAATGTCCAGTAGTCGATAAATTCAGGCGAGCCGATCAGCGCGTCAATCAACTTCTCGCGCTTCTTCGCATCGCGATTGGCGAGAAACTCCTTTACCCGCTCGGGCGGCGGCAGCGTGCCAGTTAGATCCAGGCATACGCGGCGCAGGAACTCCGAATCGGTCGCCAATTCGGAAGGAATAATCTGGAAGCTGCGCAGCTTTTGCAGCACATGATCGTCAATGAAGTTGTTGCCTGCGATCTTCGGATAGTTCGCAATCACTTCGCCGGTGACGCCCACGCCTGCGCTCGCCACCTGCCCTGCGGCGCGCACCAGGATCGATGTTTCGCCGCGCCGCTTGGCAGTAATCAGCCCGCCCGCGGCAACGGAAGCGACTTCCCCATCGACGACGGTGTACAACGCGTGATGCGTGTAGTCTTCGCTGTGCCCGTCACTGAAATGCGCGGTCACCAGCAGATGTTGCTCGCCCTCCACCGGCATGGTGGCCATGGAAGGAGTGATTTCGAGTTTCTTGAGAGCGGCCACTTCACCGCTGCCGAAGGGTGCGCCGTTGCGCAGCCAACCCAGAATCGTCGCGTAGTCTTCGGAGCCAATTGCGAAGCGCCGCGCGCCGCCATGCGGAACCGCAGCAGTGGCTTTCAAGAGCAGCAGACTCTGGGCCTGGTTCTTCAGATCCACCCGCGGAATGCGCTCGCCTTTCACTTCGGCGGTGAGCACCTGATAGCCGCCACCTTTGACGATCCATTCGTAATCATCAGCTGGATAAAGCGCGTTGGCGGAAAGCTTGAAGCCGCCCTGGCCCTTTACGCCGCCATGACAGATGGCATTGTTGCAGCCGCGTGTCGTGAGAATTCCGGCAATCTCGCGGCGGAAGGTCACAGGTTCGCTTGCTGCGGCCTTTTCGATCTTTACCGAAGAGTGCCCCGTTGCGCCGGAAAGCGTTGCGTGCAGCGTCAGGCTGCCATCGGCCACGGGTGCAAGGCGCGCGGTGGAAAGAAACTTCGCCAGCGCCGGCTTCTCAATGCGCCATTCCGCCTGCCTGGTCACATCGCGTTCGGTGCCGTCCGCGTATTTTGCGATAGCCACGAACTGCTGCGTAGCGCGCGCACCAGTTAGTACGGCTCGCTCCGGCAAGGTCCGCAGCGAGACAACCTTGCCCGCCGGCCACGCCGCAGCCGCAAATGCCAGCAGTGCGAATAGAAGCTTCATTGTTTTGAAAGCACCATCATCGGGATTGTTTTCGTTGCCAACACGGCGCCGGGTTTGCCATCGACAAGAGGCCGTGCCACCAGCCGAATCTCCTGCGGCTGTGCCGAGACCATGGCGTCAGCCGCAGCGGTCAGCACCAGCACGATCCGTTCATTGCGGGCCGTGTAGCGCTCGCGCTTGCCGACATTTTGCGGAGGATCTTTTTCCGCCTCGAAGTCCGCGCCTGCCACTGCCGAGATGCCCGCAGGCAGTGCTTCCGCCGCCACCAACACGGCGCCGCGATAATCTTCTTCCCGATCGAAGCTGACGTGTACAATCTTCGCCTGCCCTTGCGCCAGGTTGATCGCATCGGCATCGAACTGCACGCGGCCAACATGCGGTACCTGCGGACGAATCTGCAGACGGTAGCGGAAATCTTGCGCCCCATTATCGGCCGTGGCCTCGCGGATCTCCACCGTGTACTCGCCGGCTTCGCGCAGCGCCAGCGTGGTCTTCGCTTGCAGCGATTTCGTCATCAAGCCGCTGCACGCGCCTCGCCCCGCAAACACATTGCCAGCCACTTCCTCGCCGCCCGGTCCAAGCAGACGAAACAGCGGGTTGAAGAAGGGAGGCGCCGCCCCAGGCGTTTCGAACTCCAGTGCGATGTCTGCCGGCTTATCCACGCGGAAGCGCACTCGATGCAGTTCTCCGGGCCGCGCCAGCGCGCCTTCCAAAGTGGCTGGAAGTTTCACCGTCGCCGCTTCGGCCGATGCGCGGTATGTTTCCACTACAGGCTGCTTGTCGTTCTTGCCACCGCGTTCGGCCAGCTTCGCCAGTCGTGTTTCATCCAGGCGGCGCGTCCAACTGCGGTCATCGCTACTGCTCTCGACTCCTTCCGTCCAGCTTGGCGGCAACGCTCCTTTGGCTATGCGCAGCGAATAGCTATAGTCGGGCCCGCCCTGCCCGGCGAAGGCTTCGATGCGCAGCAGATATGCGCCGGTTCTTTCGAAACGATGAAGCAGATGCGCGTCCGTGGGCTTGCCGATGACCCAAACAGGTTCATCGTTGTACGCGATGCGCTTCAATCGCTTCGGGTCGAACCAACTGCCCGCCGGCTCATAAATGGTCAGCGCGGGATCGAAGTTCGGAATGGTGGCGGCGGAACCTGCGGCGGCCACTTGCGGAAAGCCCGAGACCAACTCAAAGGTCAGCGTCTGGCCGGCTTCGGCGGCGAACGAATAGTAGTCGGCCTCGCCTCGGCGGGCGATCTTGCCGCTGTATGCAACCGGCATGGCAGGCACTGGAATGGCGGTATCGCTGGTCTCGTGCGTGCCTTCAGGTTCCAGTTGCTGGGCGTACTCGCTCACGTGGACGGGAATCTCGTTCGAGACGCCGTTGCGCGTGATCAGCCGGATCGGATAGCGCCCGGGCTTGGCGTCCGAAGCAATCTCGATGCGGAGTTTCACCGTCTCCCCCTCAATGCCTTCCACGATGACCTGAAACGGCGCGCCGCCTGTCATGACTCCAGAGGCCCCTGTGAGTCCTTTGCCTCGCACCTTCGCATGGAGCGTAGTGCCGCGCTGGCCCGTGAACGGATGCATGGAGAGAACCCGCGGGTCCACGCGCGTCTGGGCCATGGCGAGCGATGTGAGTGTGAGCGCGGCCCAGAACACGTGCATAGGGATGAGTCTATCGTAGTTTGCGAACTTAGTTTACAGCCTGGGACTTGCAGCCATCCGATATATCGGATGGCTGGGGCTATTGTCTATCGGGTTAGGCGTAGACATACCCGAGGCTCGTCGTGTCCAGCGTATCTTGCACTTTCCACGAACCCGCCCAGGGCGCAGGGTTGCCAGCCTTGTTGTACACCAGCACGGATGCCAAATCATAGCCTGGCGTACCGGAGGCCGGCAGGTAGGGGGCGCTTGTGGGATGTTGCTTCCTCCACTTTTCCCAGAGCAAATCAATATAGCAGTGATGCAGGAAGAAAATCGGGTCATTCGGTGAAGTGGCATCTCCCATGTTGCCTCCGATCCAGCGGTGCACAGGGTTGTGCAGCATCCCTTCGCAGGTCGTCTCCCAACAGTTCGCCCCGGGCGAATAGGGTGTCTTCGTCAATGCCGATGCTACTTGTGACGGCGTCGGCAGATATGCCGTATGGTCAGTCCCGAATTCTCTCAGCAGCGCGGCATTTCCAGTGTTCGTGTCCCAGACGCGAATCTTGAACTTCTTCTTTGCCGCGGCAAAGGGACCAGAGACGACTCGATGCCCCTGCGCCGCATCTCCATCTCCTCCCATGAAGTCATCGGTAAAAGGGTTGTTTGCTCCAGAGAGTTCCCAGTCCCAATAGGGTACCGAGATGTTAGGATCGTTAGCCGCCGACTGCAGGGCCAGCTCAAATTGCCGGACCATCACACGGTGCCATGGGAAAAAGAGCGGGCCGCCGTGGGGCATTGGCATGAACATGTCCGGCCCCATCATCGCGTTCTTGTGAACCTGGACAAAGTCGTCATAGCGCTTCATCTTGCCGGGCTTCAAGACGCTATCTACATTGTTCTTCAACGCCAGCACTGCTGAGACAAAAGCTGCCTTCTCTGGCGCTAACATGTTTGCGTAGTTCTTTCTCGTATTCATAGCCATTACCTCCGAGCCATATTACCACCATAATCCTGAATCTTTCGCGTCATTTACAGCCGCGGCTTTGGCGGCGTCACCGCCACCCACGGCAGCGTCCCCTTCCTCTTAATCGGACGCCGGTACACCTTGCCACTTCCCGTAGTCACATAAAGAGTCTGCAAATCCGGCCCGGCGAACACCACGTTTGTAAGATCCCCAACATCGGGATTACGCAGAATCCCCACCGTGCGCCCGGCCGGATCGGCGATCTGAATCCCCAGCTTTGTGGCCACGTACAAAAAGCCCTCGGTATCCACCGTCATCCCGTCAGCGCCGCTACGCAGCGGACCATTCTCCACTTCATCAGGAATCTCCAGCCGATGAAACGGCACTCCATTTGCCAGCGAGCCATCGGCCAATACAGAGAAAGACCAGATCCAGCGGCTGAGCGTGTCCGCCACCATCAGAAAGGCATGGTCCGGCGAAAAGCGAATTCCGTTGGGCATCAGCATGCCCTTCTGGTCGGCCTGATACACCACCCGCTTGTTGCGCTTGGCATCCAGAAACCAGATACGTTTGCCCGCAGGATCGGTAAAGTAAATTTCGCCGCGCGGATTGATCGCCAGATCATTGGAGTTCACGCCCTCGGCAACGATGGATTCCTTGCCATCCATCGAGTACGCGACAATGCGCTTGCGGCCGTTCTGGCAGGCATAGATCCGGCCATCGGGGCCAAACATCAGCCCGTTGGCCTCGCCTGTGTTGTCGCGAAACAACGAGACCTTTCCATCGGCCGTGACCTTGTGAATACGGCTGTTCGGGATGTCGCTGAAATAGACGTTGCCGTGCGCATCCACCGCCGGGCCTTCGGTGAACTTATGGCCGTCACTCACTAGTTGCCAATCGGGATCGCCCTCGACGATCACGTTATTGGTAATGAAATGCCGTGTGCCACCCGCCGGTTTTGCGATTGTTTTGGGGTAGTCGCGCCACAACCATTTCAGTGCCTCCGGCAAAATCGCCGAGCCGTGTTTGCTGTTGTGGCCTTCCGTGCCGATCACCAGTTTGTAATCGTAATTGGCATCGCGCAGTGCCATGCCGAGTTCGTAGTTACTATAGACGTTGACGTCCTGCAGACCGTCCTGCAGGAAGATGCGTAACGGCTTGGTTTCCATCTTGCGCACCAGCGAAGGATAAATATGATCGCCGCGCAGATTGGTGAAGCCGCCAATGAAACTGAGCACGCGATGGAATACATCGGGCCGCGTCCACGCTGCATTCACTGAGGCGTTGCCGCCGGAAGACGATCCGCTGATGGCGCGGTCGTCCGGATTGTTCGACAGGTTGTAGTGCTTGCCCACTTCCGCCAGAACCTCTTCAATCAGGAACGTGGGGAAGCGCGGACCAACCGCGTCATACTCGGCGCTGCGGTTGAAGCGCGATTGCGTGTTGGGGCCCCCGCCCACGACCACGCCGGGGTTGATGAACACGCCAATCGTAACCGGCATGTCACCTTTGTGGATCAAGTTGTCGAACACGATGGTGGTTCGGAACGCCCCGGTTTCATTGACGAACGTGACGCCATCCTGGAACACCATCGTGCAGGCAGGCTTGCCGGGCTTATACTGCGCGGGAATGTAGACCCAGTAGTCGCGGACAGTGCCGGGATAGATCTTGCTCGTCCACTCATGCTTTGTGACCGTGCCTTGCGGCACACCTGGTTGGCGTTGCGAATCGGGGCCGAGGACGTATTCCTCAGCGCCGGCAAGCGTCACGCCGATGAGAAGGGCGCAAACAAGTTTTTGCATCTCTACATGATATCGCGAGGGAAACGTGATACACGGTTTCACTTCGGTACCCTTCGCCGCGTCAACTCATTTATTGCATCGGCGGCCTTCCTCAAAGTAACCCTTCCCACCGTATCCAGCCCCATCGCAGTCGAACCTGGTTCCCGGCCCGATGGCTCGTGATGCGAACCCGAATTATTTCTCGCCTGCTAGCAACCGCTGCCCGCCACACCTTGTCCTAAAGGTGAGGTGAGAGAAAAATGAGTTATACAATTGGCGATGGTATGGTTGCCTTCGCGTTGGCGGGAGGCATTCTTGGATATCTTTACATGAAGCACCAGAGCCGGCAGAAGAGGATTGAGATCATTCATCCTTGAAAAAGCAGTTGCCAATGCATTCCTGAGGATGGCCAGACTCCGCAAACTGGGGACGGACATGAATTTCCGGCGTTTTTGGCCGGAATTTCGCTGTCCGTCCCCTGTTTGCCCCGGCGATACAACCCGCAATACGAACTCACCCATTGGG
>CAIRSA010000473.1 GCA_903881085.1 uncultured Acidobacteriia bacterium
ACCCCATCGCCCTGAGCGCGTAGACGCCGACGCCGCCGACCACAATGGCAGTGAGCATCGTTTTCAAGACAGTGAAATCGCGCAAGAGGAATTGGCCGACAATCACGGAAAACTTAGTCACCTGGCCCTTCTGCAGGAAGAAGCCAAACAGGAATCCAGTAACAAGGCCAAGAAGGATCTTGGAAATTGGGTCAAGCACGGGAATTCTCCTTGCCGTAAATCAAAAATGCGGTCGCCAGTCCTGAGACGAAGAGCGATCCGAAGAAGACCCATCCCGAAAGCGCCAGTTGCAGGGATCCGCTGATGCCGTTACCGCTGGTACATCCGCCCGCCAACCGCGCACCGAGAATCAGAATCATTCCGCCGGCAAAGGCCCCGGCGTAGCGCTTCTTAGCAGATGGCCCGAACCTGCTCCGCCAGAGTGGAGGCACATTTGTTTGGGGCTTGTCGCCGGAAAGACGGGAACTGGCGAAGGCTCCGAGTACGATGCCCAAAACCAGCATCCATTCCCAATCGACCGCTGGACGGAATTTCATGAAGTATGGATTCGTTTGAACGTGGACCGGCGCAACGGTGAGTTCCGCCATTCCGGCAGTGCGTGCGAGCGCCGTGGATACCCCGATCGCACGGTCTGCCGTAACGAAAGCGAACCAGGAGAGGACGCCTATCAGGCTCCCAACCAGATATGGTGACCAACGTTGATGTTTTAAGAAGTTCATGGCTCGATGATGAAGATTCAAACGCAGACGGAAAGTGACAACTCCTGCGTCACTTTCTCTGAACTACCGCATCCATGCTGTAAGAATGCTGGAAGTATTCCTTCACGACGGAGCCCGGTCGGTTACATTCGTTCTCGCCGGAACATTAACACGCCCCTGGACTCAACAACTCGAAAAGTCCTGGAAGACGGCGACCTCCATCTCGAAGGACAAGCAACTCATTGTCGATTTGGTCCGGTTATCGGGAATCGATGAGGAGGGGATGCGTTTGCTGACGGAAATGAGCCTCAGCGGGGCTCGCTTGATCACCGGTTCCGATTCGATGGATCGGCTGGCCCAAGACATTTCCGGCCGCATGCCCATTCTTCTTCCTGCCCCGCCACCGAACTTCTTCAACAGAATGCTCTGCCGGTTTACGCGATGCTGTGCGCGATTCGAGTTCCTTCATTTCTTCCGCCGCGGGTGCGGCTCTCCACCACTTAAGGTATGGTAGCTTCCGGCAATGCGGTTCATCGGCGCTGTTACTACGCAGGATTTGCGCTCCATCTGCCCGTTCCCCGCAATGCTTGCAGGGAAGAGAGCAGGATGAATCTCCGGCTGCGATTTGATTTCAGCGGTTTACGGCGGATCAACCATTGGAGCCACACTTGCCTTATTGATGGGCGTAGCAAATCTTTCTTAAGGAGCCCGCAATGAATCGTAGTATTAGAAACCTCTTCACGACGTTAAGCTTGACGGCTGCAATGGCCTTCGCACAAGGGCCGCATGGGCCGGGCGGCATGCAATCCGCACAACAGGCAAACTCAGGTTTGAACATGGCGAAACCACAAACGGTGTCAGGCGCCATAACCAGCGTGCAGATTGCCGCTGGCGCCCAATATCCATCTATCGTCGTCAACAAGGTTCAGATCAAAGTGGCGCCGGACTGGTATTTGTTGGAGAACGATTTCGAACTGGCCGTCGGCCAATCGGTGCGGATTACAGCGGCGCCCTCGAACACAGCGAACGATCCGTACCTTTACGCAATTGACATCACCAAAACATCGGGCGGGGCCAAGATCGCGCTTCGCGACTCGCTCGGGGTTCCACTCTGGATAAGGTCGGCTCGAATGGGGGGAAACCCACAGGCACCGCGCACCGCGGGCGATTGTGTCGATCCAATCAGCATCAAGACCGCTACCGGCACGATTGACAGCGTCAACTCGGGTGTTGGAATTCAACAGCCCACGCTCGTGCTGAAGGTAAACGGTACGTTGCTGACCGTTGAACTCGGACCGGAGCGCATCCTTGCGGCGAACGACTTGGAGCTGAAGCCGGGCGCAACGATCACGGTGAAGTACGCCCAGTCGACTGAGTGTGACGAGTTCGTTGCTCTTCAAATCACCGATGCCAGCGGCCATACCGTAGTGCTGCGGCATGACGACGGGACGCCGGCTTGGATGAACTAAGCCGATCCGCTGTGATTTCGCATCGCGGGAGCGGCAGGGCTGCTCCCGCGAGGACTATGATGAAACTGAGGGGCGGAGGTAACACGATGGCGATCCACCGCTCGATGCAATTGATGATTGTGCTTGCAGCGCTCGCCCAGGCGGCTGAGCCGCCGAAGTTCCTCTCTGCCTTGGACTGTGCAATGTGTCACAATCGCATACCTGAAGCCGGCGGCGAGTGGTCCACCGGCAAATCAGTCGCGCCCTACCCGAACTGGCAGGGCAGCATGATGGCCCATTCGCCAGGACCCTTATTGGAAAGCCAAGGTCAAATTCGAAGTCGAGCAGGCGCCGGCCCGCCAACAGGAGATTGAGGACACCTGTTCGCGCTGCCATGCACCCATGCAACAGTACCCGCTGCGGATTGCCGGAAAAAAGATGCGCTTGGCGGATATGAATGACCTGGGGAAAGATGGTGTCTCTTGCACAGTATGCCACCAGATACTGGCCAAGGGCCTGGGAACCGAGGCGTCATTCACCGCCAACTTCCAGATCGGAGCAGGGAATCTTCTTTTCGGTCCACACAAAGACCCCTTTGCCATGCCGATGCTGCATCATACGGGCTTCGAACCTCGCGAGGCGAAACACATCCTTGACTCAGCACTCTGCGGAAGTTGCCATACGGTGATCACGCAACCGCCTGGGTCGACACCGGAGAAACCGATCCGGTTTGTAGAGCAGGCGCCATTCCTCGAGTGGATTGCCAGCAGCTATCCGCGAACAGGAAAGACCTGTCAAAGCTGCCATATGCCTCAACTGCAGGACGCGGATGGGCGTCCCGCGGCCCAGTATATCGCCCATATGCCGCCCGGCCGTCCATTCCCTCCGACACGTGCGCGAATGCCTTTTGGCGTTCACGAATTCATCGGAGGCAATGCCATCATCCCCGAAATGATGGCGAGGGATAACCCGCAGCAGGAGGATCTGTTAAGGACGACAGCGAAGCGTGCCACAGCGCAACTGGAGCGCGCATTGAAGCTCGGCGTTTCAACACGCCAGGAAAATGAGTTTCTGTTTGTGGATGTGGAGATCACCAATCTCACCGGCCATAAGCTTCCGACCGGATTCCCGAGCAGGCGGCTTTGGATTCGACTGGAACTCACAGGCCCGCAAGGTGCGCGATTGTTCGAGTCTGGCGGCTGGGATCCTGCTTCGGGCGAGTTGCGCGCGGGCGAGACGCCGCAGCCTCACTATCGATTGATTGAGAAATCAAGCCAGGTCCAGATCTTCGAAAGCCATGCGCTCGATATGCAAGGGAAAATCACGCATTCGTTGCTCAATTCCGCGAGTCACGGGAAAGACAATCGGATTCTCCCGCTGGGGTTTGACGCACAAAGATTGCCGGCGGCGGGACTGGTGACAGCCGGTATCGAGCCAGTGGGTGTTGAGATCGGCGATACGTTTCGTCCGGGCTCATCGCGCACGGTCTACAGGATTCCGCTGCCAGCCCTGACAAAGGGTTGTCGAATTCAGGTGGAAGCCCTCTACCAGACCATCAAGCCCACGGATCGGCCGTCCTCATTCCCGTTGCAGCAGGATCTGGCGCGGCCGGTAGTGGTTGCCCGCGTCGAGAGGGTTCTCTAGCGCACTTTCCTTTTGCGCTTTTTGGCAGTGGCCGCAGCGTTTTTGATGGGAGCGGCTGTTTTTGCGCTCGGCGCAGCTTTGGCTTTTCTGACGAAGCTGACCATGGATTTCGAAACATGTTCCAGCACGGATACCCACTCATCGAGGTGTTGTTCTCCGTGCGGGGTCAGCTTGTACAACCTCCGTGCGGGCCCTCCTCCGCCGACATCCCATTCGGATGTAACGCAGTCGTTTTTCTCTAGCTGGCGCAGTGTCCGGTAGAGCGCTGCCACCTCGATTTCGGCATCGGTGAAGGCATACTGAGGTAGTTCGCCGGCGAGTTCGTAGCCGTAGGAGTGGCCCTTTTTTCGCAGCAGGAACAATAGCACGGGCTCTACAAAGCGATATAGATTGCCCATCGCGCAAGTGCATGGAAAATCTTTCCCGTGGCGCGGGCATTGTTTACGTGGCATCGGTGCTGCTTCTCCTTTGCGCAATGATACCATCTATCTCACTATATATGTATGTTGCATCTAGTGTGCGGCCTGGCGGCAAACAAGTATTGAATGAATTGCGGAGTCAGACCGTCTCGTCGATGATCGCCTTCATTGATGTCTCGACCTCATCCGCCGTTGCCGCCATCACCGGCGAGGAGCCGAAGGCCTTCATGAGTTCGGATGGCAGAATCGTTGCCACCTGCATTTTGCCGCACTCCGTATAGACAGAAATCCGGCATGGAAGCGCCGTCGAGACTTCCATCGATTCGAGTAGCACCGTTTTCGCATGATGAGGGTTACAAACCTCATAGACGCGCACTTCGGCATCGAACTCGACACCCTTGTTCATCATTGCCTGCTTGAGATCGTGGACCCCGAGCACTCCGAATTTGTGGCGGGCGGCCGCCTCTCGCAATGCCAGGTCGAGATCCTCAAGCGTCTTTGAACTTGTCTTTCGATATACCATCGTTCATTCTCCTATCCATCACTTGCTCACGAGCAATCCGTAAAGCAACAGCAAGAGTACAAGTGTCGAAATACCTGCATACATCCGATCACGTTGGCGGGCAAAACCATAGGCGGCAAATGCGACACGTGCAATGGGCGTGGCGATCAATACCAGCAGCCCTAACTGAATGATCCCCCGTCCATGGAATTGAGCACTCTCGGAAAGGATCCCCGAAAAAGTGCGCAATGCGGCAGGTTCGCCCCGGAAGTCATGATAGCCGGACACCTCGTATCCGTGGCGGTAAAGATAGACGATTCCGCCAGTCATAACTGCGCCGGCCGCCACTGTCACTCCAATACGCAGGAGGTTTCCCAGGCGAATTTCCAATTCACGTGGCTCGACATGGACATCCGGTGCGCTCATTGAAACCTTCCAGTGAGGCTGTTGTAGATCATCTCGATTGCCAAGGCAGCGATGACAATGCCAAAGAGCAATCGAAGTTGCTTCACTGGCGCGTTCGCGAGGAGTTTGGCGCCAAACAGCGACCCGGCCAATACGCCGAGCATCACCGGCATAGAAAGGCCAGGATCAATATAACCTTTGCCCAGGTAGATACCCGCACTGGCTGCTGCGGTTACGCCGATCATGAAGTTGCTCGTCGTCGTCGAGACCTTGAATGGGAGCTTCATCACGCGATCCATCGCCAGGACCTTGATCACCCCGGAGCCTATACCCAGCAGGCCGGAGAGGATTCCGGCTACCCCCATCAACGCGAAACCAGCCGGCACGGATTGCACATGATAGGCAACCATCCCATGATCCGTTGGGTAGGTTCCGTCAAGGTGGAGCGCGCGTGAAAATCTGTCGTGAGCTGCGATCTCTCCCGCAAGATCGGCGGGCGAGTTCGACCTCAGTGATGTATATGCGGCATGCAGCAGCACCAGACCCAGGATGAACGCAATCCAGCTCGGATGCACCCACACGGCAATCACTGCGCCCAGAATCGCGCCCAGACTTGTGGCAATTTCGAGCAGCATCCCGACGCGGATGTTGGTGTATCCTTCACGGACAAAGGCGGCTGCGGCACCAGACGAAGTGGCAATGACAGAGACCAGTGACGCGCCCATCGCGTAACGGATATCGACGCCGAAACCGAGCGTAAGCATGGGGATCAGCACAACGCCGCCTCCCAGGCCAGTCATCGCCCCAGCTACTCCGGCGGCGAAAGAGCCTGCCGCCACTAACAATGAGAAGCTCAGGACAGATAGAGCAGCCATCATGGATGCACGGGCAGATCCGCTGGGACGTGGCGCAACAAGCGTCTGATCACAACCAACACTACCAGCAATCCGGCAATGCTCGCAATGGCCGGCACTATGTAGACCAGCAACCGGGCGCCGCCCTCCGGCTCACGCATGATTCTGGCGCCATAGATACTTTTGTAATGATCCAGGATCTCGCGGTCGGTCTTTCCCTCGGAAACAGACTTCGCTATTTCCAGGCGCATGCGCACGGCTATCTCGCTTCGATGGACTGCCACCGACTCGGCCCAGCAACAGGGGGCCAGCATGGAGTCCTCCAATTGCCGTACCCGCTCCTTCTGAGTAGAATCCTCGGAAGGCTGGTTCATCGTCTGAGCCCACGCCAAGGGGATCAGTAGGAATAGCAATGTGGCACGTTGAATCATTTCTCTTTCCACCCATAGCGACCCATTCGCCACAGCGGTACGCCGTTTTCATCGCGCAGTTGAATGGTCACTTTCTCTGCGGGAATGGAAACGCTTTGGGCGATGATCGAATCGTTTACGAGGAAGCCCTTGACCGTTGCGATGCTGCCCGCCTTGGGATTGAAGTTCTGCTCCATCAGGTAGCGCATGGAACCGAGCATCACGCGCTGGATTCCCTTTTCGCTCTTCAGTTCCAGATACGGCATCCCTTGGCCTTGCGAGATCTGAACGCGCTCAATCGTGCCTTTGATCTCCACTTTTGGGCTCTTGGCCCATGGTGGTTGCGACGGCGGCATCTGCCCGAAGCCGGCTACCGCATGGCAACCGGCTATAAATACGAGTCGAGTAAAGATCATGGCTCCCTCTCTTATGACGTGCGAGGCCCCACAATTCATCCTAATTCTTTGGAGCAGGTGCGGAGTTCGGCTGTGCCATCGTGCTCTGTCCCTTGCGGCAACAGTTGTTCTGCTGGCCCTGACAGCCGCCGCCGTTACGCATGGCAGCCGTCCCCTTGCCGCGGCGCTGCCCCATTTGTTGTCCTGTCGTATTGCACTTGCCGTCCCTTGCCTTGTCGCAGGATCCGCGCTGGCAGGATCCGTCGCGCATCTGGGCAGTCGCGCTCAGCGAGAGAGCGAAAATCATTGTTCCGAGTCCAAGTATCAGGTGTTTCATGTGTATCTCCACCACTTACTAAAGCATGCGATGTGCCAAATTCCACATGGCAGAGAATCAATAGCTTTGAGGGTTACTTGACCGCCACCGCGTGCAAGCCCTGCATGGAGGCGGATGGCAGTGCGCAAGATTTGCACGAAATCGGTCAATGACGGTTGGCTCGTCGCGTGCTGGAGATCAAGCACAGTGAAGGCCACTCTCATCAAACCGCTGGGGCTCATCCTAATAACGGTTGCCCTCGGCTTGCCAGCCATGCTCTTCTACAGCGCAGTGCGGACCTACCGTGCGCTGGAGGACCAAAAGACCGTTTACTTGCGAAGCCGCATGGCGGCAGTCTCATCGCGACTGGAAACGCTCCCGTCGAATATTCCCATCAACCAGGTTCTGGGTGCACTGGAAGAGGAGCCCGGTTTGCTCGACGTGGTGGTCCTGGATCCACCGGCGGATCTGGCAAAAGGCCCGCTGGCAGCACTGTGGCTCGGTCGCGAGCTATTTCGAACCGAGGCTGCGCAGGTTCAGGGCAAGGCGGCTTTCCGGGCCTATGTGCCATTTCATAGTCCTCAGGGCCTACGCGTGGCACGAATCGACCTCGCCGCGGATACCGCGGACTTCCTTGTGGAGCATGCCCGGCATCATCTGTGGATAGTTACAGCCGGCTGTCTGCTGTTTGTTGTTCTGTCTATCGTTACGGCGCGGAGCGTGCTGATGCTGATAGCGTCTCAACAGCGCCAGTTGGAGCTGGAGCACCTGGCCCATATTGGAAAAATGTCGGCGGCACTGGCACATGAAATACGCAATCCGCTCGGAACCATCAAGGGATTCGCCCAACTGCTTGAAGAGAAGGTTTCGCCGCAGTATGGAGACCTTTTGAAGCCGATACTTTCGGAAACTGTCCGGCTGGAAGGTCTCGTGAAAGATCTGCTGCTGTACGGACGCCCGGCCCAACCGTCACTCCATTGGATTGGCTCACTGGAGGTCGCAGACAGGCTGCGCGCCCACGCCGATCACATCCGGGGCCCTGTCAAGTTTGAATCCCGCATTGTGGATGTCACCTTTGAGTCTGATGTGAATCTATTAGAACAGGCATTGTTGAACCTGTTGAAGAACGCGATCGAAGCGCTCGAAGATCGCCCATGGGGAGTCGTGGTGCTGGAAGTGGATCGGATCGGCAGCGAAGTCGTGTGGCGCGTGCTTGATGACGGACCTGGCATCAGCCAAGAGGCGCGCAAGCGGCTATTTGAACCGTTTTATACATCGAAGGCCTTTGGCACCGGGCTCGGATTATCGATCACACGCAAACTGGTGGATGCCCTGGGCGGAAAGTTCGCCATTGAGGCTCGGCCCGATGGCGGAACCGTTGCGGAGATCAGGTTACCTTTGGGCAGTGCCGGATAAAGACCATATGGAAGAGATACTCATACTTGACGACGATCCGGGATTCCGGAAATTGCTCGAAACGATTCTCGCCGGCGAGGGATATCGCGTAACCACAGCGGGCACGCTATCCGAAGCCCTTAGAAACTGCGAGCGGAAGCAATTTCACCTCATCGTTTCCGACTTACGGCTTCCCGATGGCGAGGGCTTGGAACTCCTGCGCTGGTCAAAAGAGCACACGCCCCAGACTCCTGTGATCATGATTACCGGCTTCGGCAGCGTGGCCTCTGCTGTAGAAGCAATGAAGCTCGGCGCAGTGGACTATCTCGGTAAGCCGCTCAGCAGTCCCGATGAGTTGCGGATATTGGTACGGAGGTCTCTGGATCAGAACCAGTCGGAGTCGGAGCGAGTGATGCTGCGCGACGAGCAGCAGAAACGCTTCTCGTGCGGAACTATCGTCGCAGATCATGCGTCCATGCTGAAGGTGATGGAGCTGTCGCGGAAAGTGGCCCCTACCGACGCGGCGGTCCTGGTCACCGGTGAGAGCGGCACGGGCAAGGAAATCATCGCTCACTGCATTCACAACAACAGCCGGCGGAGCGGCAAGGCGTTTGTGGCTGTGAACTGCGCGGCACTTTCTCCAACGCTGATTGAGAGCGAGTTGTTCGGGCACGAAAAAGGATCATTCACGGGTGCCATGGGACAGCACCTGGGCCGCTTTGAGCGGGCACACGGTGGCACTCTCTTTCTCGATGAGATTGGAGAGCTCGATTCCAATTTGCAGGCGAAGCTCTTACGTGTACTGCAAGGGAAGACGTTCGAGCGCGTGGGCGGTTCGCGCGTGATCAACGTGGATGTGCGGATCATCACCGCAACCAATCGCAACCTGAAAGATGCCGTCGCCGAAGGCAAGTTCCGAGAGGACCTCTACTACCGGCTGAATCTGTTCCCTATTGAAATTCCTCCGCTGCGCGAGCGCGGAACCGACATTCTGAATCTCGCTCGATTTTTTCTGCAGCGGGCCGGACGGAGCATGCAGAAGCCGGCGCTGCGGCTTACCTCTGAAGCGGAGCAGTCGCTGCTGGGCTACCCCTGGCCCGGCAATGTACGCGAGATGGAGAATACCATGGAGCGGATGGCCATCCTTTGCGACGATATTGTGGAAGCAGACGATTTGCCTATTACGGCCAGTGGACCCTCGCGCCCGGTCTTGTTCAAGGAGATCGAACGCCAGGCAATCCTGGATGCCTTGCAGGTGAACGGCGGCAATCGAACCAGGACCGCCGAGCAGCTTGGAATCAGCTTGCGGACACTCCAATATCGATTGAAAGACTACGGCATCGCACAAGGATGACTCGACCTCTGTATCCTACGGTTTTCGTGGATTGTTGCCAAACTTGTTGGCAAGGAAATGTGGGATAACCAGAGCCGGATCACGTATGATTTAGATGTGCAGAGCAGCAAGGAAACCGGCATCGAACTCGCGCGGCATCTCCTCGGCGGAAGCGCGCAGGCGTTTGATGAATTCGTGAATGCTTATCGAGTGAAACTATTCCAGTACAGTTATCTCATGTGCGGCCACAGGGAGGATGCGGAAGAAGTTGCGCAGGAGACCTTGATGAAAGTGTTCCAGAGCCTCGATCAGCTTCGAGAACCCGACAGGCTCAAGCCATGGGTCTTCCGGATTGCCAAGAACGTCTGTTTGATGAAGCGGCGAAAGAGCATATTCGCTCCACAGGTCGAACTTTCTCTCGATGAATTACGGCCCATGAAGTCGGGTAACGGGGACATGGCCAAGCTTGAAATCGCGGATTGGTCGATGTTGCCGTACGATGTGGTGCTGGATGGAGAATTGCACGCTGCATTAACCGAAGCAATTCAAAACTTGCCGGAAATCTACAGAAGCGTCGTTCTGCTGCGGGACGTGGAGGAGTTGAGCACCGAAGAGACGGCTGAAATTCTCGATATGAGGATCGATGCCGTAAAGACACGCCTCCATCGGGCGAGGCTTGCTCTGCGCAAGGACATGGATCGTTACCTCAGTACAACGAAAGGAGTGGCGGCGCATGAACCAGCATGATTGCGACGAGGTGTTCTCTCTGCTGTCCGAGTACCTGGATAATGAACTGCCACCCTCCAATTGTGCAGAGTTGGAGGCCCATCTGCAGGACTGTCCTCCCTGCATTGACTTTGTTCGGAGCCTTCGTCAGAGTGTTCATCTTTGCCGCAAATTAAGCGGCGCTGGCGCTCTTCCGCCTCCAACGCCTGCTCAGTTGGAAACGCTCAGAGATGCCTATCGGGAAATGATCGGCAGAAAAGGCAGTGGCTGAGCCGGGTTTCATCGGGGCATGATCGAAGGATACTGGAAAGAGCATAAGGAAAATTGCAATGTTTCTCATTTGGCGAATTGGCCAAATGGTGATATGCTCGGAGTTGATGGATACCAAGACCCTCGCCCTTTATGAAGCGCGTGCCCAGGTTTTCAAAGCGCTGGCCCATCCTTCCCGTTTATTGATCGTGGACGAACTCATGAAGTCGGAGCGCTGTGTCTGCGACCTAACCGCGATTGTCGGCTCGGACATGTCCACAGTCTCCAAGCACTTGTCGGTTTTGAAAGCGGCTGGGGTGGTGCAGGATGAACGGCGCGGCTCACAGATCTGGTACCGCCTTCGCATGAAGTGCGTCACCAAGTTTTTCGGTTGCGTTGAATCCGAGTTGCGGAAGCAGGCTGGGGAACATTGGGACCTGGTCCATGCCGTAAGCAGTTAAAGAAGAAAGGAAACGATATGAACATACAAAGAAAGTGCTCTTGTTCAGGACATTCGGATCTGATGTTCTCGTGTTCTGGCGCGGCCGATGTTGCCGAGATTGGAGATCGTGCCGTCCGGATGCTCCACAAAGCCGGTGATGCGAAGATGTTCTGCCTGGCGGGAATCTCAGGTAAAGTCGAGCTCATCGAAGTGAATACGCACGCAGCCGACCGCATCCTCGTGGTGGACGGCTGTGACAGCGATTGCGCAAAGAAGACGATGCAGTTCGGCGGATTCACCAAATTCAGCCACCTCCGTGTCAGCGACCTGGGGATGGAAAAAGGCAAGACGCCGGCTACCGACGAGCGGATCGCCGTGGTTGCAGCAAAATTGCGCGAACTGCTTGGACAGGAACCAAAGACCGCGGAGGCATAAGTGACTCGAAACCTGACGTCGGCAGGGCTGTTCTTCCTTGTTGTGGCGGCTCTCGGGGCGATCTACATTCGATCTGTGAAGGCAGGGGCCGCGCGCCCGGCGGCATCGCAGCAGCAGACCACGGACACTCAGGTGGTTGCCTACTATTTTCATATGACCGCGCGCTGCACGACGTGCGTGAAGATTGAGAGCTACTCGCGTGAAGTAGTCGAACAGAAATTTACTCCCGACATCGCGAATGGCCACCTGCGATTCAAGCTGGTGAACGTTCAACTCACTGAGAACCAGCATTTTGTGAATGACTATCAACTCTTCACGAAGTCTCTGGTGCTTGTGCGCTTCGACAAGGGCAAGCAGGCCGAGTACAAAGTATTGAACGACACCTGGGAACTGGTGGCAGACAAGTCCGCTTTGCAGCGATACGTCGAGCACGAGGTCCAGTTGTATCTGAAGAGGCTGACATGATGTTGCCGGCCGCAGCCGTGTTGACCGCGCTCTGGCTGGGAATTCTGACATCGATCAGTCCGTGCCCGCTCGCAACCAACGTCGCCGCGATGTCGTTTATCGGCAAGGATCTCGCTTCGGCACGCCGTGTGCTTCTGACGGGAGTTCTGTATACTCTGGGACGAAGTCTGGCGTATGCAGTGTTGGCGGCTTTGCTCATCGCAGGCGTCTTCGCAATCCCGCAACTCTCCTTCTGGCTCTCCACGTACATGAATCAGTTCCTGGGGCCTATTCTGATTCTGGCTGGGATCATTGTTCTGGGATTGGTCCCCATCCACTTTGCCACTTCGTGCGTCAGCGACAAGGCCGGAGAGCGTTTGGGAAGATCTGGATCGTGGGGAGCTGGATTGCTTGGAATTCTATTCGCTCTTTCGTTTTGTCCGGTGTCGGCGGCACTCTTCTTCGGCAGCCTGCTTCCCCTCGCCGTAAAGAACGGCTCCAGTTTACTGCTGCCCTCGGCCTATGGCGTAGGCACCGGAGTCCCTGTGTTCGTGTTTGCCGTGCTGATCGCGCTGGGCGCACAGTGGGTAAACCAGGTGTTTAAGAAACTAGTCCGGTTCGCGCAGTGGGGACGGCGGATCACAGGCGCAATTTTCGTCATCGTAGGAGTCCGCTATTGCCTGATCTACATCTTTGAGGTGCAGTTATGAAAATTCAAATTGCCGGGCCAGGTTGCCCCAATTGCCTGACGACAGAGAAGAATGTGGTGGACGCATGCAGGGAACTCAATCTCGCGGCCGAAATATCTCATGTCACAAACATCGCCGAGATTTTGGATCTCGGGATCATGCGCACTCCAGCCGTGGTGCTGAACGGCAAGGTTGTGATCTCTGGACGCGTCCCCAGCGTTCTGGACCTGAAGAGCATCCTTGAAAAAAAAAGGGAAGATTAACCCGATCCGTAATGGATACCGGCATGCAGGTAATAAGTACGGCGGCGGACAATGCGGTGTTCTCCCGCATTTGCATCAAATACGAAACGCAGCCAAAAAAGGAACAGAAATGAACAAAGTAGAAGTCTTCGATCCCGCAATGTGTTGCTCAACCGGGGTGTGCGGACCGAGTGTCGATCCGGCATTGGCAAGGTTCTCCGCAGATCTGCACTGGCTGGCGACTCAGAAGATAGTCGTCGAGCGCTATAACCTGGCGCAGCAGCCGCAAGCCTTCGCGGCATGCGAAACCGTCATGTCAGCGCTGCGGCTGCAGGGAAACGAGTGCTTGCCACTGATCCTGCTGAACGGCGTGGTTATCAGCAAGGGCTGCTATCCGGTTCGGGAAGAACTGGCGCGGTTGGCGGGCGTTGACGCGGAGGTGACCGCATGAAGACGGAAAATATCAGCAGTCTGGTAGAGCATGCCACCCGCATCCTCTGCTTCACTGGTAAAGGCGGCGTTGGCAAGACATCCCTCGCTTGTGCGGCTGCTGTTTCCATGGCGCAGATGGGCAAGAAGGTGCTGCTTGTCAGCACGGACCCGGCGTCGAATCTTGACGAAGTTCTAGGCGTCCGGCTCTCTGGCTCTCCGACAGCGGTTCCGGGCGCAGATGGTCTATGGGCGTTGAACATCGATCCGGAAGCGGCTGCAAAGACCTACCGGGAGCGCGTGATCGGTCCATACCGCGGAGTGCTACCTGAGGCCGCTATCACCAGCATGGAAGAACAGTTATCCGGAGCGTGCACCGTCGAGATCGCCGCCTTCGACGAATTCACAAAACTGCTCGGCGATGCACATGCGACTTCTGGATTCGATCACATCATCTTCGATACCGCGCCGACCGGGCACACGCTTCGCCTGTTGAAACTCCCGGCCGCATGGACCGGTTTCATAGCGGAAAACACGACTGGAACGTCGTGCCTTGGCCCACTGAGCGGCCTGGAAACGCAGAAATCTCTCTACGATTCCAGCATGCATACGCTGACCGATGCAGCAACTACGACGCTGATTTTGGTTAGCCGTCCAGAGCGCTCCGCGCTGGCTGAAGCGAACCGGTCAAGAGCGGAACTGGCTGAAATGGGTGTCGCCAATCAGCACTTGCTTCTCAACGGCATCTTTGTTGCGCAGGATCGTGGCGATGCTGCCGCGTGCGCAATGGAAGGCCGAGGACGGGAGGCACTTGCGGGAATGCCCGCCGCTCTGGCGGAACTTCCGCGGACGGAGGTGCCGCTCTTGCCCTATGCCCCAATGGGCGTGGAGTATCTGCGGAGCGTGTTCGGCGGCGTCTCGCCAGTTCGTAAGGCCGAATACAAAGAGTCTTCTGGTACAACTGATTCCTCACTTTCACTCTCTACCCTCATCGACAAACTGGAACAGATGGGGCATGGTGTTGTGATGACGATGGGAAAGGGTGGCGTTGGCAAGACGACTGTCGCGGCAGCTATCGCCATCGAATTGGCCCATCGCGGGCATCGGGTGCATCTCAGCACCACTGATCCAGCCGCTCATGTAGCCGCGACGGTAGGTGGGTCTGTTCCGAACTTGTCGGTAAGCCGGATTGATCCCGCTACCGAGACGCAGCAATACTCCGCGGCGGTCCTGGCGAAATCGGCGCCCCAACTGGACACGCAAGGGATTGCGTTGCTCGAAGAAGACTTGAGATCGCCCTGCACCGAAGAGATCGCAGTATTCAGCGCGTTCGCCCGAACGGTGGCCGAAGGCGAGCACGCCTTTGTGGTTCTCGATACGGCTCCCACGGGGCACACGATCCTGTTATTGGATGCTGCCGAGGCATACCACCGCGACGTTGCGCGGACAACGAGTGACCTGCCGGAGTCAGTGCGTCAATTGCTGCCCCGGTTGACCGCCTCGCCTGGACGCCGCCGCAGGGCACTGTTGAAAAGCTGGAATTCATTGAGGGGATGACCATTGCCGATATCGGCGCCGGGACCGGCTTCTCCGCGGCAATATATGGCACGAACTGGTTGATCGCGCGGAAATCCTCAACGAAGTGGCAATGGAAATTGTGAACGCGTTCCCTCACCTGCCTCACCGAACAGATCATCGGAACAGAAGTCTTCAAACGGCCGGCGCCCTTCAATCCGGCCATTACTTCCGGTGGAACGGTTCGCTTTCGGTCACCAAAAGCACAAGGTCCCGCAGACCGCCGCCACGACGATTCAATTCAGCAACGATTCTGTCCACATGCTCACCATCGGCGGGTTCAACATTGCGCCCAGTAGAATAAGCGAGCAATTTTGCGGTGAGGCAGCGCGCGAATTGATTGCGGTGGCTGCTGAGCAGGGTTTGTTTAAAGCTGACAATATCCTTGAACGATTCGCCGCTGGGGAGAACTCCCGAAGCGTCCACTGCCGGCGGCTTCACCTTGCCGGAGCGCGGATAGTGATCGCGCCATGCTCCGATGGGATCGAAGTTCTCCAGTGCGAAGCCCGGGGCGTCGATCGTCTTGTGACAAGCGTTGCAAGTTTCAAGGTCGCGGTGCTTGGCCAGTTGTTCGCGAATCGTGGTGGCGCCGCGTATGTCGGGCTCAAGCGGTTTCACGTCGGGCGGAGGCGGCATCGGCGGAGTCCCAAACAGATTATTCAACACCCAGACACCACGAATCACCGGCGAAGTATCGATTCCATTGGCGCTGGCGGTGTGGATTGCGGCCATGCCGAGCAGACCTCCGCGCCGGCGATCCGATAGCGCGACCTTGCGAAACTCCGTGCCATGTACTCCTGGAATTTTGTAGAGCCTCGCAAGTCCGCCATTCACAAAGGTGAAGTCGGAATCGAGGAAGCGGTCGATTGGCAAATTCTTTTCGAGCAAGTGTTGAAAGAACATGCGGGCTTCCGTCTTCATTGCTTTTGCCAGGCCGTCAACGTAATACGACTGGAATTCCTTGGTGCTGGGCGGCATGGAGCCGATTTTGTACAGTTCCAGCCAGCGGGATGTGAACTGGTCAATGAACGCGCTAGCTCTGGAATCGCTCAACATTCTAAGCGCAGTATCTCGGAACATCGCGGGATCGCTTAGCCTGGCGGTGGAGGCCTTTTCCATGAGCGCGTTGTCTGGCATGGAGGACCAAAGGAAATAACTAAGCCTTGAGGCGAGTGCGTATTCGTCCAGCTTGCCCTCATTCTCGCGAAGATACAGAAAGCCCGGTGAGCAGAGTACGCCGCGCAGTCCGGCCTTTAGTGCGTTCAATGGAGAGTCGCCTTTGGCACTGCGCTGCGCCACCAGCTTAAGCAGGGGCTGCAATTCGTTTTCGCTGGCTGGACGCCTGAAGGCCCGCGAGGCAAAGCGGCGCAGGATCGGCTCGGCGTTGGCCAGCGTGGGTTCCAGGTTGCCGAACAGCGCCACATG
Organism: uncultured Acidobacteriia bacterium; assembly: GCA_903881085.1. GTDB lineage: Bacteria > Acidobacteriota > Terriglobia > Bryobacterales > Bryobacteraceae > CAIRSA01. Next base: position 16,476 of record CAIRSA010000473.1, read on the forward strand.
AGAGGATGGCGGCCATTGCTCAAAAAAGGGCCCCTCGATTTCGATTTCGAAGATGCGTGCGCGCGGTCCCATGTATTCGCTGAAGAAGCTGGCCCAGCCGTCGCGCCTGTTGAACGAGCGTGAGGTGCCGGCTGTTGTGAGCTTGGTTTTGGAGGCGCCTTCTTTCGATACGCCTCGGGTTAGCGACTCCGCGACAGTTTGTTGGTTCACGGGGCCTTCGTTTACAACGTAGTCACGAATGAATTTGGGAAAGGTCTGGTAGTATTCGGTAACGAGCGTTTTGCGCAAGGGTTTGACCCCGTTGGGACCGCTGGGAAAAGTCAATCGCGGTTGATACCCCTTGTCCAGCCAGATGCGGGCTTCAAACCACTTCGGAGCATCGTCGGGAAGATCGAAGGACGTGAGTTCCCGGTCTGATGTGGTGCGCTTGCCCAACTCTCCGTATTGCGCAGCGCCAGCCACTACGGCAACGCGCAGCGGATCGGTCTTCACGACGTTTACGATTGCTTCGTCGTAGGGATAATTGCGATTGATCCCCTGTGCCTTAATGCGGAGTTTGTAATAGCCATCATATGGCACTCCATTGGGCAGCTTGCTTAGCCATAGGAAGCCGCCCTCATCCATGGTGTTCTTGCGGATGTTTTGATATTTTCCATCCACGTCCTGGCCATCGTGGCGGTTGCCATCGTAATAGAAGGGTGCCTGAAACGTGTACTTGCGGGTCTCCGGCTTTGGCCCGGAGGATACGGCGTGATTGACGAAAGCTTCGGCAGCGGAAAGGTAGCCGTTGAGTTGGAAGTCCGAAGTGATCAGTGCCGAACCAATATTGGTGAAACCCTCCTGGGCGGCATCTGGCGGGAAAGCGTCGGTCGGGTCGGCGAGCAGGCCCTGGAGCGAGAGGAGATCACGCATGGTCCGGTCATACTCGAACCGATTCATGCGGCGTAGAACGGTGGTTGCACCTGTGCCGCGGGCTACTGTCACGGCCAACTTGAGGCGTGTGGAGAGGAAATCAATCACGCGCTGGCGCTGATCATTGGCCGGCTGTTTGGCGCCTGCGGGCGGCATTGCGCCAAGATTGAGGCGATCTACTATCTCTCGCCAATGTTGTTGTGTATCGCCTGAACTGAGGTCTGCATCCAGCTTATCGAAGCGGCGATGCGCCATGGCCACTTTGGGGCCGTGACAGGTGACGCAATACTGCTTCAGGAATGGCTGCACCACTTGTTCAAAGTCTTGCGCTTGCGGTGCCGCACACAGAAGCGGCGCAGAAAGCGAAGCTGCTACGTACAGGACTAAGACGAACCTCATGCGAAATCTCCAATGGTCCCTGTGGCCTTGTTGAAGCGATCCACTTCCACTCCAAAGCGCTGCAGCATTGTGGTGAAGAGGTTGCACAGGGGTACGCGCCGCTCCTGCGGGTAGGATTTATGCTGGCCATGACGGAAGCCGCCGCCAGCAAGCAGAATGGGAAGGTCTTTGTTGGAATGAGAGCTGCCGTTGCCCATGCCGCTGCCGAAGAGCACGATGGTGCGGTCCAGAAAGCGCGCGCCATCGGCGTCGGTGAGCGAGGATAAGCTCCCCAGGAAATTGGCAAAGTGTTCGACCTGAAATTTTTCAATCAGCAGCAGCCCGCGTTGCAGAACCTCCGCTTTGCCATGATGCGAAAAGCCATGGTAGGAGCCGCTGAGACCGATGTTCTGGGTGTCGATGACGCCGGGGATTTCCAGCACCGCAACGCGAGTGGAATCGGTTTGGAGCGCGAGTGTCAGAAGTTGATAGAACACGGAAAGGCTTTCCGTGAAGGGACCATCCTCAGGCAAAGTCATGCCAATCTTCGGTTTCGGAGTGTCGAGCCAACCGCTGGCTGCGCCGATTTTCTTTTCCACCTCACGAACGGAGGTCAGGTACTCGTCGAGCTTCAGGCGGTCGAGCTTGCCGAGGCCCTTTTCGATGGTGGCGGCCTGGCCGCGAACCGCGTCGAGGATACTGCCGTTGACGTCGTAACTTTCAGCCGCGCGTTTGCGGCCCGCAGCGTCGTCAGCCACGAACAGCCCACGGAACAACTCACTGGCTCTGGTAATGGGCGGAATGTTTACGCCATTCCGGGTCCATGACATCTGGGGCGCCATGTCGCCATCGGCGCCGCCGGCACTTGCAACGATAGACGGGAATCTCGTCCGCCCGCCTACAAATTCCGCCGCACGTTGATCGAGGGAGATGTTTCGCGAGGGCCACGCCATGGCATCCTGATCCCGAAGGCCGCTGAGGAACGAATGCACAGCCCGGTGCCCGCCACTCACATCGTGGTCGAGGTGCGAAAAGATGGTCAAATCCTTGCGGTGCTTTTCAAGGGGCTGGAGCAATTCAGGCATCGCATAGCCGCTGCCGGCGGTGACAGGGAAGAAAGCATCGGGAAGCATTCCAAGCGGGTTGCCGACACATACCATACGCATCGGCGGAGTCTTTTTATCTTTGGAAATAGCCGATGGCTGCATCGCCTCCAGCATTGGCAATGCGATCGACACTCCGGTACCTTTGAGAAATGTTCGGCGGTTTAGCCGCGGACGTAGTATGTACATGGAATCTTCCTAAAACCTTTCCTCAGATCATATCAGTGGCGGTTGGGCTAGAAGACGTACTTCAACGCGAGCTGGATGCGGCGCGGGTCGGCCGCCTGCGTAATCTTCCCGGCGGCAGGAGTACCCACCGCTGCGCTCGGCGCTCCAAAGTTTGGCGTGTTCGTGAAGTTGAACGATTCGAAGCGGAACTGAATCTCGTGGCGCTCCCAGGGCATCTTGAAGTTGCGCGCCATCATGAGATCGAAATTGACCCGGCCGGGGGCTCGCACCAGGTTGCGGCCGGCATTGCTGATTACGCCGGGTGCGCTGGGAATGACGAAGCCGGTATCGAACCAGCGGTCGATGCTGCGTTCACTCGAAGGGAGGTTGGGGCTGCGCACGAAATCTCCACGCACCGAACCGCCCAGGTTCTCGTTGTTGACGTTGATGGAATGCGGGACCGGCAGGCCGGTGTACTTAGCGAAGATACCGCCCACCTGCCAGCCGCCGAGGATTGCGTTGGCGACGCCCGAGCTCATGTAGTTGTGGCCCTTACCCAACGGAATCTCATAGACACTGCTAAGCACGAAGCCCAGCCGCCTGTCCAGGCTGGAGTTGGCGCGTTCACGCCTCATATCCCACACGGTCGCGACACCGCCGCCGCCGTCAAACAGATCTTCGTTTCCCTGATCGATGCTGTGCGCCCAGGCGAACGAACTGAGCAGCGTCAGCCCTTTGGAAAAGCGCTTTTCCACCTTGGCGGTGAGCGACTGGTAACTGGAGTTCAGGTTGTTTTCATGCAGTGAGACATTGCTGAAATCCGGCCGCGCCAGGCGCGTGTTGGAGGCCCGCACGGCATCGGGTGTGCGCGGCAGGTTGATGTTGCGTATGTTGGCCAGATGCGTTCCCTTGGTGCCAATGTAGCCGACGGTCACCAGCGTTTCCCAAGGCAGCGTGCGCTGCACGTCGAAGTACCATTGGCCCACATAGAGCGTCGGCCGGAAATCGGGGAACACATACACGGTGGAACCCTTTTGGACAACGCTCGTACTGAACGCCGGAAAGCCGTTTTGGACGAAGAAGGTAGTGGCGTCCGGCGTGGTCTGCATAGCGACGTCGGCGCTCTTGGGCGGACCCGAGCGGAAGTTCGCATTCTCAGTGCTGGGACTGTTCGGTTCTCCGTAGAAGATGCCAGCGCCGCCGCGAATCACCGTCTTGCTGTTTAGAGAGTATGCGAAGCCCAGGCGCGGTGCCCAGTTGTTGTGGTCGTTCGTGCCGCCGGAATCCTTGTCGCCGGTAGGATAGACGAACTTCTCGCCGGCCTGCGTGGCTACGTTGACCCCTTCATAGAGGTAGCGGCTGACGGACTGTTTGGCTGCATTCGGGAAGACGGCCTTGTTGAAAACCTCATAACGCAAGCCCACATTCAGTGTCAGCCGGCTGGTGACCTTGAAATCATCCTGCACAAAAAGACCGTAATACCAGTTGTTGATATCTTCGCCTTGATTGTTGCCGTAAGTTCCGCTGCCCACATAGCCCAGCAGCATATCCGCCATTCCGTTGCCTGTATTGGATCGGCTTGCTCCATTGTTCGGGAATTCCGATGTGAAGTTGCCGCTGAAGGCGAAATTCCCGCGTCGATTGCGGGCCGCGTCGCGATAGACGTTGGAGAGGCGCAATTCGCCGCCGAACTTAATGGTGTGCCTGCCGCGCTGCCAGACCAGCGCGTCTGCCATTGACACGTTCGCCAAATTGTTCACATTTGGCCAGAAGCTGCGCGGCCCCATTTCGACGAAGCCGTTGGGCGAAAAACGCGTCCAGCCTTGATCGAGCCCGTCGCCGACGGAATCGCCGGGAGCGTTCTTGATGCCGTATTTCGCATTCAAATTCTCAGTGAAGGGAATATCGAAGCGCGTATCGAATTCCGAAAAGCCGAAACGAAGTTCATTGAACATCGTCGCGGAAAGCGAACTACTGAGTGCGCTGGCAATATTGTGGCCCTTCAGCACGACGGTTTGTCCCTGGCCGCCCATCATCGGGTATGGCAGAGTTCCATTCTGATTGCGGAACTGATCGCGCAGTGAGTAGCGGGCGAAGAAGCGATGCTTGTCGTTGATGTTGTGGTCGGCGCGGAAATCGTACTGGTCGGCGTCGTCGGAATCGCTCGGCCCGAAGTAGTAGTTGTTCGGCGCGTTTTCGCCGGCGCTGGAGATGTTGGCTTTGGGATATAACCCGACGATGTTTTTGATCACCGGATCCCAGCGCGTCTGGGGGATTATGTTATTGGCGAAGGGCAGGCGCACGACGGTGGCCGCCGTGCCGGTTTGCGTCCTGGGATCGAAGATGTTGCGGCGCGTGGCTGGTTGCTTCGAAAAATCGCCACGCTCAACGATGTCCGCACCGGGCACCGAACTGATGTAGCTTTGGCCCGTGCGGATGCGCGTACCCTGATAGCTGGCGAAGAAAAACGTCTTGTTCTTAATCGCCGGACCGCCCAGTGTGGCGCCATATTGGTTCTGGCGGTACGAAGGTTTTTGGGCCCCCGAACGGTTGGCGAAAAAGTTGGTGCCGTCCAGTTTCTCATTGCGCAGAAATTCATAGGCCGAGCCGTGAAGCTTATTCGTACCCGACTTGGTCGAAACCAGCACCTTCGCGCCGGCGCGATAGCCGTACTCGGCGCTCATGTTGTTGGTGACCACTTTGAATTCAGCCACGGCATCGACCGGCGGTTTCACTTGCTGCGCTTCGTAGCCGAGCGGTCCGCCCGAAGTGCGCGAACTGTTGTCGTTGCCGTCGAGAAGCACGCTGTTCTGCGCCATTTGCAGGCCGACGGCGGAGAACTGCCCCTCGTCGCGGCCGCGCGCGCCGGTTCCAATGTCGCCACCAGGCTGCGCGCCGGCGGTGAACTGCGCGAGCTGGAGATAATTTCTGCCGTTGAGCGGCATTTCGAGAATCCGCTTGGAGTCGATCACCTGGCCGACCTCGCTCGTCTCTGAATTGATCAGGATGCCGCTGGCGGAAACCTCAATGGACTCGACTACGCTCCCGGTCTTGAGCTCAAAGTCGAGGCGCGCCGTCTGGCCCACTTCGAGCCGCAGCTCATTCACCTGCCGCAATGCGAAGCCTTGTGCATGGCACTCCACTTTGTAGCGGCCGGTGGAGAGCGAGGGAAACAGATAGAGACCGCGTTCGTTGGTCACAGCCTTCGCGGAAACCGCGGTCTCAAGGTTGGTAATGGTGACCGTCGCACCAGGCACCATCGCCTTCGACGGATCGATGACGACGCCTTGCACGCCAGAGTTCTGGGCGGACAGGGCGAACGTCAGGAGCAAGGAACAGCAAAAAGTAATCGGTAAATTGCGCAATGTGATTTCTCCAGTTTTCGTGTTGTCGCTACGGTTGCGGCCGCGAACCGGCTGCCCGAATCGCCTGCAACTTATCCGCCAGTTCCTTCACTTTCCGCGGATTCTCCGCGGCCAGGTTCTTTGTTTCGCCAAGATCCCTCGACAAGTCGTACAGTTGCGCCTGTGGGTCATTGCCCGTCTCGGTGTTCGTGTTTACCTGAACCTTCGGTCCATTGGCGGGGGAGATGTACTTCCAGTTTCCATCCCTCAGCGAGAGGATGCTGGCCTGTTCCACCAGAAGCTGCCGCCCGGTCTTTGATTCACCGAGGAGTGCGCTCAGCACATTCTCACTGTCCGGCGCTGCGCCGACCGGGAGCTTGGCGTCCGTCAACTGCGCGAAAGAACGGAGCAGGTCCACTTGCCCGATCAGGGCGTCGGAAACGCCCGGCTTGACGCGTGCCGGCCAATGCACGATGAAGGGAACGCGGGTACCGCCTTCGAAGTTGGAATACTTGCCGCCACGCAGCGGCCCATTCGGACGATGAGAGCCCAGCTTCGTGACCGCCTCGTCCTGGTAACCGTCATCCACAACAGCGCCGTTATCGCTTGAGAGAACAATCAATGTATTCTGGAGCAAACCCCGCTTCTGCAGGGCGGCAACCAGTTCTCCGACGCACCAGTCGAGTTCGGCGATGACGTTGCCGCGACGGCCCATTTCGGTTGCTTTGCTAAACCGCGGATGGGGCGAACGGGGAACATGGATGTCGTGGGTAGCGAAGTATAAAAAGAAGGGCTGTTTGGCGTTCCGGTCAATGAACGATACAGCCTGCCCTGTGAGTTCATCCGCCATCTTGTCGTCATCCCACAGCGCCGCTTTGCCTCCGCTCATATAGCCGATGCGGCTGATGCCGTTGACGATGGTCATGTCGTGGCCGTGGCTCGGCTTCATCTTCAGCAGTTGCGGATGAGTCTTACCGGTCGGTTGATCGTCGAGCGGCCCGGTGTAGTCGACCTTGATCGGATCCTTCGGGTCCAGGTTGCGAACGCGGCCATTCTCAACATAAACGCAGGGCACGCGATCGCCGGTGGCGGGGAGGATGAAGCTCTCGTCGAAGCCGATTTCGCGCGGCCCGGGAACGATCTCCGTATTCCAATTGACATTGCCATTGCCCAGCCCCAGATGCCACTTGCCGATGGCCTTCGTGCGGTAGCCTCGCTGCTTCAGCATGGAGGCCATGGTCACGCGTCCGGGCTGAATCAAAGCCGGCGCATCGCCTGGAAGCACCTTCGCTCCCGGAATGCGGAACGAATACTCGCCAGTGAGTAGCGAGTAGCGCGAGGGAGTACAGGTAGCTGCACTTGTATGAACATCGGTGAACCGAAGCCCACGCTTGGCAAGCGCGTCAATATTCGGCGTTTTGACGCGTTGCGCGCCATAACAGCCCACATCCCCATAACCCAGGTCATCGGCGTAAATGAGAATGATATTGGGAGCAGCTCCAGCGTAGCCGGACGCGTTGTGGCCGGCCATCAGTCCCGCGGCGGCGGTGGATGCAAGAAAGCCTCTTCGTGTCATTGCTCTTTTTCTCTCCGATCAAAACATGTATTTCAAGGCGAGTTGTATAACCCGGGGATTGCCTGCACCCAGGATGCGCCCGAAGTTGCCGTTCGACACGTTGGCCGTCGGACTGTTCAGGTTGGCGTGATTCAGGATATTGAAGAACTCCGAGCGGAACTGTAGGCGGTGCCCTTCGCGGATCGGAATGTTCTTCATCGCGCCCATGTCGAGATTGCTGCGGAAAGGTCCTCGCAGAATATTGCGGCCCGCATTGCCGAACGTGCCGGCGGGGTTTTGCGCGAATGCTGCGGTATTGAAATACTGCTGGATCTGGTCTGCCTTCGACCGGCCATCGGGCAGGCGCCAGTCTCCCACGACGTTTGGCCGGTCGTTGTTTATCGCAGTGCCGGAATTATCCCGGCCCGATACGATCGTGAACGGCCCGGCGCTGTTCAATGTGAGGATGCCGTTGAGTTCCCAGCCACCCGCGATCTGGCGCACAAGACGGGACTGCTGTTTGAATGCGGGGGCCTGGTAGATCGCCGACGCCACCAGGCGGTGCGGCACATCCTGATTCGACGGGCCTTTTTCCGCGTCGCGGTTAAAGGGGTTTTGCGAAGCGGCGCCATCGCCTGAGCCGCTATCGAGAAACTTGCTGAACGTATAGTTGGCCAGCACCGTCATCCCTTTCGACAACCTGCGGTTCGCCGTGAGTTGCAGCGAATGATACGTGGAGTTGCCGGTCGCCGAATAGTCGGTGATGGACGAGTACGACGGATAATAAAGCCGGCGCGCATCGACCGTTCTGCCCGGCGCACCAAATACTGCGGGATTCAATTCATTTTGCACGAACAGGTGGTTGGCCTTCGAACCTACGTAGGCCGCGGTAGTAACCCAGCCTTTCACTTCCTGCTGCAAAGCAAGATTCCACTGCTGCGAAACCTCGTTGCGCATATCCGGATTCCATTGCGTGACGTTGAGCGGCAGAATGAACTTGTAGGCTGCAATATCCTTGCTGCTGGAGGGCGCCACAAACGGAAACGGATTGCCGGTATCGGAGTATGGGTTCGCCAAACCTCCCGATGGATTTTGCACCGCCAATTTAAGCGAGAACGGCTGGTTGTTCGAGATCTGATTGTTGGCCTGCTGGCGGACCTGCGAATAAAACACGCCGTAGCCGCCACGGAAGCTGGTCTTGCCTTTACCCGTTGGGTCGAAGGCAAAGCCGAATCGCGGGCCCCAATCGTTCATCTGGTTTCCGTAGGTAGCGGCGGGAACACCCTGGTCGCCTGGGAATACATAGCCTTTGGGTGCATTCGGGAACACAGTCGACTGCTGTCCCAGGCGGACCTGGGCAAAGCGGTTGTCCGGATCGCTGAAGGGGAAGAACGGATCCCAGCGCAGACCCAGGTTGAGGGTCAGTCGGCGTGAAAGCTTCCAGTCATCCTGCACGAAAGCGGCGAATTCAGTGGTGCGGGGCCGATTGGCAAGCGGCGCGATCTGCGTGAATGAGGTGGGCAGGCCGACAAGCAGGTCGGCCGCAGCGTTGCCGGTAAAGGTTGCCTGGAACACTACAGCCGGATCGGTCTGGAAGTTCTCCTGCAAGTTCAGGACATTGCGCCGCACATCGGCGCCTATGCGCAGAAAATGAGAACCGAACGTTAAGCTCAACGAATCGGAAAACTGGAAGTTTTTGCGGTAGTGATGCAGCGGATAGCGGGCCTGTGGCTGAAAGTAGCCGGCGACGTTGGTATCGAAGCCAACCACCGTATCCTGCGGCCAGGCGCGCACAAAACCGGCGCCGAAATCGGTCCAACTCTTGTTGCCCGGCACCACCGGCAACTGGTCGCGGTTGATTTCGTTGTAACTGAAGGTCAACGTGTTGATCATCTTCGGCGAAATGATCCACGAGTCCGTACCTACCGCGCTCCAGTTGCGGTACTGGATCAGCGCGAGAAATCCTGGCAACGTAACGTTATTCGCGGCCTGGTAATTGTCGCTGGTACTGTACAGCATGCGGCCTGAGAGGCGGTTGTTTTCGCTTAGCGTATGGTCGAGCTTTGCCACCACCTGGCCGTCGTCAATCTTCTGCTGGCTGGCGAACGAATACTGGTTGAGATCGCGGTTGGGAAGCGGAACAAACGCATCCAGGAACTTCTGCGCCGGCTGACTCAAGCGTGACGCCGGAATAATGCTGTTGGGGAAGGTGCCGCCGAGCGGATCCTTCAGGGGCGTCTTCAGCCCGGACGCAGACCAGTCGCCCTTGCGCTGCGCTGCGGTAAGCACCGTGGGGTTGAGTGCACCCGGTGTGCTGCGCTCGCTGGTTTTCTGGTAGGAGGCGAAGAAGAAGGTCTTATCGCGCCGGATAGGGCCGCCCACCGTGCCGCCAAACTGATTGCGCTTGAACGGTGGCACCGAATTCGAAAAGAAATTGCGCGCGTTGAAGTGCTCATTGCGCAGGAACTCGAAGAGCGTTCCGTGCAGCTTGTTTGTGCCTGAGCGGGTGACGGCATTCATAATAGCGCCGGCATTACGGCCGCGGTCGGCGGCATAGCTGCTGGTCTGCAGGCTGAACTCCTCCAGCGCGTCGGGATTGGGAAATACTGACGGCGTGTTGAAATACGGATCGTGATTGTCGGCTCCGTCGAGCGTGTAGTTATTCGTATTTGAGCGCGAACCGTTAATGGAGACAGAATCGTTCTGTTCCTGCCCGGCCGTCACCACGCCGCCTGAGCCCGCCACCAGATACTGCAATTGCAGCGGATTGCGGCCATTGAGCGGCAGATCCACGATGCGCGCCGAATCGATCACTTCCTTCAATGAACCCGACCTGGTCTCGACCTGCGAGCCCTCCGCCTCCACAGTAACCGACTCGCTTACCGCGCCGACTGTCATGGAAAAGTTCACCTGGCGGTTTTCGTCCACTTGGACCTGAATGTTGTCCTGCACGGCCGTTTTGAATCCGGCCGCCTCCACTTTCAGGCGATATGTTCCGTTGGTGAGTTGCGAGATCGTGTAATTGCCTGCAGGTCCAGTGGAAACTTGCCTTACCGATCCGGTCTCCTTATTGATTGCAGTGACGGTGACCGAGGTGATGGCTCCTCCACTCGAATCGGTGACGATACCAAACATAGTCACGCTGCCTTGGCCAAACGCCAGCGCTTCAAGCAGCATCAGCAAAGATGTCAAAGAAACCAAACGTGGGAGTCTCATGAGAAAGGTCCTTTTCAGGCGGTTGAAAGAATGCGCCGTCTATGAGTATACTCAGGGGGTCAGAAAAGTGCTGAGAATCACTGTTAAGGCATGTGATTCACAGATACTTTCCCTTTTGAATGTATGAGATAACCAATAGCGACCCGGAGATCGAGGCAGACGAGCGATGGCAATTGGCGCAACGCATTGCACGCTGGGAAGCCTTTCGGCGAGCTCCCCGGCTCCGTTCGTTTCTGCTCTTCGTGGTGGAAAAAGCAGTTCGCAACCAGCATGCCGAATTGACCGAATACATCATTGGCCGCGAAGTCTTCGAGCGGCCCGTCTCTTTCCACCCGGCGGACGATTCACTGGTCCGCACCTCGGCGCGCCAGTTACGCGCCAAACTACACGACTACTTCGAAACCGAAGGGCGCAACGAACCGCTCCTGCTCGAGATCCCCAAGGGCTCCTATGTCCCCGAGTTTGTAGAGCGCACGCCGGCGGAGTCCCAACCTGTCCAGCCTCTCTCGGTGCCGGCCGACAAGGGGCGGAATTCCGGCTTTCTCATCGCGCTCTGCTTGGTGCTTGCGCTGGCTGCTGCCGTGGGCTGGCTGCGCAACCCTTTCCAGTTGAAAGACCGTACCAAGGTGCGCAGTCTGGTGAATGCCCTGTTCCCCCCAAAAGGCACGGAGTTGAATGTAGTGCTGGTGGACTCCGCGCTGGTGGTTGTCAATTCCCTGCGCAAGGATCGGATCACGCTCGACGAATACATCCGCCACGAAGAGCAGAAACCTGTTGAAGGGCTGATGGCCGTGCCGGGTGGGGCCTCCCCGGCGACCTTTCCCGGCGGGCGGTTGATCACCAGTTATCGGGACGCCATCTTCCTCAGCCAGATGGTGGAACTGGGTACAGTGGAGTCGTGGAAGGTTGTGCCCCATCACAGCCGCCTGATGCAGTCGCGCGATTTTCGGAACGGGAACTTCGTGCTCCTGGGAAGTACATGGTCGAATCCCTGGACGATGCTGTTTGAAGACCACTGCAATTTCCGATTTGCTCGCGACGAAAGCAGCGGGCTGTTCGGAATCCGCAACACAGCACCGCGCAGTGGGGAACTTTCATTTTACACTTCCACCGCGGAACAGGGCCGCAACGGTACCTCGTATGCAAGAGTCGCCGCTGTGCCCAACTTGTCGGGTACCGGCAAGGTGTTGCTGATCTCCGGCCTCTACTCGGAAAGCACCGAGGGCGCGTCGGAAGCTGTGCTGGCGCCGGACTTTCTGCAAGCTGTGGAGCGAATGATCCCTGCCGAACAGATTACGCAAGCAAAAAGCCTCGAGTTGCTGCTCGAGTTACACAGCGTGGAAGGTGCGGTTCGCGAGCGCAAGTTGCTCTCGGCGCGCGTCAAATAGGAGCCCGCGTTGATTGGTTCCCGTCTTCGTCCGTTTCGTTTTTGCGCCAACACACCACCGGGTGATCGGGTTAACGACCAATCTGATCTCGCTTTGAAACCAGTTGCTAAAACCGCGGCTTGTGTTGCTGAGGCCGTGGCAAAACCTGGACAATGAGGATATGGCGACCTCCTACTCTACTTCTTTCACCCGTCGGTCAGCGCTTAGCGGGCCATTTGGGTTGCTTGGGCTGCTCACAGGCTGCTCCAGTGGTTTATCGGGATGGAACCAGGCCGATCTGATCGAGCCGAAAGTGCTGTCGCAACGGTTGAGTGGAAATAGCGACGGGAAGCCCGCGTTGTTTCATGTCGGCTTTCCCTTTCTTTACCGGAGCAAACATATTCCAGGCTCTCTTTATGCAGGTCCTGGAAACTACCCGGACGGCCTCGAGGCTCTGAAGAAAGCGGTGTCCTCGCTTCCGAAGACCCAGGAAATCGTCATCTATTGCGGTTGTTGCCCGTGGGCTAACTGTCCCAATATGAAGCCGGCTTTTGCTCTGTTGAAACAGTTGGGGTTCACGCAGGCGAAGGCGCTGATGATCGAGACTAATATTTCGAAGGATTGGATCCAAATGGGTTATCCAATTGAAAACGGAACGGCCGCCTCATAGTCAGGTCCCTTATCATCTGGTTGCATCAAGCCTCCGCACGGCCTCTGCACTGCGTCCACGCTGCCTTCGCGCAGTGTCCGCATGGAAAGTGCGAACCGAGTGGACATCCCGGCTGCACCTCCATGGGACCAACGGCATTTCGAGTTCCTGATGCGAGAATTGCATACCGGTTTTCCCAACCACGCAGGTTCTGCACGAAAACTGTCATTCGTCCGCACCATAGCTTGCCTTCGTCGTCCGATAAGTCTTTGTAAATCAATGAGTTGTCTAGATAGTCGCTAAGCCCTTGGAATTGGCGCGGCAGTTGCATTTGCTCATGGCGAAGTCATGAAAATCAAGACCGAGGAGCAAATCATGAAAAACCAATTATTCGATCGCAGACAGTTCGCGGGTAGTTTAGCACCGGTGCTGTTTGCGTTTGCGGCGCCCGCGATGGCGCAGAGCTGGTATCGCGTCAACGGACCTGGAACAGGAACACCGGTGGCTGTTGTGCCGGTCACCGCGGAAGAGGTGCGCTGGCTGGCCTACATGCGGGAAGAGGAGAAGTTGGCGCGCGATGTCTACGAGCAGCTCCTTGCCAAATGGGGCTTGAGTATCTTCCGCAACATCGCAATGAGCGAGGAGCAGCACCACACGGCGATTGGGACTCTGCTTGTGCGCTACAGCGTGCCGGATCCTGCGCTGAACAAGCCGACCGGCGTTTACGTAGACGCCAAACTGGCCGCATTGTACAGCCAGTTGATGGCCAAGGGTCTGCAATCAGCAAAGGATGCGCTGGAGGTGGGCGTGTTGATTGAGAAGACCGACATCGCCGATCTGGAGGCCGCGCTCAAATCCACTGTGAAGCTGGACATCAAGCGGGTGTACACGAACCTGATGAACGGCTCGTACAACCACCTTGAGGCGTTCGAAACGACGCTTGAGATCACAGCCTGAGAGCAGAGCACGACACTTTAGGTGCCTACCTCTTTCGCCTTATGGGTGTCATTGTTGGCGGTTTTACGTCGAGACTCGACGTTGCAGGTGTTGGCCATTCAAGTCTGAACTCCAAATCTCGGCAGCACCCAACGCAGCAGGATCACGTAGGCCGCCAACAGTAGAATTCCATAGTAATCAGACATTGTGCATTATCCTTTAAGGTTCCGTAGACAGCCTGGCGAAATCTTCCCGCACCGTTGCTTCACTGACCATGCCGGAGTACACTTTCGCTACCTTCCCTTGCTTGTCCACGAGGAAGGATATCGGCAACGACTCAATTGTGGCGACGAATGGAGACGACGGTGGCGGCAACAAGACCGGGTAGTTGATCCCGGCCGATTGTGCAAACTGCCGGATCACGCCGTTGTCCCCCTCATCCATCGCAACGCCAACGATGTCCAGTTCCGGCACACTCTTCGCCAGCCGAATGAAGCCCGGGATCTCCTCGCGGCAAGGAGGACACCAAGTGGCCCAAAAATTCACCATAACCACTCGCCCGCGATGAGCAGAAATGCTCCATTCCGTTCCGCTTAGATCAGGCATTGAGAAATCAAGCATGTCTTTGCGGCTGCCAGCCGTTTTCACTCCGCTGCTCTGATGCCCAATGGGCGGGGAAAACGTGAACGCGATGGCTCCAAGCGCTATTAACAACACGGCAATCTGGCCGATCCGGGCAGGCTTCAAGTATTCGGGCATAATATGCTGCTACTGACTATGATTCAGAATCCGCCACTTGGTGACAAGTGAATTTCACACGATTACTAAACTTCGAGTTTGTGATCGCCTCGACTATCAAACCGTGAGGCTCCAAATTCCAATGAGCCTCTACGCATTGCGTCATACGTGGTACGCGCCGATTGTGAGATACTCGCTATGTGCAAGAAGCACCTACATGCCTCCAATAATCTCCTCCATTGGGGCTTCGCGCTCCCCCAGGTGGAAAGCGATTTCAGGGCGCGTATGCGCATACATTCTCAGTCTTCTTTTCTTCGTCTCGGGAGTTTGGAAGCTGACGGACCTCGACGCCACTGCCGATCGCATGGTCGAGTCCCTTGTCCCATCCGCACTAAGCCTGCCTGCTGCGGTTGCCGTGACCGTCTTCGAATTGTTCGCGGCGATCCTGTTGTTGGTCCCAAAGTACCGGCGATGGGGCGCATGGATTGCCGGGGGAATGCTTGCCGTCTTCATGCTTTACATTGGAGTTCAATACAACCGGCTGCTGGGGCAGGATTGCAGTTGTTTCCCCTGGATCCGGCGCGTAGTAGGACCGGCATTTTTCGCCGGCGACGCCGCGATGCTCGTTCTTGCCGGATGTGCCGGAATCTGGTCTGACAGATCCACCGGTTGGCGGCGTGCCGCCGCACTCTTATTCTCCGTGTGTCTGCTGTCGGGCGGATTCTACGCGGTCACGTCAGTGATGCGAAGCGCTTCCGTTGTCCCGGAGACGGCGATGGTTGACGGCAAACCTCTCAACTTGCGGCAGGGAAGGGTACTCCTGTACTTCTTCGATCCGGACTGCATGCACTGTTTCGCCATTGCACAGGAGATGGGGACGCAAGACTGGGGTGACACCCGCATCGTGGCGCTCGCGACGCGCGAGCAGCATCGTGCTTCCTCGTTCGTAAAAGACACAGGGCTCCCGGCGAGCACTTCTCCAGATACCGAATTGCTGCGGAAGACGTTTCCGTTCACCAATGCGCCTCATGCCGTCGCCTTGGACAACGGAAAAACTGCCGCGATATTCCATTTCGGAGATATGGACGGCCCTGAGTATTTCCGGGCCCTGCGGTCCCTTGGCATGCTGAAAGTTGCGAAGGTCCGATAACCTGATCATCTAACCGACTGGCACATAAACTCCCGCCCTCGCAGCAACGTTGGGATCAAAGCGATCCGTACTTCAGGTATGCCTCTTTCACCGTAACTCCCCGGCGAAGTTCCTCGCGCATGGAGCCTTCGCGCCGATACACATCTTCGGCCGCTTCCAACACTTTCAGCGTGATCGACTGGGGAATGATCACAACCCCATCGGTGTCGCCGAAGACAAAGTCTCCGGGATGAATGACTACGTTTCCAATCTGGATTGGGACTTGATATTCCCGAATCTCCCAGCGTCCAACGGAACTCGCGGAACACTTGAACCGCGCGAACACTGGATAATTCATTGCATTTACAAAATTGACGTCTCGAACGCCGCCATCGATCACAGCTCCATCGCAGCCTCTCTGCCGGGCCGCCGTGGACATCATTTCTCCCCAATGCGCGCAATCCACACTCCCTCCGCAAGCCCACACGGACACAGTGCCAGGCGTGATGCTATCCAGCATTCGCAGGCGAGTCTCCGTGTCGTTGCTGGTTGTGTCCGCACACGGATACCCCTGTCCCGTGAACGCAAAGCCCGCCACTTGATCGGCATTTGTGAAGGGTGTAATCACTTGAGGAAGAACCTGGTGTCGCAGGCCTTCCTTGTCAAGGATGTCGGCAATCGCGCCAGTATAGAGCCGCCGGTATCTTTGGAGAAGGGAATTAGATTCGTCAGAGCTGGTCATAACTTTCTACCAGCCTGAACGGCCATGAATGTCCCGGAGACTCAAATTCCTGTCTCCTTGGTGAATCTCAGTAGCGACGATTAGATCCCCTTCCAATCCCATCACAAGGAAGCCTTTAGCCGCTATGGTTTCACCTTCTCTGAGCCGCATACCGCTGTTTCGCAAGTAACCCGACGGAGCAAGTTTGATGAGTGTGGTCTGCCCGCCGGATTGCAGCCGGACCTCAACCATGGCGCTCTCTGGCGCAGCGCCAGGCAGGTAAACCACTTCTGTTATTTTGCCTTCGACAGTCTGTAGGCGCGCCGCGACACTTGGGTCCACCACCGCTGGGGACTCGCGCATTGCACCTTGCTTGTAATTCTGCCCACAGTTCTGGCAGCCGCCTTGGCTGTAGGAATGATGATCACCATGGCAATTATCATGCGCCGCTAAGGGCAACGCGCTCAAGCAGCACAAGAGGGCCATCGGGCCTGTCAATTCAAAAAGTCTCATAATTCCTTCCTTTCTGATCGCCGCGAGAACTGGAGGCGGATCGTTCCCGCGACGAGCAGTTGTATTCGCATCTATATGCAAGTTGCACTTATGATGACACGGATTCTAGGATGATGCAAGGGGTGAATCGGGCATGCGACGCCGCGTTGATTCGCACCACGAGCGCGGCTAACATTGCAGTTGCGCGATGGGCAACCTGTACCGATTTGTTGAGCCGGCGCGGTGTATCTACAAGTCCGCCGGCCCACGGGGCTGTTCCGAAGACTCTGGCAATTGTAGGATAGAGTCAATGGAAACGATCACTCGACGAAGTATGTTTGCATTGCCATGGCTGGCCTTTGGTCCCCTTGTTCGCACTGCCAGTGGGACCGCCGCCGGACGCAATCGCCCCAACATCTTGTACATCATGACCGACGATCACGCGTCCCAAGCGATCAGTTGTTATGGCAGCAAGGTTAACCAGACGCCCAATCTCGACCGCATCGCAGCGCAAGGCATGCGCATGGACCGGGTCTTTGCCACAAACTCCATCTGCACCCCGAGCCGCGCCACCATTCTCACAGGCAAATATAGCCACATGAACGGAGTGCCTGTATTCAATCGTTTTGACGGTTCGCAACCTACGGTAGCGAAGATGCTTCAGCAGGCTGGGTTCTACACGGCGATGGTCGGCAAGTGGCACCTCGGCAGCGATCCAACCGGCTTCGATTACTGGAACATCCTGCCCGGGCAGGGCGTGTACATCAACCCAACCCTCTATGACAAAGAGGGGTCGAAAGTTTACCAGGGCTATGCGACCGATATCATTGCCGATATCAGCATCGACGTGCTCAAGAACCGCCCGAAGGACAAGCCGTTCTTCATGATGTGCCACCACAAAGCGCCACACCGGGAGTGGACGCCGGATGAGAAACACAGGTTGATGTTCGCGAACCGGCACATCCCCGAACCTGCCAACTTGCGTGATGATTACTCCGGCAGGACGGATGCCCTGCGTGAGCAGAAACAGTCGGTATTCCGGGACCTGACCCGTCATGACCTAAAGCTAACGCCGCCCGCGGATTTGTCCGGCCCGGCACTGCGCCAGTGGATGCAGACCAAGCCAATGGAAGTAGAAATCGAGGTTGATGGCGTCAAGAAGAAACTCACCGGCAAGGAGTTGGAGGCTTGGAAATATCAGCGGTACATGCAGGACTATCTGGCCTGCGTGCAGAGTGTGGATGACAATGTGGGCCGCACGCTCGACTGGCTCGACGCAAACGGATTGAGAGACAACACCGTAGTCATCTACTCCAGCGACCAGGGCTTCTTTCTAGGCGAGCATGGCCTCTTCGATAAGCGTTTCATGTATGACGAGTCGTTGCGTATGCCGTTCCTGGTGCGCTGGCCTGGCGGCATCAAGCCGGGCAGCGTTTCGAATGCGATCGGCATCAATTGCGACTTTGCGCCGAGCTTTCTGGATCTTGCCGGGCTCTCCGTCCCGGGCGAAATGCAAGGCCACAGTTTCGTGCCTCTTTGGAAGGGAAAGAAACCGAAGGATTGGCGGCGTTCGATGTACTATCGCTATTACCACGATCCAGGAGACCACAACACCAGAGCGCATTACGGGGTTCGCACCAATACCCACAAGCTGATCTACTTTTGGAAAAAGGATCAATGGGAATGCTACGACCTGGTGGCGGACCCACAGGAGATGCGCAACATATACAGCGATCTCAAGGCGCAGAAAATCGTGGCGAGCCTCAAGCGGGAACTCTACAGGCTCAAAAAGGAACTGAAGGACGATGACCAGTTTGCCGAAAGTCAGCCTACGGATTCGTCATACGTTCAGCCGCCTCCAGCCAGGAAGCAGTGAGTGGTATTAAAGTGCCCGGCTTTAGGAGGCCAAGCACCTGTGTCCAGTTGAACCTTTAGCAGCGGCGGATTGTCCAGAATCGCTGGCCTTATCAGAACGACAACCTCGCCCCCAACTGCACTGTCCTGGGACTCCGGGCCGCGGTCAACGAACCGAAGGCCGCATTCGTCTGTGCGCCCGTGGCGGGGTTGAACTGCGCCGTCGTGTTCACGCTGGAGAACTGCGTATGGTTGAACGCGTTATATGCTTCCAAACGGATGCGCAGTTGAACACGCTCCACAATGCGGAAACTCTTAGCCATCGATGTGTCCCAATTGTTCACGCCAGGGCCTCGGAATACAACCTTGGGTGCCGTTCCAACTGTCCCGACTGGAGCGAGAGCAAACACGCTGGTATCGAAATAGCGTCCAAATGTGCGCTGGTCCTTCGTCAGAATTGCGGCTCCGGTGATTACCGTGCGAGCCGTTAGATCCGGCGTGCCCGTGGTATCGACAGCAGTGGTCGTGCTGAAGCCTACGCCCGTGGGCGCTCCGCTGACCATGCTGACGATGCCCGAAAGCTGCCATCCTTGGAGCACGCCTTTAAGCACCGCATTGTGAACTGGCAGATTCGGTAAATCGTAAAGGTAATTCACCTTCACAATGTGGGTCCGGTCAAAGCCGGCGAGGCCGTAATTCCATTGCCGCAGATTCACGATAGGCGTCACGGTAGCAGTGTCGGTATCGGTGAAGTCCATCGCCTTTGACCACGTCCACGCCGCTCCGAATTGCAGGTTTTTTGAGAAGCGGCGGCGCGCGCTGACCTGCAGCGAGTGATAGCTGCTCGACGAAGCCATCTCAATCATGTACATAGGTCCGTAGCCTGGAATACTGCGCAGGAAATTCGCAGGCAGCGCCTTTCCGGGCTGGCTCGGATCCTGGCTGGATGGCAGGAAATTGGTCCCCAGCGGGATACTGTTGATGGCTCGTTGCCATTGCAGGTTGCGGCCGAGCGAGCCGGCATAGCCGACATCGACGATAGTACCGCCCCACAGGCGACGTTGAACGGAGAAGCTGAAATTCATTGTCTTGGGCAGTGTGCCCGTTGGATCGGCGGCATAAGTATTGGCCGACGGGAAGATGAATCCATTCGAAGACTTAAGCTGCGAAAGCTGGCTGTAATAGATGGTGGGCTGCTGAACCAGCGGGGCCTGGCGTACAAAATAGTTGCCGTAAAGTTCGGTGCCATACCCGGTATAGAACATACCGAAGCCGCCGCGGATGGCAGTGCTGCCATCGCCGAACAGGTCATAGGCGAAACCGACACGCGGCGCGACCTTCGTCCCACTGCTGTTCACCATGCCACGCGGGTAATTCGGACTTGTAGTCGCAAGTACCATTCCGTTGTAGAGTAATCCCGCGCCCGGTGCGAGTGCGCCGATCGACACATCAGGATAGGTCTGTCCGGTCACCGGATTCTGGCCAACCCGCTTGCCTGCGACGAGAATGGGACGAATCAACTGCATCGGTTTCGACGAGTCGTAGGCGGACGGTACAAACGCGTCCATGAGATTGTCCCGGTCGACAATCGGCGTGATCCAGTAGAATCGCAATCCCGCATCGATCGTGAGGCGGCTGAAGGGTCTCCAGGTGTCCTGGATGAAAGCCTCCGTGTTAGTCTGGCTAACGTGCATCCAAGGCGGCGAAGAGACTTCCGTGTAGGTATTGAATGTACCCAGGGCCGCGTTGCCATAGGCGTAGTTCGTGTTCAAAGGGTTGTTGGCATTGGTGCCGAAATCAATGCTGCCGTTAAACGGCGGAGATCCGGTTGACCCCTTTTGAATGCGGTGGAAGTACTCGTAATAAAAGCCGCCCTTGACGATGTGGGAACCGTGCGTCCATGTGAGGTTGTCAGAAAAGCTAAGCACCTGGTAGCGGTTGTAGCGTGGAAATCTCGATTCGATGTTCAGATTTGCCGCACCTGTGACGCCGCCGAAGGTCGCATTGGGGATCACGTCCAGAGGATTCGCGGACGGATACAATTGCCCGGCGGTAAAACCGATCGAGCTGCGCTGATTGGCTTTCAAATTGGCGTCTTCCGAGGTAACATCCACCGGTTGAGTGAGCCCGCCGACGCGGAATTCATTTAGCAGTGTAGGCGAAAATATGTGCGTGAAGCGAACGCTGGACGTGGTCGGATGGTTCCTGATGTTATAAACAAACTGCGGCCAGTTACCACTTTGATTTTGAATTGAAGGATTGTTGAAGTAACTTAACGACCAGCTCAGGATGTTATTGGCGTTGAGATTGTAATCGATCTTCAATGTGTCCGAAAGCTGTGTGTTTGAAACCGGCGAGGCGAAGACGTAATTGTAATTTCCCAGCGAAACGGCGCGGTTGGTAAAGTTCGGCAATGGGAAAATGTTGAGGATTGCCTGGCCGCTGGGATCGATCCGATTTTTTGGGATAACGTTTCCAGGGAACTGCACGTTGTTGTTAAATGGATCGCGCACGGGGATCAGTGCACCTGCCAACGTCACCGATTGCGAGAAATCGCCGCTTCGCTCTAGCGTTGTCGGTGTGGTCACCGTTCCGTTCGTGGTGGTCTTCGTAGGCCAATACTCCTGGTTCCAGAAGAAGAACAGCTTCTGCCGGTCCTTGTTGAAAACTCCTGGAATGAAGACAGGCCCTCCTACGTTGTAGGTGATGGTGTTAAAGCGGGAAAGCGGGCGGACCAGATTATTGCGGTTGTTGAAAAAGGTGTTGGCGTTGAGCCATTCGCGGCGCATGAAATACTCGCCTTGCGCGTGAAAATCGCGTGCTCCCGATTTTGTAACGATTTCAATATTCGATCCGGACATGCGTCCGTATTCGGCCTGGTAGTTGCTGACAAGAACTTTCACTTCGCCTACCGCGCCCATACTGACGACAGCTTTGGTGCTGGTAGCGCTGCCTAGATCGGTTGCCATCACGCCATCGATGGAAACATTGTTCGCTGTGTTGCGGCTTCCTTGCACGTAGAAGCTGATGCTGCCGCTGAGTGACGTGGATGAGCTATCCATGTAGACGCCTGGCACCAGCGATACAAGATCGGTAACGTTGCGGCCCTGCACCAGAGTGTCTTCGATCTGCTTCCCGGTGATCACGTCGCTGCGCTCGGAACTGTTGGTCTGCACCATCGCGACCGAGGACGTCACAGAGACCGTCTCTGTCATGGCTCCCAATTCAAGTACGATCGCACCGAGCGAAAACCGGTCACCGGTGGAGAGGATCATGCCGCGCCTCTCCATCGCCTTGAATCCGGCTTTTTGCACTTTGAGTACGTACTCGCCGCCGTCCACGCCGTTGAACAAAAATTCGCCCGTCGCGCCCGACTCGGCGTGGCGTGCGACGCCAGTGCTGGTATGGACAAGTGTGAGTGCGGCATTGACGATGGATGCGCCGCTTGAGTCCGTCAAGGTTCCAGCGATCGAGCCGCTCATAATTTGGGCCCTCGCCCCGGGCATGAGAGCGAGCAACGACAGCAGCAGAAACATGGCTGTTCTAGTCATCTTTGGTCGTTTTCCTTTTGTTCTTTTTGCGGGCGCGGCCGGCGCCGGCTTCCCCTTCATCGTTGGCGCTGCCTTTGCCGATGCGCGGCGCATTCCATTTGCTCCAGGCCTCGAATTGCTGTCGCAACCGGGCGATGATCTCGGGTTTGGTGGCGGCGAGATCGGTCTTTTCTCCGATGTCCGACTGCAGATCGA
Source organism: uncultured Acidobacteriia bacterium (assembly GCA_903881085.1). GTDB lineage: Bacteria > Acidobacteriota > Terriglobia > Bryobacterales > Bryobacteraceae > CAIRSA01. Next base: position 38,784 of record CAIRSA010000473.1, read on the forward strand.
AGAGTTCCACTTTACCGCGATTGTTGACCAGTTTCCAGCGTCCCGCGCGCACGGCGGTCTTCTCTTCCGCGCCGTCCCAGAAGAGTGCGTCATGCAGCGGTGCGGAGGACTTTCCGGTCAGAACGGGCAGCATGTTGCGGCCCTCGAAAGACTGCCCCGCAGGCATCGTAGCGCCAACGGCGGCAACCAAAGTCGGCATGAGATCCATGAACATCACAGGCTCACGGGAAACGGAGCCCGCCTTCAGGCGCCCGGGCCAACTGATCATAAATGGAATGCGGATACCGCCTTCGTACACGCTCTGCTTGTAATCGCGCAGTGGGCCATTATTCGAAGAGTTCGCGCGTGCGCCGCCGTTATCGGAAACAAACACGATGATCGTATTCTGGTCCAGCTTGCGGCGTTCCAGTTCGTCCAGCACCTTTCCGATGGCGTTGTTTTCGCATTCGAGCATGGCCATCAGAATATCGCGTTTCGGATCGCCGGTGTCGTACTTTTTGATCACCGCATCTGGGGCCTGCATGGGAGCGTGCACGGCATTGAAAGCCAGATAGAGAAAGAATGGATGGTTTGCATTGCGGCCGATGAACGCAACCGCCTCGCGTCCAAGATTGTCGGTAAGGTAGCCGGTTTCGTCGATGGGATCGTAGTTGCGCAGGATCGACAGATAATTCTCGCTCGCGCGTTTCAGATCGTAGTAGTCGTGCGCACCATGGCCGAGAAATCCATAGAACTCGTCGAATCCACGTTTCATGGGGTGATAGGCGGGCTCGATTCCGAGGTGCCATTTGCCTAATGCGCCCGTTGCATATCCTTCCTTCTTGAGCACATCGGCGAGCGTGATGCGATTGAGCGGCAAACCTACGCGGGAGTCGGAGGCGGTGTAGAATCCGTACCGTTGCGGATAAGTGCCAGTTAGGATGGCGGCGCGGCTTGGCGCGCAGACGTAGGCGTTTGCGTACCCCTGCTCAAAGCGCATGCCCATTTTCGCGATGCGGTCCATGTGCGGAGTGCGCACCTCTTTCGGGTGCTCATAGCAGCTGATGTCGCCATAGCCCTGGTCGTCAGAGACGATGATGAGCACGTTGGGTCGCCGGGTTTGGGCGCTGCCAGCGCGTATAGCCGCTAACCCACCGAGCATTGATCGTAGATACGAACGACGAGAAAGCATCAGGCGATTCTCCTTTCCTTGACGCCGCCGGCAAGCGGCGAACCGGCCCTGGCAAGCCATTCCAGCAACCGGCTCTTCAGGTCATCAGCCTGCTGGCGATATTTCGCGCGATCAGCTGCCGCTCCCAAAAGATTTACCATTTCGTACGGATCTTCCTTTAGATGGTAGAGCGCATCCTGCGCCCTCGACGCCGGACTCTTCGCCATGATCAGCTTCCAATCCGCGGTCCTCACCATGAAGTTGGGCACGTTTTCTCCGGCCCATTCCGATACGCGGTAGTCCGGCAGGTTTGCTTTCCCACCTGCGATCAGAGGTCGCAAACTATAGCCTTCCCGCTGCGGTGCCGCGACACCCAGGTAATCCAGAATCGTCGCGAACAGATCCATGGTCGAAACCGGATCAGCGATCTTGGTCCCCGGCCGGATCCGTCCCGGGAAGCGCATGATAAGCGGAACGTGAACGGACTCTTCGTAGAACACCATCTTCGAGCCCATGCCGTGCGACCCCATCATCTCGCCGTGATCTGACAGGAACACAACCATGGTGTTGTCCGCCAAGCCTAGTTGCTCCAACCGCGCCAACAGCCGTCCGATGTTGTCATCGGCCTCTTTCACCATGCCGTAATAGATGGAGAGCCCGGCGCGGATATTCTCTGGCACTTGGTACTTCTGCATTCGCGGCTGCCTTTCGCGATAAGGTGACCGGGTCATGTCGTGACGGAAGTTCGGCGGCAGGGGAATGTCTTTAGCTGGATACATGCCCCAATAGGGAGACACGTTCATAAACGGCGGATGCGGTGGGCCAATGGAACAGGTCAGGCTGAACGGACCGTTGGATACTCTGTTCAGCGCACCGATCGTTTCGTCCACTGTATATGCGGCATGCGTATGTTCTTTCGGGACCTGCAGCCAGCCATAGACTTCGCCCTGGCTGGACGGGGCGTTGGGGTCTTTGTAACGCGCATCCAGGATTGCCGGAACGTACGGACGATCGAAGTCCTTGCTCAGTAGCTCGCCCGGTCGCAGCGGACGCGCCGGCGAATGTTTGTCAAGGTATTCAAGGTATTGCTTCCGTTCCGAAGGCGCGCCTTCCACGCGGGCTCCGGCGTACGCCACTTTGTTCTTGTAAGTCGTCGCCATTTTATAAGGCGCATGGTATTTGCCGAAGTACTCGCTATGGTAGCCGCGTGCGGCCAGCAGGTTGTCAAACGACGGACCGCAGTCGAGCACAATATCGGTAGCGGCGGCGTTTGCGGTAACCGTTGTTCCTGCCATGCTCTTGCCTGTGAGGATGCTGGTCCGCGCGGGCACGCAAACCGGGCAGGGGGTGACCGCGGTTTGGAATATCGCGCCTTCGCGAGCCAGGCGGTCGAGGTTCGGTGTTTTCACAACACCATTGCCGGCGCAGGACAACGCGCTGAACCGCTGCTGATCAGTCAAGATCACAAGCAGGTTGGACGGCTTTTCAGCGGCGGCGCGAAGCGAAATCGGAAGGCCCGCTGCCGTTGTTAGAAAGTTGCGGCGGTGCATGCTATCTTCCCGTCCTGCGCGGAACTCGGGCTGGGATCGCTGCTCCTGGTTCGTACTTCAGGTCGCCGCCTTTGATGTCGCGGAGCCCCTGCCACTTGGGGCGGATCGGCGGAAAATCGGGTACCTGCACGTCCAGCTTCTCAAACATGCCGTGCAGGCGTTTAACAACCTCGGGATTGCTGGCGGCAACATCGTGCTGTTCTGACGGGTCTTTCGCAAGGTCGAACAGCATCATCGCTTTGGGCGCATCGCCAGACTGGATGCCGGGGTATTTCGATGGCCTTGCCTGTTCGAACGGGGCAATCAGTGTCAGCCCGTCTGGACCGCGAGGGTCCACCCAATCAGGCCCGGCGTCAATGCTAGTCGAGGCGCCGGGAGTGCGCACGTGCAGCTTCCATTTGCCCGAGCGGATGATGTGCAGCTTTGCCCCGGACATGGCATAGATGGCTTCGTGCGGTGAAGCAGCGCCGGGTTTGGTCATCAACGGAAGAATGTCCTTGCCATCGATGACGCGGTCAGCCGGCAGCTTGACGTCCGCCAATCCGCACAGAGTCGGGAAGATATCGATGATGCCGCAGATTTCCTTGCTGACCAGTCCCGCGGGAATCCGTCCCGGCCACTGCGCGATCATCGGAATGCGAATGCCGCCTTCCCATGGGCGAGCCTTCATGCCGCGGAGTGAACCTGTGCTGCCCCCGTACCAGGGACCGTTGTCAGAGAGAAACACCACCACGGTGTCCCGCTCCAAATGTAATTCCTTCAGCCGGCTCAGAACCTGGCCCACTGACCAATCCAATTCGCGGATCACATCCGCGTAGAGCCCGCCCGGCTTACGCGAGTAAAACTCCTCGGACGCGGCCAGAGGCTTGTGCGGCATGGCATGCGCGAGGTAGAGCAGGAACGGATTGTTCTTGTTGCGTCCAATGAAATCCAACGCGCGGCGGGTATAGTCGCGCGTGATGTGGCCCTGGACGACCGGATACTGGACCACCTCCTCGTTGTGCACGATTTGCACCGGACGCATGTCATTGGAATAGGGGATGCCGTAATACTCGTCGAAGCCCTGGCTGCGCGGTAGAAACTCCGGCGTGTGCCCGAGGTGCCATTTGCCGATGCAGATGCTCGCATAGCCGCGCGGCTTCAGCGCCTCGGCGAGAGTGATCTCGCTCAACGCCAGTCCGATATCGACGCCGGAATCGGGAGCCGGGTTGGACCACATCCCATGGCGGAATGGGTAGCGGCCGGTCAGAAGCGACGCTCGCGACGGGGCGCAGTAAGGCATGGGGACGTAGCAGTCCGTGAACCGGACTCCATCTGCGGCCATTCGATCCAGGAAGGGTGTTTCGTTCGTTGAACTGCCGAAACACTTCAGATCTCCGTACCCCAGATCGTCAGCGAGGATGATGATGAAATTCGGACTCCGCCCGGCTGCAGCAGCGCTGGCAGCAAGGCCGGAAAACAGGAATTGTCGTCGGTTTGTGAGTGTCACTATAGCAGTGTACTTCTGAAGTTTGAATTTGAAAAGCGTCTTCAAAAACATGCGGTGGAAACTTCTGTATCATCACCTCCGACCGGGACCGAAGAGTGCGAGAAGAGTGAACTGGTCAGGTGCATCAGTACCACGCTCGCTTTTCGCAATGCGCCCCCCGTCAGGGATCTTCTGTACTTTTGTTCCAATTGACACACGGTGCTGTTTGATTCATAATCAAGCCACTTAGTGCATTTCTCAGGGAGAAGTCCGAGCGGATTGCGTCCATGTCATTTTATTCCGGCACACTTCCGGCTTTGGAAGACTATTATGAATAAACTCTTTTTTGCTTCTATGCTGCTTGCTGCCTCCGCCTTTGCCCAGACAGCACAATTGAGCGGTCGCGTGACGGACGCGTCTGGAGCAGTGGTTCCCGGTACGAACCTCATTTTGCGAAACGTGGCCAATGGCAGGGAACGTCAGACCGTAACCAACGAACTTGGCCTTTACTCCGTGCCTCTTCTGACGCCTGGGAGCTATCAGTTCCGCGTACAGCATCAAGGGTTCAAACCCATCGTTCGGGACGGAGTGAATCTTGACATCGACCAGCGGGCGACGGTTGACTTCGCATTGGAGCTTGGCGCAGCGACCGAACAGATTCAGGTGAGCGCCTCGGTGAGCCGGTTGAACACGGTGGAGGCCTCGCAGGGACAGGTGATCGACAATCAGCGCATCGTCGATATGCCACTGAACGGCCGCAACTACCTCGACTTGGCGCTAATGTCAGGCGGCGCAGTTCAGCCGGACCCTGGTTCCCGTATCGGCGGTTTCTCCTCCGGTGGACAGCGCGTCAGCCAGAACAACTACATCATGGACGGCATCGATAACAATTCTGTCGAACTCGCCGCCGCCGGTCGGCGAGCCGAAATGGTGGAGCCTTCTATCGACGCCATCCAGGAATTCAAAGTGCAGACCAATGCCTATTCGGCCGAGTTCGGTCGCGGCATGGGAGCGGTAGTGAACCTGACGATAAAGAGCGGCGCCAACGATGTCCATGGCACTGCGTTTGAATTCATCCGGAACGAGGTCTTCGACGCCAAGAACTTCTTTACGCCTGCCACCAGCGCCAAGCCACCTTTCAAACGCAACCAATATGGATTCAGTATGGGGGGCCCGGTGGTGATCCCGCATGTTTATAACGGCCGCAATAAAACCTTCTTTTTCGGCGACTTCGAGCGGGCCCGCATCCGTCAGACGTCTACAATAGCTAATACTCTTCCAACCACGAAGATGCGCAGCGGCGATTTTTCGGAACTCTCAAAGAAGCTCAACGATCCCGGCAGCAGCCTGCCTTTTGCGGGAAACGTCATTCCAGCCTCACGTTTTGACCCGGTGGCGGCGACGCTGATCAAGCTCTATCCCGCAGTGCAAAGTTCCACTCTGGCGAACAACTTCACCTATCTTTCCCCTCAGAATCAGGACGTCGACAAATGGGATCTGCGAATCGACCAGAATGCCGGAACCAAAGACAATTTTTTCTTCCGCTTCAGCACGCATGATAGTTTCCTCCCGGACACGCCTGCTTTGCCGGCCCCCGCCTACGGCAGCGGTAACCTCGACTACATCACTGAAGGCATTAACACTGGCATTGGCTGGAACCACATCTTCACCTCCAACCTGATCATGAGCGTGCGCGGCGGTTGGAACTTCGCGCGTTTCAAGCGCAATAACCCGGCATCTGCGCTGGGACACAACTTTAACAAGGAATTTGGCATCCCCGGAGCGTCCTACGTCCCTGACGGCGGCTTTTCACAGGTGAGCATAACCGGATATCGCGCATTGGGAATCGGAGCCAACAATCCGGTTGATCGCAACTCCCAAAACCGGCAGGTGAGCGGAGATCTGAGTTGGAATCACCAGCGGCATGCGGTCAAAGCTGGTGTTTCTTTCATCCGCAGCCAGAACCCGATCTACAACATCCGCAATACCCTTGGCACGTTCACGTTCAACGGTGCTTATACCGGAGATGGAGCGGCCGACTTCCTGCTGGGACAGGTCAACCAGTGGGCCTGGCAGTCGCCGGTGATCGTGTCCATGCGCACTTACAACTTCGCCACTTACTTGCAGGACGACTGGAAAATCAATAATCGCCTGACTGTCAATCTGGGTATTCGCTACGAGATCTCGCCTCCGTGGTACGAGAAGTACAACAAGATGGGGAACTTCGATATCGATACGGCGCCGAATTCGCCAACATTGGTGTTGGCTGCCAATGGTTCGCACACCAGTCGGGCCACGGTCTCAACCGATTACGGAGAAGTGATGCCGCGAATCGGCCTGGCATTTAAGCTCAACAACAAGACCGTGATTCGCTCAGGCTATGGAATTTACTATCAATACATGGAGAATCTGGGCGACGCCGAATACCTGATCGGCAACGCGCCATTTGCATATGGCGTGACGCTTACTGGTTCTTCGAGCACGCCCCTTATGAAGTTCTCCACCGGGCCGGCCAGTGGCGCAACCGACCTGGCCAAAGCCACCGGCCTGCAGTTTTCCTCCTATCAGCGCGATCCCAAACAGGCTGCGGCGCATCAGTGGAATTTCAACATCCAGCGCGAGTTTGGCCAGAACTGGCTGTTTGAAATCGCTTACTCCGGATCGCGTGGGTTGCACTTGGTGAGGCGCTACGACGGCAACTTCTCGCCCGCTGGCCCCGGCAACATCGACGCTAAGCGCGTCTATAAGAGTCTGTTGATTCCCGGAACCAGCATCGTCTCCTCCCCTCTGGGTCCAATTTACAGTTATCGAGCCAACGGCAATTCCATTTACGACGCGATGGTTGCGAAGATCGAAAAACGGTTTTCGAAAGGCTTAACCGTACTCGGATCCTACACGTGGTCAAAAAGCATTGGAGATACCTGCGGGTCTGCCGTTGGGGGCGATGCCACAGGCTGCGGCTATCAGAACATATTCAATCTTCGTCCGGAGCGGTCGCTCGATAACCAGGATGTGCCGCATCGCTTCGTTGCTTCCGTGCTTTATGATTTGCCAGCAGGCAAGGGGCGGACATATATGGCCAATGCCCCACGCGCTGTAGATGCGGTGCTCGGCGGTTGGTCGCTTGGTTCCATCTGGAGTGCCTCCTCACAGGTCCCGTTTAGTCCAACCGTCTCTGGAAATCCAGCAAACACCGGGACCTATACTGTGGTGCAGCGTCCGGATGTTGTTGGCGATCCCCACAACGGCACGCGCACGCTGCAAGCCGACTTCAATACCGCCGCTTTCGCCAGACCGGCAAACTATACCTATGGCAGCGCGGGGCGAAACATTCTGCGTGGCCGGCCACAGTTCAACTGGGACTTTTCGGCGCATAAGAACTTTCAGATCGTGGAACGTGTAAGGCTGCAGTTCCGATTTGAAGCGTTCACGCTCACCAATACGCCCCGCTTTGGGGCTCCCGGCAACGTGTTGGGTACCGCAGCGTTCGGCGTCATCGCCAGTGCCTCCACTCCTCGCAACTTGCAATTCGGCCTGAAACTCATATGGTAAGAGTGCCAGACAGCAAGGGGCCGTAGGGCTAGGCACCTGGCCAACGCCTGCCGCTTGCAATCCGTAGCATGCAGCGGCCGGGCCGTTGTCTGAGAGAGACAGCATGACAATATCACGCTGAACAAGCAGGTGGTGGTGACAAATCACGCACGATTACACCCACCGCGTGCTAAATTTCATCGGACGCACGTCAAGGGTTCGTCAGTGAGGTCGAGCTTAGTTTTAGTGGCGGCGCAGAAGCTTCATCAGTTTGTCGCCTTCGGGTGCAAACTCGCGCCCGACGTTGAACACCGCGCCGTAGATCAACTGCTCGTTGCCGGCGCGCAATCCCTGTGCCGACCACTTCGAGTGCGGTTGCCACATCGTCGCAATCATCCCAGCGCCATAGCCGGAAGCGATACGCGAAATATGCAGGGTAGTGTGCCCATCGCGATTCACGGTAAGCACGTTCTGCAAAATGGCGTGCCCAATTCTTGCCGCAACTTTGTGCGACTTCGCAGGTACATAACGCGTATCGTGCCCCAATCCCCAGGCACCCACGGTCAGAAAGGAGTTCCTGATCACATAAGTCGCATATTGTGATGCATAACGCTTGCCATAACCTTCCACTCCACCACCCCAGGAATACTGACGCATCTGGATCTGCGAAATGCCAGCCGAGATCGATGTCCTGAGCCATGGGTTCGCTGTGGTAAATGTCTGCCTGAGGTACAGTTTAATTCGCTGATCGCCAGTAAGCGGCACGTAAGCTCCCAGAGGGACCGCTGCGCCAAACAACGGGTGAACCGCGATCGGGTCAACCGCATCGGCAACAGTCTCAATCGGCGCGGAAACTGGCGGGATGGTACTGCTCTGGGCGTTGCAGGCCGAGGCAAGACAAAAGAATAGACTGGCGTACCACTGAAGCTTCATTTGCTTCAAGCATACCACCCTTGTTTTTGAGCTTCCCTGCATCTACTAAGCCCAAGACGGGTCAGAACTGCATCCGTACCGCCCACTGCATGATGCGCGGGTCACGCGCCGCCGTGTACTGCCCGAACTGCGAGTTGGTATTGACGCCGGCCGCATTGAACGTCGCCGAGGTGTTCATCGCACTGAACTGGGTGTGATTGAACGCGTTGAACATCTCCAGCCGGAACTGCATCTGAACGCGCTCCCAGATGGGTATGCCTTTCACCAGTGAGATGTTGAAGTTTTCTATTCCCGGGCCGCGAATCAGGTTCTTCGCCGGATTACCCAGGGTGCCGACTGCCGGCAGCGCAAAGACTGTCGGATTGAAGGCTTGCAGCGGTCCGTACTCGCTGCCCAGTTGATACGGATTTCCGGTGAGGTTGATCTTTGCGGTCACGCTTGGCGAACCGGTAATGTTGGTGGCGTTGGTCTGGCTGTAGGTGACTGCTGCCGGAGCACCCTTCGAGAATTGTGCCACGCCAAAAAGATGCCAGTCGTTGACGACGGCGCGAACCGGCGCTACGGCCGACTTCCATTTCGGGACATCCCAAATCCAGTTAAGGTTCAGTATCTGGGTACGATCGAAGCCTGCGAGGCCATAGTTCCAGGCCCGGAAGATCGAGGCAGGCACTGCGTTGTTCACGGCTCCGAAGTCGGCATCGACCCAGTCCATGGCTTTCGACCACGTGTAGGCGAGTCCGAACTTGGCTCCCCGGGCGAAGCGGCGGTTGGCCGATACCTGCAGTGAATGGTAGTTCGAAGTGGCGTCGTTCGCTTTATAGGAAATGGCGCTGTAGCCTTGAATGGGGACGAGAAAAGCATTGGGAAGAGGCGTGCTGGGCAGCACCGGGTTCGCGTTGGACGGCAGGAACTGCGCGCCTAGCGGAACCGGTTCCAGGTCCTGTGCCCAAGAGAGATGCCTGCCCTGCGAACCGACATAGCCGGCGGACACAACCGTGCCCCAGCCGACTTTGCGCTGCACGGTCAGGCTCATATTCATCACCGTTGAAGCTTTCATGTCCTTCTGAAGGGCAACCACGGAGGGCGGCGAAATGAAACCCTGCGCGGAAGTGAAGGTCGACAACGTGCCGAACTGCACCACCGGCGTTTGCACGATCGGATAGGAGCTGGTGCCCGAAATGTTGGAGAGCGGCCGGTTGTAGAATACTCCGAAGCCGCCTCGGATGGCAGTCTTGCCGTCGCCGAACGGGTCGTACGCGAAGCCAAACCGGGGAGCCGGCAGCGGCCCCATATTATTGACCAGAGCACGCGGATAGTTGGGAGTGTTTGCGGCCACCACCATTCCGTTGGTAAGGTTGCCAGAGCCCGGAGCGATGAAGCCGACCAGAACGGACGAATAGACCTGCCCGGTGACCGGGTTCACGCCAACGCTCTTGCCGCCCACCAGCGCAGGACGGATCAACTGCACCGCCTGGCTGGGATTGTACAGACTTGGCGCGAAGCCAGCCGTTTGGTTGCTATCGGTGAAGAACGGCTGGTACCAACTAATCCGTATACCGTAATCGAGGGTCAGTTTCTTCGTTACCCGCCACGTGTCCTCGACAAAGGTGTCGAGGCCGTTTGCCTTTGGCGCAGTCACCGGACGGTTCGTCGCTTCGGTGTAGCTGTTAAAGACGCCGATCAAGGCGTTGGAATATGGATTTCCGGTATTCAGCGGATTATTCGCGTTCGTACCAAAATTAAACGTACCGTTAAAGTTGGCCGAGTTACCCCCGTCGTAGGTACGCATGTGTTCGAAGGTGAAGCCTGCCTTAACTGTATGCGACCCGGCAATATAGGTAATGTTGTCGGCGATGTTAGTCAGGTAACGAGTCAGATAATAGGGAAAGCGGCCGTCGAATGAGATGTTGGGCGGAAGGTTAACGCCGGCAAACGACATGCCGGGCAGAAGATTCAGCGGGTTGCCCGCGGGGCTCAACTGTCCGGCTTTGAAGCCGTAGGTGGCGCGCTGCAGACCCGCCAGTGCATCCTTCTCGAAGGAATCGGTCGGGCCGTTATCCAGGGCGTACCCGAAGATCAATTGGTTCACAATCGTAGGCGAGAAGATGTGCGTATAGTGTCCGCTCACCATCTCTCCGGTGGTCTTAGTGATGAGTCCTTTGAACAGCGGGAACCCGATCGTGAGCCCTGTGACAGCGGCGGAGTTGGCGGGACCGTTATCTGTCTCCCAATTGCCTAGCAGCGTGAAGGAGAAAACATCGGAAGTGCGAGCGTTGAAATCGAGTTTCAAGGTGGCCAGTTTGACGGGTTCGTTCGTCGTCGCCTGGCTCACGTAGTTATAGGCAGTCGAACCCGATGTGTTCGGCAGGGGAAACACGTTGAGCAGTGCCCGGCCATTGGGATCAATCCGGCTTGCAGGAATGACGTTTCCTGGAAAGACCTTTCCGGTGTCCGGATCGGTCACATTGACAGTTCCGAAATTGCCCGAACGCTGCGCCTCCGTGGGCATCGTGATATTGACCGGGTTCCCGGAGACTCTCTTTGGCAGGAACTCCTGGTTCCCAAAAAAGAACAGCTTGTTGTGCAGCGCCGGCAACTTGCCAGGCACCCAGATGGGACCGCCAATGTTATAGGTCACGGCGTTAAAGCGATTGACCGGCCTTGCAAGTCCCAGCCGGTTATTAAAAAAGTTGCTGGCATTGAAAAACTCGTTGCGTCCGTAGTACATGCCCATGCCGTGATACTGGAGGGTGCCCGATTTCGTCACCATCTGCACTTCGCTGCCAGAGAGCCGGCCGTATTCCGCCTGGTAGTTGCTCTGCAGAACCTTGACTTCGGAAATCGATTCCATGCTGGGCATGAACGTGCCATTGGCCGCGCCTCCCAGGGCCGACATCGTAACGCCATCGACGGCGAAATTATTGGAAGTTGCGCGATTCCCGGAGACGTTGAAGTTGGTCGCGTTGGTGCCGCCGAGGCTGCGGGAGCCTGCGCCGACTGGATCCACCACGCCCGGCGCGATGCCCAACAGTGAGGTAACCGTGCGTCCATAGACGGGGAGATCCTCGGTTTGTTCGGCGGTGATTGAGGTTGAGTGTTCCGAACTTCCGGTCTGGACGGCCGCCCCCTCAGCCGTAACTGTGATGTGCTGGTCTACGCCACCCAGTTCGAGGGATTGGTTTCCGAGGGCAAGCCGTTCCGACGGACTCAATTGGATTCCTTTGCGATCCAATGTCTTAAATCCGGAGGCTTTCATTGTGACCGAATACTCGCCGGGCTCGATGCTGTCAAATACAAATTCGCCGGAACTGGTTGCCTTAACGGTGCGTTGAGAGCCGTTCGTGATGCTGACCAGTTTGATTTCCACCTGCGGAATTGCACTTCCGCTGGCGTCGGTCACCGAACCGAAGATCGCTCCGGTCGTCGCCTGGCCAAAGACAAGGCCCACACATAGCAGGAGAGCGAGTATTGGGGTAACCGCACACTCCAATGAACCGCGGTTGGCACGACGCGAATGGGTCTTCATGGACAAACCTCCTGAATTTGCTTCTTAACTACAAGATGCAGGCACTGAACAGTCCGGTTGGAAATAGGGCTGCCAAGACAGGTTATCGTAGATTCGCCAACCGTTGCACATGAAGAACGCATCTTGATGGTATAAGGTCAACCATGGAAACTCTGAATTCAGGTGGAATCACCCGCAGATCGCTATTGAGCGGCATTGCGGCCGCTCCAATTGCCGCAACTGCCGAGGCGCAAACACGGCGACGGCCCAATCTGCTGTTCCTGTTTTCAGACCAGCACTCTTACGACATGATGGGCTGCTCCGGAAACAAGCAGGTGCACACTCCCGTGATGGACCAGTTGTCCTCGGAAGGGGTCCACTTCAGTCACTGCTTTTCGACTTCGCCGGTGTGCTCCCCTTATCGTGCGATGTTGCTGTCGGGATTGCATTCTCTGCGTAGCGGAGTTTTCTTCAACGACGTGACGCTGATTCCAGGCCAGGGGAAGTACTTTGGCGAGTCTCTGCGGGATTCAGGCTATCGCACAGGCTATTTCGGCAAATGGCACATCCTCGGCGGAAACCGCGTGCGGCCCATTCCGCCGGGCGAACTGCGCTACGGTTTCGATGGCTCCTTCCTGAGTAATAACTGCACCACCATGTTCGACGCCGCACGCGCCTATTACTGGAATCAGAATGGCGAGCGAACGTTGTATGGAGATTGGGAGCCCTACGCGCAGTCGCGCCAGGCGTGCGGCTTTTTGGACCAGCAGCAGGCCGACAAACCTTTCGCTATGTTCCTCTCCTGGCATCCGCCGCACGACCATGGCAAACGCGATCAGTATTTCGTCTACGACACGCAGCCGGACCTGATGGAGCAATACTCGAAATCCGATCCGGAACTGCGCCCGGCCGCGGCGCAACTGGATTCGAGCGAGCGGCGTAAGCAGCAGTGCCGGGATTATATGGCGCAGACCACCGGTGTCGATCGTGCCCTCGGCATGGTGTTGGACAAACTGAAAGAGAAAGGGCTCGATCGCGACACGATTGTCGTTTACACGTCCGATCATGGTGACTGCCTCGGTGCCTATGGCTGGCACGCCAGCGCGAAGGACATCCCGCAGGACTGTTCCTCGCGTGTGCCTTTCCTGCTGCGGTATCCGGGAGTGTTGAAGCCTCGCCGCAGCGATCTGATGATGGGACCCCTTGACCTTATGCCCACCCTGCTCGGACTGATGGGGATTGAACCGCCATCGAGCTGCCAGGGACGCAACCTGGCTCAGGCGATTTTGAAGGCGGACGACCGCGCAACGGATTCCGTGCCAATGATGATGATTCACAGCGGACCCGAAGAGTATCGCGGTGTCATCACTCGCGACTGGACCTTCGCCGCGCAGCGCAGCGACAAGGCGTTCCATCCGGCTATGAACGTACTCTATGACCGGCATGAAGATCCTCATCAGGTTCGAAATCAATTCGCGGATAACAAGAAGGTGCGCCGCCAAATGATGGACTTGACCCGCTCGTGGATGAAGCGATTCGACGACCCATTTGTAAGTCATCGGGAGTTGATGGCGTCTGGCATTCCTTGGAAATATCCGGATGCGGGTGGTGCGATCAACCGCACTACGCCTTTGGAATGGATCAAGAAGAATCCGATGCCGGCAGCGAAGTTTCGCGAGGAGTAAGATTTCGCCAACCGCCGCGCCAGAGACGTGCATCCTAACAGTGCAAGGGGTAACTATGCACGTCTCCGTTCGACACTTGTCCATCCTACTTATATGCGCCGCCGCGCTGGCAGTCAGCGCCTCGCCGGCAGCAGCGCAATCACTTTTCGGGTCCATCCTGGGAACCATTACCGACAACACCCAGGCCGTGGTCCCTCAAGCCACCGTAAAGATTCTCAGCCTTGAAACCGGCGCGGTACGCACCGTTACCGCCGATACGGCTGGAGACTATCAGGCTCCCGCGCTCCCGGTCGGCAACTACGAAATATCCTGCGAACTGCCGGGTTTTAAACGTGCTATCGTCTCCGGCGTGAAACTCGAAGTCGATCAACGCGCCCGAATCGATATTCGCTTGGAAGTGGGCTCGATTGACCAGAAAGTGCAGGTGACGGCCGCGGCAGCGCTGCTGGAAACCGATACGGCAAGCCAGGGCACTGTCGTCAACAGTCAGACCATTACCGATCTACCCCTGAATGGCAGGGACTTCCAGCAGTTGGCGACGCTCGGCCCAGGTGTCGTCGCGCCAGTCGCAGGCGCCACCAATGCCTCCTACTTCAGCGTGGCGGGCACTCGCGGCATCAGCAACAGCTTCATGATGGACGGCGCTACCAACACCAATTCCAACGCCAACGTTACTTTCATCAGTCCCTCCATCGATCTTATCGAGGAGTTCAAAATCCAGCGCAATACGTTCAGCGCCGAGTTCGGGCGTGGCGCTTCCCAGATCAATGTGGTCACAAAGTCCGGTTCCAATACCATTCATGGCTCGCTGTTTGAGTTTTTCCGCAACGATGATCTCAATGCCAGGAGTTTCTTCGATCCCGCCAATAAACCCCAGCTTCGGCTCAACCAGTTCGGCGGAACCGTAGGCGGTCCCGTCGTGCTGCCAAAAGTTTACAACGGGCGTAATAGGACTTTCTGGCTGTTCAACTATGAAGGCAAGCGCCAACGCGTGCCTAACACCAGGAACTCCGCGCTCCCCACCCAGGCCCAATTGGGTGGCGACCTCTCCACGGTTGCCCAGGCAAGCATCAAGAACCCGCTCGCCGGCGGAGCGGTCTTCCCGGGCAAACAGATCCCCGCTTCGTTGATCGACCCTACCAGCAAGGTGTTTTCGGGTTACATTCCGGCGGTTACTGCACTGCCAGGGGTCCTAGGCCCGGGCATCAACCTGGTGACGCCCATCAGCACCAGGGTAAGTTTCGATCAGTTCACTCTCAAATTCGATCAGCAGATTAGTAGTAACAACCGTGCCTTCCTGCGCTATACCAAGAACACAGCGGCCAACATCGGTCCTGGCTTGGTGCCGCAGTACCAAACAGCCGCGCCTACCTTGGATCTGAGCATTGTGGCTGGGCTTAACACGATCATCCGACCCACCTTGATCAATGAGTTTCGCGCCAGCTTTTCGCGCCATACGCTGCATCAGGGGCCGGACTTCGCGAATGCTTCTAACTTCGCCGATCAGCTGGGCATTCAGAACACTCTCAGTCACCAACCGCAATTCAACTCACTCCCCACGGTCGCCATCACTGGCTACACATCCGTCGGTGGATCGGCACTGATTACGCAGCGTGGAAACACCTTTTCGTATCTCGACAATCTGACCTGGCTGCTTGGCAACCATACTGTCAAAACCGGCTTCGATATTCGCCGAGCGATGCTCGACATCCGCAATATCGGCGCTACCCAAGGCACCTTCAACTTCACTGGAACTTTAGCCGGCAATGCCATCGCCGATTACCTGCTGGGCGTTCCGGCTTCGGCCAGCGCGGCCGCGCCGCCCGGACCGGACGGCGTGAACAGCAGCAACGTGTGGCAAGGCTTCGTCCAGGATGATTGGAAGGTCAGGAGTGATCTGACCTTGAATATCGGCGTGCGCTACGAATATCAGTCGCCCTTTGAGAACGATCGCGGGCAGCGTTCCATATTCGATCCCACCTTCCCTGGCGGCCGCCTCATCTACTCCAATTTGGCTTCTTACTACGTCCCCGGAAAAGGTCTGATCTCGAGCCCTACTGGCAAGCCGCTGGCCACTGACGGCCTGGTTCCAGGCGAACACAAGAATCTCGCCCCGCGCTTTGGCTTTGCCTGGCGGCCTCTGAAGAGCGATAAGTGGGTGGTGCGTGGCAGTTACGGCATCTTCTATGAAGCGCAGAATGCTAACAACGATATCCTCTTCGGCAGCTTTAACTATCCTTTCCAACTTAGTTACTCGCTGACCAACCCGGTGACAAACCCAACCTATATCTGGTCGAAGAATGTATTTCCCGCAGGCGGCGCCAGCGGCACGGTCACCTTCAGTTCACTGAGTCCCAAGATGCCGCTCGGCTACTTACAACAATGGAGCTTTAACTTACAACGCCAGCTTCGGCCCAACCTTGTTTTCGAGGTGGGCTACCTGGGTTCCAAGGGAACCAAGCTCGACTGGCGCGAACAGCCCAATCAGGCTGTTCCGGAAGACCCCGCCAATCCGACAACGGTCGTCAGCCGGCAGCCGTTTCCACTCTGGGGTGCGGGCGCTGGCATCATCTCCCGAGACGGGTTCTCAACCTATCACGCCATGGCTGCGCGTTTGGAGCGGAAGTTCTCCCACGGGCTACAATTCCTCGCCTCCTACACCTTCTCCCACTCCATCGACAATTCCTCGTTTGCCGGCAACATCGGATCACAGCCCGCGACGCCTGAGAACAATTCCAACAGGAAGGGCGAAAAAGGAAGCTCGTATTTCGACGTGCCCCAACGTTTTGTTCTGAGCCACGTGTGGAACATCCCATTCAATCCCGGTCATGGTGTCGTCAAATCGTTATTGGGTGGTTGGCAGCTAACGGGAATTACGCAGATGCAGAGTGGCAATCCGTGGTCGATTCTGATTTCGACAGACACCGCGGTTGTAGGAACCACCAGCCAGAGGGCACAGCTGGTGGGCGAGGTCTATCCCGCGGGGTTCGTCTCGGGCGGCCCTTCACGCCTGGCGTTTAACAAAGCCGCGTTTGCCCTGCCGGCCAGCGGGACGTTCGGCAACACCGGCCGCAACATCGTACGGACCGCAGGCATGAGTAATTGGGACATGGGTATAAACAAGTCCTTCCAACTCAAAGAGCGTGTTCGCTTACAATTCCGTGGCGAAATCTTCAACATCTGGAATCACACGCAGTACCTGCAATTTGATAATACGTTCCAGAACGTCGGCTTCGGAACCTGGACGAGCGCGCGCGACCCTCGCATCGTTCAGTTTGCATTGAAGCTGCTTTATTAGGAATGCATCCAGCGAAACATGGCGTCGCAGGATGGTGGAAAGTCCCAACCGTTGGTACATGAGCACGCATCCTTAGATTTAGATAGACTCGGTAGTCCCGGCCAAGATGCCGGATGCGAATGAGTACGGCAAGCGACGAAAAAGAGCGTCAGGCGATCGCCGAGTTTCTGTCTGAGCGGACAGAGGAGCGGTTTTGTGCGCTTTTCGATGCTTTTTACGGGAGATTGTGCCGCTATTTCTCGGCGCGTGACGTAGATAGTTACATTGCCGAGGAACTTGCGGAGAACGTCATGTTTCAGGTCTACCGGCATGTATCTCAATTGCGGGATGGTATGTCGTTTCACGGTTGGCTGTTCCAAATTGCGCGCAACGAGTATCTGCAGTATCGCCGAAAATCGGCGACAGCTCTTCCGACCGTGTCATTCGAGCCGTTGGCGGGGCGCCTGGCGGAAACGCTGGATTCGGGGATTCGCCAGCAAGAGGAAGGACCATTCCGGGAATGGATGACGCACATGGATGAAACAGAGCGTGAAATCCTGATTCTGCGGTTTATGGAAGACCTGGATTATCACGAAATCTCGGATGTGCTGGGAATACCGGTTGGAACGATTAAATGGAAAGTGTTCAACGCCAAAACGAAGCTGGCTGCCGTGGTAAGAAGAAAGACCGCTAAATCGAGATGAAGCACCCCATCGACTACGACGATTGGCTCGGCTATCTGGATGGCGACCTGGACCAGGTCGGGACGGCGCGAGTCCGAGAACACATCGGGCATTGCAGCGAATGCCGCTCAACCTGGGATGAACTGCTGGAAGCGACGGCCGCAATGCGTTCAGCGGCCCGCGAATTCGCAGCAGTGCATGCGGTTGGTGCGAACGAAGTTCGATCCGGTAGGGAACGGGTGCTGGCGCGCATCCGGACACTGGAATCAAGCCCCAGCTTGGAATCGGTCGCGGCAGGCGAGCTTACCGTGGGACGCCTGCGTAAGTTGCAGCTCGTGGTGGCGCCGGTATGCGGCGCGCGGACTGCGTTCCGACTGATTGTGGCAGCGGTTGGGCGGACGCCGGTTCCGCAAAGTGCGGCCGCGTGGCTGGTTTTTCTGGAGCAGTTGACTGACCTGACCTCTGCGCTATGCGGGCGGTCCACGGCGCGACTGATATGGGAGATTGGCAATTCATTGCCGTAGACACTCAATGCTGGCACGGTGGATCAATCCGGCTTTTTTAGGAATCGTTGCGGCGTCCGCCATTGCTGCAAATCTGGCAATGCCGGAACTGCGGCCGTACATTCACTCCGCGGTGTATCTGCTGGCCGGGTTACTCTGCGTGGAGATTGCACGTGACTACGACCACAAACTCATGCGGTTTTCCTGGTTGCTGTTTTCAGGCGAGGCATTTCTACTTGCGTTGCACTTTCCGTTAGCAACGCCGGCGGCGACTGCCTGGCTAGGCGCCGCGCAGCGCGATCTTATCGCGCTGGCGATGGTCCAGATGGGCCTCACTGCTCTGCTCGCCGGAATGTTGGTCACGTGGTGGCAACTGCGGCAGTTCGGGTTGGGATTTCATGCGCGGGGTGTGGATTGGGCAGCGGTTGGGGCGATTCTGACGGGAATGGCCGTCTTCTTTGGACTCTCCTGGCATGGCGGATGGATGTATCCGATGATGGCCGGAGCCCGCGTGCTTTTATTCCTGGCCGCGGCGGTGAGCATCTTACTGAACAGGTTTTGCCAACAGATGGGCGGTGGTGAGATCGCGCGCGTAATCCGTTTCATCATCGCTTATGTTGCCACCCGATGCGTCATGAATCTGGTGTTTGCGGTGAACAAGACCTGGGCTCCGGTGGCGCTGGAACTGGAAGATTTGCTGAACGTCGTTTTCCCGTGGATTTTTCTCTTCGGAGTCACGTTGCGCGCGCGGGTGGCGGTGCGGGCCGAAGCGGAACTGGCCCGTGTGCCAAAGCCTGCAGCGTGGAATCCCAAGCCCTCCACTGGTTGGGATGGCGGTCGGCCTTCTTATTAGACGTAAATGTGCAATTTTGTTAACAGGAGCATATTCCATGATTCGTATTTTCCTAACTTTGCTGGCATTTGGCGCAATGTTAAGCGCCCAGACAAATACGGCGGTGATTCGCGGCGTAGTATCGGATCCGGGCGGTGCCAATGTCGCCAGCGCCAAGATCGCAGCAAAGAACAACCAGACGGCGATTGTTTATTCCGCGGTGACCAATGATACCGGTCTTTACCTGCTTCCCGACGCGCCCGCGGGTAATTACACAATCACGGTGGAGCATCCCGGCTTCCGAGGCCATGTGCGGAAATCTGTGACGGTATCGACAGGAGCGACCCTCGCGCTCGACGTCAAACTGGAACTGGGCGAACTGAGCCAGTCGGTGACGGTGAGCGGTGAAGTGGCGATGGTGCAGAGTTCGACTTCAGGCGTCGACCAGTTGATCGAGTCAAAAAGTATCGCCGATATCCCGTTGGGTGACCGGCGGACGATGAACGTAGTGCAATTGAGCGGAGCGGCGGTTTTCGCCGGTTACGACAGTGGCCAGAAGCCGAATTTCTCGCTTGCCGGCGGGCGTGCGCAAAGCCAGATGTTCTGGATCGATGGCGCCAGCGGGCAGAACATGCGGCTGGGAATTGGGCAGATGGACACCGATCCACCGGTGGAACTCATTCAGGAAATCAAGGTCCTGAGCAACAACTACTCGGCGGAGTTCGGAGGCTCCAACGGCGGAGTCATTATTGAAACCACCAAGAGCGGAACGAACGAATTCCACGGCAGCGCGCTTGAGTATTTGCGCAATGACCTGATGGACGCGCCGGGCTTCTTCGCGCCGATCGTAAACGGCGATAAGAGCAAGCCGAAACTGCGCTATAACTTGTTCGGCGGAACCATCGGAGGTCCGATCATTAAGAACAAAACGTTCTTCTTCTTCGACTATGAAGGCAGCCGGCGCAGCACAGGTTTCACCTCGACGCTTACCGTACCCACGCTGCTACAGCGCACGGGCGATTTCTCGAAGACCACCACAGCTGCGGGTGCGCTGGTGGCTATCTACGATCCAAGCACTACCGTTGCGTCGGGTGCGACATCTACGCGGCAGCTGTATTCGGGAAACATCATACCAACCGCGAAGCTGGATCCGGTCGCCCTCAAAATTCTCAGCTATTATCCGCTTCCCAACCGCACCCCGGACAATGCCACCGGCGCAAACAACTTCCGTGCCAACGGTGCGAACACCGTGGTTCACGATTTCTGGTCAATCAAGGGCGACCACAACTTCGGCCCTAAAGACCGCCTTACCGGCCGCTACATGTTCAACCGCGACAATACCAACATTCTTAGCGTGTTTCCCGATAAGGGGGCTGATACGAATGCTTTCAATATCGCCAACCAGAAGAGCGCCCTGGGCGACTGGATCCACACCATCAACCCGACAACGGTGAATGAATTTCGCGTCAACATCGCACGGCGCGTTGCGCACGCGTTGACGGCCGGGGTGGGTGGCGATTATCCCACCAAACTCGGCCTGTAGGGCGTTTCGAACAATGCGTTTCCGAATATCGCGCCCACCGGCTTCGCCGCGTTGGGTACAACTAACCAGGAGCGCCAACAGTACCCCATCGATCAGCAGCAGTTTGTCGAAAACATTTCTGCCGTGCGTGGCCGCCACTCGCTTAAGGCGGGCTTTGAATATCGTCGCTCGCGCAATCACGAAATCAATCTCCAAACTGCTTCTGGCCAATTCGCATTTGCCACGACGCCGACCGGCCAGCCGGGCAATGCCGCCACCGGCAACGGACTGGCGTCCATGCTGATCGGCTTTCCTACTGCATTCACCGCACTGCAGACCGACGAACTCGATCGCCACAGCTACTATCTGGCGGCGTTCTTTCAGGACGATTGGACGATCAGCCGCAATCTGACGTTGAATCTGGGAGTGCGCTGGGAAACCGACACACCCATGACCGACACGAAGAGCAAAATGAATGGATTCGATCAGACAGCGACCAATCCCGTAAGTGGTACGCCGGGCGTGGTGAAATTCATGGGCCTGAACGGCTTCCGTTCGCAGCCCTACGATGGCGATTACAATAACTTCGGCCCGCGTCTGGGATTCGCCTATAAGCTGTTCGGGAGTGAGCGCACCGTGCTGCGCGGCGGCTTCGGAGCCTTTTTCGCACATCCGTTCGATGCCGGCGTGCCCAACGCCGTCGCCCTCGGCTTCAGCCAGTCTGTAAGCATCAATACGCCGGATAACGGTATAACCGCTCCGTTCTATCTGCGCAATGGTGTTCCGGGCGCCACCGCTACCCGGCCTGCTTTGAACGACTCGTTCGGCGCCGTGGCGGTGGGGCAGAACCCAAGCACCGCGGTGACTTTCTTTGAAACCAACCGCCGCACCGGTTACTCCGAGCAATTCAATCTGGGAATTCAGCGGCAGCTGACGAAGACACTGGTGTGGGAAGTGAGCGGCCTCGGCAATCTGGCGCGCAAACTTCCAAGCGCGAACCTCTCGATCAACCAAATCCGCCCGGAGATTTTGAATGCGGCGCACCAATCGCAACGCGATCGTCCCTTCCCGCAGTTTTCGGGGGTGACAATTCAAGGCCCGACGCTGGGTGTTTCCAGTTATCTGGCCGGTATGACGCGCGTTGAGAAACGTTATTCGAATGGCTTCAATGTGAACGCCAGTTACACGTTCTCGAAGTTCCTCGAAAATACCAACGATCCGGGGACGACGATCGGGCGCGACGCCGGGCCCTACTCAAACCTGTATAACCGGCGTGCGGATTATGGTCCTTCTGCTAACGACGTAAGGAACCGGGTCTCTTTCAGTTCGGTGTACGAACTGCCATTTGGTCCCGGTAAGCCGCATCTGACCAAGAGCGTTTTGGGGCAGATCATTGGCGGCTGGACGCTAGGCAACGTAACGGTGGTGCAGAGTGGGCCGCCGATGTCGGTCACCACGCAGAATAACAATACCTTCGCCCAGTCAGCGGGCTCGCAGCGCCCGATGTTTCGCGCGATCCGAATCTGCCCTCGGACCAGCGCAGCGTTCTCAAGTGGTTTGATACGGCCGCTTTCACACAACCGGCGAACTTCACCTTCGGAAGTTCCGGTCGTAATATTGTACGCGCGCCGGGCCTGGTGAACTTCGACTTCTCGCTGATGCGTAATTTCAAGTTTCACGAGCGCTACAACCTGCAGATGCGCGGCGAATCGTTCAATGCATTTAACCACACCAACTTTTCAGCTCCTGGCGGCACCTTCGGCGGAGCGGGTTTTGGCACAATCAGCGCATCGGGACCGGCGCGGCAGTTGCAGGTCGGAATGCGGTTTGCGTTTTAACGGGGAGTTGCTATGAATTCATCGCAAATAACGCGGCGGTCTTTGGCCGCCGCGCTGGGCGCTCCGCTTGTTCCTGCGGCGGCTGAAACGCATCCGAATGTGCTGCTGCTCCATTGTCACGATCTGGGGCAGCATCTGCACTGCTATGGCGTAGATGGCGTGAATTCGCCGCACCTCGATCAACTGGCTGCAGAGGGCGTGCTTTTTGAGAACCACTTCTGTTCGGCGCCACAATGCAGCCCGTCGCGGGCCTCGATCTTCACCGGACGGTATCCACATTCGAACGGTGTGATGGGCCTGACGCACGCCGATTTCGCCTGGGATTTGCACGAAGGGGAGCGGCACCTGGGGCAGATTCTGGGCGATGCGGGTTACGCCACTGCGTGCGTGGGTGTGATCCACGAAACGCGCTTGGGCGCCAAGCGTTGCGGTTTTGAAAGCTACGTCAATGCTTCGATGGCGGTGCCCATGGCCGACGCAGCGATTGCGCGCATGAAGGAGTTTGCGAAATCGCCGGGCAAGCCGTTTTATCTGCAGGCCGGTTGTATTGAGCCGCACCGTCTGCCGAGGCGCGACCGGGACGCGGATCAGGATTTTCTCGGCGTTAATCTGCAGCCTGATACCTCACGCGGCGTGACCGTGCCTCCGTACCTGAAAGACACGCCTGGCACGCGCGCGGAACTGGCCGAGTTGCAGGGCGCGGTGCGGCACATGGATGCGCAGATGGGGCGCGTGATTACCGCGGTTCGCGAACTGGGGCTCGAAAAGAATACGCTGGTGATCTTCACCACCGACCACGGTATCGCCATGCCGCGTTCGAAGTGCTCAGTCTATGAGCCTGGTCTGCGCACGGCCTTCATCCTTCGCTACCCCGGACGGAACGGGTGGCACGGAGGAGTGCGCCATAAGCATCTGGTGTCGAACATCGATTGCGTTCCCACGGTGCTCGACTTGGCTGGCGTGGCGGTTCCGGCGGCAGTGCAAGGCCGGTCGCTCGCGCCGTTGCTCAACGGGCAGCTTTACACGGCGCGCGACCGGATATTCGGCGAGATCACGTATCACGATTACTACGATCCTCGGCGCAGCATCCGCACTGCGACGCATAAGCTGATCGTCAATTTTTCCAGTGCCCCGGCGTTCATGGATCCTTCGCAATCGTGGCGCCCCAGGGCGGATACGATTGTACCGGCCAATCACGCGCTGGCCTATCATGCGCCCTATGAACTGTACGATCTGACGCGCGATCCGTGGGAGCAGCACGACCTGTCGCGCGATGCGGCGTCGGCAAGTGTGTTGAATCAACTGCGACTGCAACTGGTCGAGCACATGAGGGCAACCGGCGATCCGATATTGAAGGGCGCGGTGACAGGCCCGCTCCATCAGCGCTCGCAGGCCTGGCTGTTGGGGTAGTTGAAATGACTTATACACGATTCGTATTCATGCTCCTGGCCGCATGCCCGATTGCCCCGGCCGCTGACACTTACACCAATCCGGTGGGCAACAAGCCTGTGGTGATCGGTGATCCTTTTGTTCTCCAGCATGCCGGAAAATACTACTTGTTCGGAACGAACGCGCCGGATGGATTCCGCGTCTCCGTTTCCACAGACCTCGTGCATTGGACTGACGCCGGTTACGCCTGGCGTAAGACCGCCGATTCCTGGTCCGATCCCCCATACTGGGCGCCCGAAGTGAAGTATTACCAGGGCAAGTTTTACATGACATACAGCGGCAGGGTACGTGGGTCGAAACCGGCAAGGTTGCTGACAGCCCTAGCCGTGAGCGATCGCCCCGAAGGCCCCTACAAGGACCTGCACGCCCCGTGGTTCGACCCGGGGTACTCCGTGATTGACGCAGATATCTTTGTCGATACCGATGGAACGCCGTACCTGTATTTCAGCCGTAACGGTTCGCAGGATGGTTATTCCTACGGAATTGTCTACGGGGTAAAACTGACTCGAGACCTCGCAAAACTTGTGGGCGAACCAGTCAAGCTGCTTGAGGCCAGCCAACCATGGGAGCGCATCAACTGGGCGGACAATCGCTGTAATGAAGGGCCGACCGTACTCAAACATAACGGAAGGTACCTCATGACTTACTCGGCCAATCACACTGGGCGTCCGGGTTATGGCATCGGCGTCGCTTCGTCGGACAATCCGCTTGGGCCGTGGGTAAAAAACAAAGCAAATCCGATTCTGGCCAGTCACCTCGATATTGGCGTTTCATCGCCTGGCCACAACTCCATCACGCTTTCGCCCGATGGCACGGAGATGTTCATCGTGTATCACACGCATGCCGACCCCAAGAATCCGGCAGGCGATCGCGTAATGAACATCGACCGGATGGTTTTCGATGGCGATGGACTGCGCGTTATAGGACCTACGCGAACGCCCCAACCAATGCCATCGGGTACCCCGGTAAAATAGCCCAACCGTTAGGCAAGGCGCCTGCATCTTCACTTAACAGGACTCATACTGGCCTTAATTGAGGAGATGTCATGACCAAGAATGTCTGGCGCGCATGTACTGTCGCTGCCCTGCTGGCCTCCATTTGCCTGGCCCAGCGCGATCGCGGAGTCATCACGGGAAACGTGACCGACTCGACCGGCGCGGTGCTGGCCAATGCTCAATTGAAGGTGATCCAGGTGGAAACCAACTCCACACTGCAATCACACACCTCTGACGCGGGAGCTTATACTGTGCCGAACCTCGCGATCGGAGCTTACCGCATCGAAGTCGAGGCCCCGGGTTTCAAGCGGCTCCAACGCACCAATATCCATTTGGAGATGGGCCAGACCCTGCGCGTCGATCTGATCATGGAAGTCGGCTCGGTGACTGACTCAGTCGCGGTGACGGCCGAGTTGTCACGAGTGGAAACGGAGTCGCCGCGAGTACAGGCCACCATGGATAACGAATCCGTGCGCAACGTGCCACGCACATTCACCGATAACGACCGCGCCCGAACCGTTGAGAGCTGGATCTACAACATCCTGCCTGGCGTCACCGGTACGCCGCAGACCAGCATCATCAACGGCATGAACTCTTCAAGTACGAAGGTAACGCTGTTTGACGGCGCTCCGGGAGGCGCCCAGGCGGGAGGCATCATTACCGAGTCCTCGCCTTCGCTCGAAGCTGTGGGCGAGTTTCAAGTCATCACCGCGGGCTACACCGCCGAGTACGGCCGCCTGGCGCAAGGCGTCCTCAGCTACTCTTTCAAATCAGGGGCCAACGAAATCCACGGCTCTGCCTATGGGGCCATCAAGAATGAGTTTTTTGAGGCCAATACCTTTGTGAACAATTTCTTCGGGCGTCCTAAAGATCCTGACCGCAAGTACAATTATGCGTTCGGATTCGGCGGGCCAGTTATGTTGCCGAAGGTGTACAACGGCAAGAATAAGACATTTTTCTACTTCACCTATGAGCGCTACAACCAGCACTTGTTCAGCAACGGGCCGCCCAACTTTGCCTACCCACTGCAGGATTTCTGGAATGGCGATTTCAGCCGCCTGATGAGCGATCCGGGGTTCAAAAAAGTGGGAACCGATGCTCTTGGCCGCGATATCGTCCAGGGCATGATTTACGATCCAACTACTATCCGGCTACTGCCGGATGGCTCCGGCCGCTACGTCGCCGATCCATTCTTCGGCAATATCATTCCGAAATCCAGATTCAGCCAGGTGTCCCAGAATGTCGCGAAAGTTGGCCTTCCCCGATATCTGCCGACTTATAAGGACCCTAAAACAGGACTCGTCCCATTGCAGCAGAACGCCAATTGGCCGGCGCTTCGCGATTCAGGCGTTGCGCAGATTTCCGATTTCGCGCAACACCAGTACGATGTCAAAATCGACCAGATCATTTCCAGCCGGCACAGGCTTTCCGGCAGCTACGATTTCAATCGCCGTCCGGTGGTGGAACCTCGTACCGGTGGCTTGTGGGATTATAGCGATCCGACTGGCGGACCGTGGGCGCAGGATTTCTATCAGAACATGAACACGCACCGCTGGCGAATGTCTGAGGATTGGACCGTCACGCCGCACATTTTTAACCGCATCAACGCCTACTACAACCTCAATACCAATCCTCCTGGAGACAAGAACACCGGCACAGATGGCGCTTCCGTCTACGGCATCAAGGGGACTAGTCTCAATAACTATCCAAATCTGCAGTGGGGAGGAGGGCCGATCTATCCACTCGCGTTCCCGCAGCCGTTTTTCGCATATGTTGCCCGGGCGTATATCTTCGGCTTCAGCGACACGGTAAGCTTCACGAAGGGCAAACACTTCTTCAAGGCTGGTTACGACAATCAAAACTACTTCCGGACGGGTCCGGTCTATGACAAAGGCAATTCAGGCCTCACCCTTGCTTTCAGTTCCGGAGCTACATCGATTCCAAACGTCGCTGTGAACTCACAGTACACCGGATACTCCTTTGCGTCGTTCCTATTGGGAATCGTCAACAACGGCTCACTGGGAGTACCGGCGCCGACTACCGCACACTACAACTACCACGCTTTGTTTTTCCAGGACGACTTTAAAGTCCTGCCCAACCTGACGCTGAACCTGGGAGTGCGGTGGGATTTTAATCCGCTCAGCTATGAGTCGCATGACCGCCAGACCAGTTGGGATCCGAACGTCAAAGATCCCTACCTTGGATTGAATCTGCCTGGAGCCTATACCTTTGCAGGTAACTGCAATATCTGCACAGGAAGCCGTACCTTTGGCAAGCCGGACTATAACAACTTTGCGCCTCGGATTGGTTTCGCCTGGAGAGCGGCGAAGGATCTGACGGTGCGCGGTGCGTATACGATCCAATATGTGGGCGACGATGTGAACCTAGGGCCGAACATCGTAGGCGCGGGCTCCTTCAACCTGGCCGCCGATCCGGTCCACCCATGGACGGGCATTTTCAATTGGGACAATGGAATCCCGCAAGATCGTTACATTCCGGCTACGCGCGATGTCTCGTACGCCGATACGGTGGGCGCCGCAACGATGGTGGATCCGCGCTACGGCATCACTCCCTATATCCAGCAATGGAATCTCAATGTGCAGAAGATGTTGCCTGGGAAGATTCTGCTCGATGTTGGTTACATCGGCAATAAGGCGACCAAACTCCGCGGAGGTCTTGTCAGGCCGGATCAAACTCCTGCCTCAGTGATTCAGAAGTACGGCGCTACTTTGGCAAACACGATCAACAATGCAGCCGACGCGGCTCGCTATGGCGTACCGTATCCGTACCCTGGATTTGTAGGTACGGTGAACAGTGCCTTGCGGCAGTATCCGCAGCTTAGAGCGAACAGCACGGTTGCAGTTACCGCCCCGCCTGAGGGTATGTCGAGTTACAACTCGCTCACCGTGACGGTGGACCGGAAGTTCCACAAAGGGCTCTCGGTGTTTGCCGACTATGTTTGGTCAAAGAGTCTGAATAACACGGAAGGCGGGTCATTGGATTACTACAACACACGCATTGAAAAGGGCCTGGCGAGTTTCGATGCGCCGCACCGGATGAAGGTGTTCTTCATGTATGAACTGCCGGTGGGACGCAAGCGATCTTTCGGCTCAAACATGCCCAAGGCTCTCGATTGGGTAGTAGGCGGATGGGAAGTATCGGGGGTGCTGAACTACTTCAGCGGCGCTCCGCTCACTATCGCTGGAATTGCGGGCATCACGGGTTGGAATGGCGGAACTCCGCGGCCGGACTTCAAAGCCGGGCAGATTCAATACACTCCCGATCCGCGTGCATTCGACTATGCCAACCGCCTCTCCAATCCCACGGCAGACAGGTATTTCGATACCTCAATGGTCAGCGCGCCCGCGCCGTTGAGCCTGGGATCGGGAGCAATCCGGCAGGGCAACTTCCGCGGATGGGGAACGAAAAACGAGGACTTGGGTCTCAAGAAATACTTCCGGTTCCGGGAGAAGTACGCGTTCCAACTGCGTGCCGATTTCCTGAATTCTCTGAATCGCAGCACGATGGCGAATCCGAACACCACGATTACTAGCCCGAATTTTGGTTACATCACGGGCGCGCCGGTCGGGAACCGCACTATGCAGATTGGGTCGCGGCTTGATTTCTAAGGGTGTCCATGGAGAGCAGAAACAGACCGTAATGGATAAACTACCTAGTATGCCGAAATTCGCTATCATTCTGGCTTTGCCTCTTGTCTGTTTCGGGCAGCCAGATGGCAGGCTGGACTACTTCGAAGCCAAGGTGCGTCCTGTGCTGCTTGCACGTTGTTCTTCATGTCATGGAGACAAGGTGCAGATGGGGCAGAAGCAATTCACCACGCGCGACGGGATGCACCGTTCGGGAGCTGTGGTGGCTGGCGATCCGGCCGCGAGTCCTATGATTCAAGCAGTGCAATATGCCGGCAAGGTCAAAATGCCACCCAGTGCGAAGCTTGCAGGACCTGAGATCGAAGCTCTGGAGAAATGGGTGCGCGATGGTGCGGTTTGGCCGGACGCTGCTCCTGCTGCTTCGGCCTCGGCTCCCGCGGGTCATTGGTCATTGCAGCCGGTCAAACCATCGAAGCCGCCCGCGGTCAAAAACGCATCCTGGCCTCGAACCGGTATTGACCGGTTTATTCTGGCCAAACTGGAAAACAAGAAACTCCCGCCGGCCTCCGACGCGGACCCATACACGCTGCTCCGCCGCTTGACTCTTGACCTGACCGGCTTGCTGCCAGCGCCCGAAGACGTGATCCGATTTGCATCTGACCCTTCGCCGAAGGCGCTTGAAACGGAAGCTGACCGGCTGTTGGCTTCGCCGGCATTTGGCGAGCGTTGGGGACGGCATTGGCTGGACGTTACCTATTTTGCGGACACCACGGGCGTTGGGCGGCGAATTCCACTCCCTGAAGCCTGGCGTTATCGCGACTATGTGATTCGTTCTTATAACCACGACAAGCCCTATAACCAGTTCCTGCGGGAGCAAATCGCCGGCGCTGGAGGCAAGAAGCAAAAGGGCAGCGAACCGGACGAAGAAGCGCCGGCCGCTACCGGGTTCTTAACGTTGGGACCATGGGCCTGGTTCTCATACGACAAATTGCAGATGCGGTTCGACATCGCCGACCAACAGGTGGATCTGATTGGCCGCACCGTAATGGGACTTACCCTGGGGTGTGCCCGCTGCCACGATCACAAATTCGATCCGGTAACGAACAAAGATTATTATGCGATGGCGGGTATCTTTCTCAGCACCAAGACGACATCTCGCAACAATGCCAATGGCGGATTGAACATGGTGCGGCTTGCGGAGTCAGCCGAAACAGTTAGAAAACATGCCGAGGCGATGGCAGCCTGGGAAAAACAGCTGAAGCAGACCGAGGAAGAGGACAAGGTTTTCAAGAAACAACAGGAAGAGGTTAACGCCAGGATCAAAGAAACCAAGCCGGGTTCGCACGAAAGAAAAGTTGCCCAGGCAGAGCTCGCGGAGCTCAAGAAGAAGACCGAATTCGCACCGGACCGCCAGATTCTACTATTCGCCAAATACAACAAGCCAAGGTGGCCCGAGGTCTACGCAGCCGAAGAGATGGAGTTCCCGGAGAACGCGCGCATTGCCAGCCGCGGCGACGCGCACCAGTTGGGTGAGTTTGTGCCGCGCGGAGTCTTGAGCGGCATCGGCGCAGGTGGACCTGCTCCTGAAATTGAACCTAACTCCAGCGGACGGAAAGAACTTGCAACGTGGCTGACCAACCCCAGTCATCCACTGACCGCGCGAGTGTATGTGAATCGAATCTGGCATCATTTGTTTGGCCGGGGCATTGTGGCAAGCACCGATAATTTCGGAACGCGCGGAGAGCCGCCAACGCATCCGGAACTCCTTGACTATCTGGCCGCTCGCTTCATCGAACAGGGCTGGTCTACAAAGAAACTGATCCGCGAAATCGTTCTCAGCCGTGTCTACGGATTGTCGAGCAGGCCCGAGCCAGGCAACAACGAAATCGATGGCGGCAACGAACTGCTGTGGCGCGCCAACCGCCGGCGTTTGGAAGTGGAGGCCATTCGTGACGCGGTTCTGCAGATCAGCGGCCGGCTGGATTTGAACGGGGGAGGCGGCCCGACGCTGCCTTTGACGCCGCAAAACGTCCACACGATTGCGCCTTACTTCCTGGAAGACGATTCGCGCATCGCGCAAAACATCAAGTACAGGCGAACCGTCTATCAGCCCATCATGCGCAACAGTCAGATGGAAGACATCGATATTTTGAACGTGTTCGACTTCAAGGACCCAGATCAGATCACAGGTGTGCGGTCTTCCACCACGGTGCCTTCGCAGATGCTCTTCCTGATGAATTCGCAGTTTATGAAGGAGGAATCGCTGCGCGTTGCAATGGCAACTCGTGGCATGGATGACCGGGCTCGCGTAGCGAAGATCATTCTCGAAATGCTGGGCAGGCGGTCAACGCAGCGGGATCTGGATCAAGCGCGGCAATTTGTGTCCGATTTCCGTGCCGCTTTGACGAAGCAGGCGGCCAGACCTGACGACATTGACGCAGAAGTGTGGGGCCGCTACTGCCACGCAATCTTTGCGTCGAGCGAATTTCTATATCGAAGATAAGGAGTATGTATGCCACATCCCTTTGACTTAGCGCCGCGCGATCGCCGCGAATTCCTTCGATCGTTGGGCGGCGGCTTCGGATCTCTTGCCTTTGCGGCGATAGCAGCCCAGGCAGCCGCGGTTGATCCTCTTGCACCTAAGCAACCGCATTTTCCGGCCAAGGCAAAGCGCGTCATCTTGCTTTGGATGCAGGGCGGGCCGTCGCAAATGGATCTGTTTGACTGCAAGCCACGGCTGAAGAAAGAGGCCGGCGAAAAGATTCCTTTTGCGGTGAACTCCACCAAGATTCGCTCGGAAGAGACTGCACGCCTGTTGCCGCCCGTGGCCGATTTCAAACAGGCTGGCAACAGTGGTCTGTGGATGTCGGATCTAATGCCTCACCTCGCCAAAAAGGTGGACGACTTGTGCTGGTTGCGCGGGATGGTTACGGATAGCCCGGCTCATCCGGCGGCAATCCGCTTGTTCCAGACCGGCTCCTCGCAATTTGTAAGACCCTCAATGGGGTCCTGGATCACATATGGCTTGGGCACAGAAAACCGGAATCTACCGGCGTTCATGGTGATCAGCCCCATGTTGTATGGGGACGATGGCAGTCCGCTGCATTACTCCAACGGATTTCTTCCGGCCATTTATCAGGGTATGCGTTTGGGCGATGCACGCACTCCCGTCAAGAATTCGAAGATCGGATATTTGGGTGACCCATCGCTACCCGCGGATTTGCAGCGTCAGCACCTGGACCTGATCCAGGCGCGCAACCGTATGGACCAGGAGAACTCAGGCGATGACCCCAACGTGGAAGGACTCATTCAATCCTACGAACTGGCCTTCCGCATGCAAGTTCAGGCTCCGGAAGTTTTCGATGTGATGCGCGAATCGGAAGCCACGCGCGAACTGTATGGGATGGGCGATGACGCGACTGACAATTTCGGACGAAAGTGTTTGATGGCGCGGAGGCTCGCCGAAGCAGGCGTCCGCTACATTCAAGTGACCGACAACGGTTGGGATCACCACGCAAAGATCTCTACAACCTTGCGCAGGAGCGCAACGGGAATCGACAAACCACTGGCTGGGCTGCTTACTGACCTGAAGGCGCGCGGGTTGCTGGAGGACACCTTGGTAGTCTGGACCGGCGAATTCGGGCGAACTCCATTCGATCAGTCAATGGGTGGAGCGCGCACAGATGCAGGCCGCGATCACAATCCAAATTGCTGGACGATGTTCATGGCCGGCGCGGGCGTCAAACAGGGAATCGTTCATGGCGAAACCGATGAATATGGCTGGAAGACCGTGGACGGCCAGGTGCATGTTCACGACTTGCACGCTACGATTCTGCACATTTTGGGGCTTGACCATGAGCGCCTCACATACCGGTATAGCGGCCGCGATTTCCGGTTGACCGACGTTCACGGGACTGTCGTGAAGCAGATTCTGGCCTGAGGCGGGAATACACATGAACAGCCGGTTTGACAGGCGCACATTATTGACAGGGGGGCTCGCAGCGATTACGGCCCCGCTGCGAGCCGCAGCAGCGGAGGCCAAGCGCGTTCGCATCGCCGGAGTGGAGGCGTTTCGCGTTCGCGTGCCCGGCGGGAATGTTTTCAGCGTTAGCAGGGTCCATACCGACTCGGGAGTTACTGGGACCTCCTTCATCCCTTGCACGGATGACGTTCTCAATCGCTTCGTTAAACCGGTGCTCGTGGGCGAGGACTTGTTCGCCATCGATCGCCACATGGCCCGACTGCAAGCCTTCCGCGGCGAGTCGGGCGTGCAGGCATGGTCAGGAATTGAGCACGCGATGTGGGATGCAGTTGGCCGCATCGCGGGACGTCCCGTCGCGCAGTTGTTAGGTGGTACTCGCGACCGGCTGCGCGTCTATCGCACCACCGTTTGGCCGCGGCAAAAGCCTTTGCCTGCCGGTGCGCCTCCGCTTGAATCCGATCAATCGGACGTGCCATACGAAACACAGGCGGCATTCGCACTGAAACTCAAGCAGAACGGTTTCAGTGGCATCAAAGTCCGTGCCTGGCGGCCCCATCCAATGGACGATGTCGACATGGTCGGCGTGATGCGCGCCGCAGTGGGACCGGACTTCAAAATCATGCTCGACCGCACCGCAGTCAGGCCTGGCTGGGTGTGGGACTATCCGACCGCGCTGAAGGTTTGTCGGGGCTTGGAAAAGCACCGCGCGTATTGGCTGGAAGAGCCCTTTGACGGGCACGACGTTCAGGCCCCCGCGCGCCTGGCCGCCGAAGTCGATATTCTGATCACCGGCGGTGAACTCGCCAAGAGCACCTGCGAGTTTCTCGACTTTCTGCAGCACAAGACCTACGACATTCTGCAGCCCGATACGCGCATCTGTGGAGGAATCCTCGCCGCGCACAGGATTTCCATTCTCGCGGAAGCTTTCGGTGTGCCCTGCATCCAGCATGGGACTACCGGACCGGCTCTGGCTGGCTACATACAGGCGGGCTGCGCGATGAGCAACTGCGAGTGGCAGGAGGTCATCGGCACACCCATCCTGCCGCAGGAGGAGTGGGCCTCGGCGAAACCGCTGCTACGAACGCCCGAGTTGTTCCGCATTCAGGATGGACACGTCCTGTTACCTGACTTTCCGGGGCTGGGTCTGGACTTGAACGAAGACGCCATCAAGGAGTACCGCATCCGTGCATAATTCCACGCGCCGATCACTGATAGGAGCCGCTGCTTCATTCGTCGGTCTTCGTGCCTTGGAAGCTGCGGTCAAACCGGTGCGCATCACGGGTGTTGATTCATTCCAGGTCCTGGTGCCAGTTAGCGAAGCAGAGGCGGCGGCGGGCATGCAACACCGTTTCACTGTCGTAAAAGTGATGACCGACGCGGGCGTCGCCGGCTATTCCTTTGCAGGTTCGCGTGCGGCAGCACTGCCTGAACTGCGCGCAATGCTCACCGGCAAGGATCTGTTCAACATTGATGCGCATTTGCGTGCCGGATTGAACCGCTTCGGTGGTACGGAGCATGCCGTGTGGGATGCGATCGGCCGCATCGCCGGGCAACCCGTCTACAAGTTACTGGGCAGTCCGGCTGATCGCATGAAAGCCTATCTGACGTGCGTCTGGAAGGGGCCCGCCGATCAGGCACATGTCCCCTTGAAAGACCAGGTGGAGATGGCGCTGAGGATCCGCAAGGAAGGATTCCGTGGTATGAAAATGCGCATCTGGAGGCCGAATCCAATGGATGACGTAGAAGCTTGCCGTCAGATTTTGGAGGCCACGGGCAAGGGCTTTCACCTGATGGTGGACCGCACCGCGCAGATGCCGGTCAGCATGGCGGGGCAGAAAGTCTGGGACTTCGAAACTGCGCTCAAAGTCGCACGGGCATTGGAAAAGATCGGGGTCTATTGGCTGGAGGAGCCCTTCCACCGCGACGACTTCGATTCGCCCGCCCGGCTTGCAGCGATGGTCGACATTCTGATTACCGGAGGCGAGGGCTACGACAAGATGGATCAGTACCGACAGTGCATGGAGCGCCGGTCATACGACATTATCCAGCCCGACCCGGTGCACGCGGGCGGCATCTTCATGTGCCGAAAGGTTGCGACACTCGCCGAATCGTTCCACGTCCCCGCGATCCCGCACGGCTACATCGGCCTTCCGCTGGCT
The DNA here is from genome assembly GCA_903881085.1 of uncultured Acidobacteriia bacterium. Lineage (GTDB taxonomy): Bacteria > Acidobacteriota > Terriglobia > Bryobacterales > Bryobacteraceae > CAIRSA01. Next base: position 73,454 of record CAIRSA010000473.1, read on the forward strand.
GGATGGCTGCAGGCTGCCCTCGCAATGGGGTCTTCCTGGCAGGAGGTGACCATGGTCTCTCCGCCGCTGATGCCAGAAGAGCAGTGGGCGCCCGGCCTGAAACTGCTCCGCACGAAACAGATGTTCACGTTTGAAAATGGCGCCATCCTCGCGCCGCCGCATCCAGGCATAGGACTCGATATCGATGAAGATGCTCTTGAAAAATATCGCGTGCGCGCGTAGTTGCACCGCATTTTTGTTGGCTGCCGCCGCGGCGACTGCGCAAAAGATCCCCGACGTCTCTTGCCCGGTGGAAGATTTCCCGTTGAAGGCCGTTGTCGCTTGGCAGTTTCCGCAGGTGCTGCCGAAGGTGCAGGTGGTTGTGCTGCGCGATCCGGCCGGCGAGCAGGAAGCACGTTTCGATTTGTTGCACGGTGCGTCGTTGATATCGCTGCGTTATCGTGGCAAGGAATTGCTGTATGGCCAGGGTGCCGGTGCCGACGTAGGCATGTTCGCCCTGCGGCAACCGCTCCCGCAGATGCGGATGCGCAGCCCTTATTGGACAGCGTTCAATCCTGACCAGGGCGGTGTCAGCATGGGCGTTCCGGCTACGGTTGCGGGAGTTGCATGCGAAGGGGCGCGATCGATGCGCGCTCTCGCCATGATGATCGACCGCAGCGTGGACAATTCGTTCGAGCCGGAAAAACTGCTGGGTGTTTGGGCGGGCAAGATCAGCGACAATTTCCCGCCTGGTTACTCCACGCCTTACACCATCGAGACCAGAGCAAGTTGGGTCAAGAATCCGGGAGGCGCACCGGCGTGGTATTTGAAGCTGGAGCAGTCCGTGGTGAATACGCGTCCGCAACCGTCAGGGCCGCTGCAGTGGTTTCTTTCCGGCGCGGCGCCGTGGGATTCTCAGCGGTTCGTCCAGTTTCCCGAAAACTGTTCGGAGAAGGCGCCATGCTCAAGCGCCACTACCGCTGCACTTGCATCGGGCCACTACGAGGATGAAGCAAAACAGCGCGGAATCGCCACGGTGGTCCCCACTGCACCGTGGAGAACATCGAAGGCGTTTCTGCGTGACAACGCCGAATATGTCGTGTTGCTGTATGGCGCAGTCTGGGCAGCACCGCGGCGCACTTTCGCCGCCGTGCTGGAGAGGCCGCTCGATGGCGTCGGATCATTCGACTTCGCGTGGTACGTGTGCGCCGGACCTTGGGAACAGGCGCGCGCATTCGCTGCCTCGCAACCTAAGTCCACGGCAGCGCCTCTTCCTTCCGCGCCGCCTCCGGCCGCAAATCCGATGGAGGCCGAAGCCGTGAGCGCAGCCTGCCAGACGACTGAGTTCCGCATGCAGCCGAATCAGCCGGAGCAGGCTGTGGTGATGAAAGATCCGGCTGGCGAACAAACCGTGCTCTTCGACATGGCACAAGGCGGCGCCATCGTTTCACTCAAGTACAAAGGCGCCGAGCACGTGTGGGGGTTCAACGGCGGGGGCCTTTTGCAGATGGCCTTCCACAACGGAATGACACACGGCCCCTGGCGCGGAGACTACAATCCAACGCAGGCTGGCGATGGCTCGGCGATGTCACCCGTCACTGGCGTGGCGTGCCAGGGCACCAAAGCCGTCACCATCATGACTATGATGCTTGACTTCAACCACAACAACGCTTTCTACGAAAAGCCCCTGATCGCAGTGTGGGAAGGCCGGGTGAACAGCATGGTACCGCTCAGCAACTTCTCGCCCTATACACTCGAGACGCACGCGTCGTGGGTGCCGAATCCCGCCGGTGTGCCGAAGTATTACCTGAAGCTCGAAGAGCGCATCACGCATATAGCCGATGAGAAGATCGGACCGTTCGGGTTCGACTTTGCCGCCTATGTTGCGTGGGACTATAAGACGAAAGTCGTGAGCCCGGAAAGTTGCCCGTGCGATGTTGCGGCAAGCAAGTACGTCGCAGGCGGATTCTACCGTGAAGACCTCAGCGACGGCCTCGGCGTGGCCATGCCTTCGAGCAACTTTTCTAGCGGCCGCGTGAGCGGCAACGGAGGGACTGAGCCCATGTGGCGAAACCACAGCTTCCACCTCTCAAGCCGCGACACGCTGGACGGGATCGCCTCGAAGGCATTCGTCTGGTATGTTTTTGCAGGCCCGTGGAAGAACGCGGAAGCTTTCGCCAAGGGTATCTAGAGGCGCATTTCAAGCCGGTTTAGGCGCGGGCTTCATCCGCGCTTCAAAATCATCCAGCAATTTCCTGTGTGCGCGGATCTCGGCGCCGAGTCCCGCCGTGTCGATCAGGTTCTTCATCTCCCACGGATCGTCGCGCATGTCGAAAAGCTGTTCCACCGGATCGCCGGCGAAGCGGACATACTTGTAGCGGCTCGTCCGTATCATCCTGCCGCTTACCCGCACCTCCGCAGCCACAAACTCATGGCCATCAGTTGGCTTACCTTCCAGGAATGGCCGCAGGCTCGTGCCGCAAATGTCCGGAGGGGATTTGATACCGGCATAATCGCAGAGCGTAGGCATCAGATCCGCCGTACTCACCAGATGAGCAGTATCGCGATGCCCTTCGCGGATCCGTCCTGGGCACGAAATTACCAGCGGCACTTTGACCGCCTCATCGTACGGGTACCACTTCTGTACGTGCTGATGCCGGCCGCCGCCTTCACCGTGGTCAGAAGTGAAAATCACAATTGTAGAATCCAGTTCCCCGGCCATCTCAACAGCCTGCAATAGACGGCCAACGTCTAGATCGAGCATCTCAACCATCCGGTAGTAGGCATACAGATAGTAGCGCCACTGCTCGTCCGAAGTGAATTGCTTATAGGCGAGTTTGTCGAGAATCGCCGGAGCCTTCGGCCGTGAACGATGATTCGGCGGCAACTCCGGCAGCATCGCTGAGTCCACGGCAACGGGCGAGTGGCCCGTCACGAGTTCTTTGGGATGGATACACCAGTAGCAGATGTCGTGCGGCTGTAGCAGCGATGCCATCAACAGATACGGCTTCTGCTTCGACCGGCTGCGAATCCAACTCGCGCAAGCCGCCGATACAACCGGATCCATCTGCGAGCCTTGCCCCTGACCGCCAACCGGGAGCACGTCGAATCCTGGGGTATTGTCCGGCGCCCATCCTTCAGGCAGGTGCCACTTGCCGGAATAGACCGTCTGGTAGCCGCCGTCCCTCAGCCACTGTCCGAAGTTGGGCATGCCATCGCGAATAGAAAGATTGTTGGTCACCACGCCGGTTTCCACTGGCATCCGCCCTGTGAGCAAACTGCTTCGCGCCGGCGAACAAACGGGGTTTGTGCTGTGCGATTCCATGAACGTGACGCTGCGCGCGATTAGGCGATCAATGTTGGGTGTGCGTGCCCATTTGCAGCCGTGCGCCTGAATTGCATCCAGGCTCAACTGGTCACACAGGATTACCAGGAAATTCGGGCGCTGTGGTTTCGCCTGTGCCAGCGCGACCGCAGGAGCTGTCAAAGTAAATTCACGTCGAGTCATGCGGCAGCTCCATCGAAAAGCCACGCTTCGAGGCCGGAAACCGCGATCAACAAGCGTCCGGAATCGCCTGTGTAGTAAATCCAGGGCAAGATACCGCCACCGAGTTGCTCGTAACCGTGCAGCCGCAGCGGACCTTGACCGGTTTGGATCTCCACAGCTCCGCGATAGGCCAGCGTATGCCGCGGCAACAACGCCCCGTCATACGTGATGTATTGAAAACTCAGTTTCGGAAATGGCTTTTGCGGCATGCGCTGAACCGCATCCAACAGTGACCACTGATGCGAGAGTTTCCCTGACAGCTTCTCTGCAGATCCATTCCAATTTGATCGCAGCCTTGTGCCTCGAGCACCCGCCGCGTCTCCGGTTGCTCGCCATTCACGAGGTGTGGCCAACTCGTCCGTCGCGCCGCTGACTTCTCCGTCAATCCGGTGCACGCGGCCCTTTCCTGCGGAGCGCTCGCAGCGGACCCGCAGCACAAAGCCGCCGCCCGCGGATGTTCGGTCCAATGCGACGAAGCCAGTCGGAACCTTGACATTGCCAACCAGGCAGTACGTCAGATAACGAGCCTCCCACGCCTTACGCGGGTCGAACGCTGCGACCGGGGCAGAGAATCCCTCCAGCAGCGGCTTCATTAAGCTCAGTGGGAAGTCTAATGGCATGTGATCAGTCTGTTGCTCTCCAATCTTCTCAAGATGCATGGAAGAGCCCTTGCGGTTGGCGAGGCAAGGCCATCAGCCAACCGAACGGCCCGCCGGCCGCATCTTGAGAATAGACATGAACCTTTCCAGACGTGCCTTTCTCAACTCGTGCAGCGCTGCCGGCCTTTCCGCGCTTTGGGCAGCCGGCGATACGAAACCCAATGTGGTCTTCATTCTGGCGGATGACCTCGGCTGGCGCGACACCTCGCTCTATGGCAGCAAGTTCCTACGCACTCCGAATATCGATGCGCTGGCCCGCCGCGGGATGATGTTTACGCAGGCGTATGCGGCCGCTCCGCTTTGTTCGGCCACCCGCTCCAGCCTGATGACCGGTCTCTATCCGGCCCGCACGGGAATCACCGGAGCTTCCGGCCATTTGCCGGATGAAACCTTTGAAGCCACTCCATTGCCGAGAGCACGCCCGTTTCAGAAGGCCATCGGCACAAACAGTGCCAGCCGCCTGAAGCTGGAATACTATACAGTCGCCGAAGCCTTCAAAGACGCGGGTTACCGGACCGGCCACTTTGGAAAGTGGCATCTCGGTCGCGAACCTTACGATCCACTGCACCAGGGTTTCGATGTGGATATCCCACACTGGTGGGGGCCCAGTCCACCTGCCTACCTGGCGCCTTGGAAGCTGGAACACTTGACCGGTGCACCCGGCGAGCACATCGAGGATCGCATGGCGAAAGAAGCGTCCCAGTTCATTCGCGAAAACAAAGACCGGCCGTTCTTTTTGAATTACTGGTGCTTTTCCGTGCACGGGCCGTGGCAGGCCAAGCCGGAGTTGGTCGAGAAATACCGGGCGTTGGCGCAGCCCGATAACCCACAACATAATCCTGTGTACGCAGCCATGGTTGAGAGCATGGATAACGCAGTGGGGACTCTCATGCGTACACTTGACGAAACTGGTCTGGCGAAGAATACCATCGTGGTCTTCACTTCCGATAACGGCGGCGTTGATTTTGCCGATGTAGGTGGCGTACCGGTTACCAGCAACTCGCCGCTGCGAGCCGGGAAGGCAACTCTCTACGAGGGCGGAATCCGTGAACCCGCGGTGGTCATCTGGCCGGGTAAAATCAAAGCAGGGAGCAAGACCAACGCGGTGATATCGAGTGTGGATTACTACCCAACGCTGCTGGAAATGACTGGTGTCAGCCCTAAACAGAAAGTAGGGTTCGATGGCAGAAGTTTTGTTGCGGCGCTCGAAGGCAAGCCCTATGAACGCGGCCCACTCTTCTGGCACTTCCCCCACTACACGCCCGCGACCGGCAATACGCCGTGTACAGCGGTCCGTGACGGCGATTGGAAGTTGATCCGCTTCTGGTGTGAGGGCCAGGGACAGGACGACCGGCTTGAGCTTTACAACTTATCCACCGACATGAGCGAGGCGCACGATGTCAGCGCGGCGAACCCGGACAAGGTGCGGGAACTCGCGGCCAGCATGGAGCAGTTTCTTACCCGCACGAAAGCCGTCCGGCCGCGCCGGAATCCGAACTACGATCCGAAGGCGAAGGCCGATCCGCCGCCGGCGCGAGAGCACTAATGGGCCCCTTAGCAACCCTTCTGGCGATCCTGGCAACATGCTCATTGGCTGCCGCCCAACCCCGGTACTCCGCCAATCCGGGAGTTCCCTGGCCGGCGACCGATGGACTTGGGCGCAAGCTGCCGCTGGCAAGTGAAGTGGGACCGCCGCGCCCCGACCGCTTCGCCGGCATCTTCTACTTTCTCTGGCTGGGACAGCACGAGCGCGGCATCGAAGGTACATCCGTAGTCACAGACATCATGAAGAAGTTTCCGAATGCTTTGGAGACCTCCGCGTCACCGCCGTGGGGCCCTCCCGGCAGCATGTATTACTGGGGCGAACCTCTGTTCGGTTTCTATCTGGCGAACGACCCGTGGGTTCTGCGCCGCCATGCCATGCTGCTTGCCGACGCCGGTATCGACACGCTCATCTTCGACACCACCAATCGCCGTACTTATCGTGATGTCTACCTGCGCCTGTGCGAGGTCTTCCGCCAGATCCGCCGCGAAGGAGGCCACACTCCCCAGATCGTCTTCATGGTGAATACCGAAGCCGGCGCCACCGCTCAGGAAGTCTATGAGGATCTCTACCAGCCCCGCCTTTACGAGGATCTTTGGTTTCGCTGGCACGACCGTCCTTTGATGATCGCTGACCCGGAGAAGGTCAGCCCTGAAGTGCGAGCCTTCTTCACCTTACGTCGGGCGCACTGGCCGTTCACGCAAGTCAACACTCAGAACGCCTGGCATTGGGAAGCGGCCTATCCGCAGGTGTACGGCTTCGCCGACGATCCGAAGCGGCCAGAGCAGGTCAACGTCTCGGTGGCGCAGAATCTCCGGATTTCCGACGGCAAAGTCACCAACATGAGCAACGGCGATGCGCGCGGCCGGAGCTTTCACACAGGCGCCGTCGGCACTTCGCCGGACGCAGTGAACCAAGGCTTCAACTTCGCTGAGCAGTGGACCCGCGCACTCGCGCTGGAGCCCCCGTTTGTGATGGTCACGGGCTGGAACGAGTGGATCGCCGGGCGCTTTTCTCGGCCCGGCAAGCCTACCGTCTTCGTGGATCAGTTCGATGAGGAACACAGCCGCGACATCGAAATGATGAAAGGCGGGCACCTCGATCACTACTACTATCAACTTGTCGCCAACGTGCGCCGCTACAAAGGTGCGCCTGAAATCCGATACGCCACTGCGCCGAAGACGATTCCGCTTGACGACGGCTTCTACGCATGGCGCGATGTTGGTCCCGATTACCTGGATCACGCCGGCGAAACGACTCCGCGCGACTTCGATGGCGTGGGCAAGCGGCACTACAGCGACCGGAGCGGCCTGAACGATTTCGACCTCATGAAAGTAGCGCGAGACCGCACCCACGTCTATTTTTACGCCCGCACGCGTGAAGCGGTGGCTCACCCTGGAGCGGGGCGGATGATGTTGCTCATCGATACCGGCACGAGCGCTCCGAATTGGGAAGGTTATGCGTTCGCCGTCAACCGTGCAGAGGCGGGAAATAGGACCGCTGTGCTTGAAAAGAGCAACGGCGGCTGGAATTGGGAGCGAGTGGCCGATGTCCCCATGCGTGTGCGCGGCAATGAACTCTATCTCGCCATCCCCCGTGCCGCCCTTGGCCTGGCTGACGGAGACATCACGCTCGATTTCAAGTGGGCTGACGGCTTGCCGCAACTCGCCGGACCCATGGACTTCTATATCAAAGGCGACGTGGCCCCCGAAGGCCGCTTCCGATACCGCTACATCACCAGCCGGTAAATTGTCTAACCGTCATCAAAGCTCTTCTGCTGTTTATTGTCGTATGGCGAGTGATGCTGTTATTCGGAGAATCGAAAGGCATGGGAATGGGATGTTTCGCTCCACTACTCTCAAGATGCGCACTATGCAGCTCGCGGTTGGCTTAGGACATTTGTCCTATACGCCCGAACATGGGATATTTGCTCTGATAGTATGAGCCAATCCAATGTGCCAGTCCGTGCGTCATGCAGTCCGGATCTCAGCCGCGTTGTTGCTCGCGGCTATGGAAGTGGGGGCGCTCGATCCAAATCGCGCGGTATCTCAATATCAAAAGACCACGTGGCAGGTGGAAGACGGACTTCCGCAGAATGCGGTTCGCGCAATCGCCCAAGCCAATGATGGTAATTTGCTGGTCGGCACTACCGGCGACCTCATCCGTTTCGACGGACGCGTTTTCGGCCACTGCCGCCGGGCTCAGGCCTTGACGTGCCTGAGGCCGTCAACGGATTGCTCCGCGCCGCCGATGGCACAGTCTGGTCCGGCCTCGAATCGGGCGATCTGATCCGCCTTCGCGGTGACAAAACCACCGTATTCCGCAAGAGCGATGGGCTTGCAGGCGGCACGATCCGCTCCATCTACCAGGACCGTTCCGGAACCATCTGGATCGCTTCGCGTTTTGGCATCACGCGTATCCACGACGGCAAGTCGGAAATTGTCCACGGAGTTGCAGGCATCGTCCCTCCCATGCCCACAGCCTTTGCGGATACGGGCACTGGCGTAGTGATCGCGACGCCACAAGAATTATGGCTGTACCAGTCAGGCAAGCTGCGATCATTGAAGTTCGATACTGCGCGCTTCGGAAAGCTCACCTCTGTTTACTGCGATCGTTCCGGTCATTTATGGATCGGCGCCTATCGATATCTGCTCGCCTACGATTTGCGAACGGAAAAAGCGGAGATCCAGACGGGCATCCCCGGTCCGATTCTCACAATCCTTGAAGATCGCCACGGAAACCTGTGGACAGCTAAGGCCGAATTGACGCCGCGCGAAATGGATGTTCTCTCCCTCATTGCGCGCGGTTGCAGTAACCGCGAGATCGGTACACGGTTGGAAATCGCGGAAAAGACTGTCAGGATACACGTCAGCAATGTACTGGACAAACTCGGGGTGGCCGACCGCACCCAGGCGGCGATCGCAGCGATCCAACGCGGCATCGTGCATTTTCCCGCGACCGACTAGGACAAACGGACTTCACACACGCCGGACGTCGGCGTAATAGGCACCGCAGAGATCCTTGCCCTGGGCGTCTTGAAACCAGCCCTGCAGTTGCGTTCTAGTCCCGCCCCTCAGGCGGACGCGGAACTTCACCGAGGTGCTGCCCCCAGCCACTTTCGCCGACTGCCGACCGCCGGCGACTTGCAACTGGGCTAGAGCGATCGGCAGCGCCGGACCGAATGGCAACTCACCCTTGCGCCGTTTCTGCACGGGACAGGGTGCGTCAATCGGGATATTCAGACGCGGATGCCAGCGCCGCAAGGCGATCTCGTAGTCGCCATCGCGCTCGATCTGAATGTTCCACGGGCCCCCTTGCGGACCGCCTCCCGCGTTTAGCACGGTCAACGGATTATCCGCATAGATGTCCTGCCAGTCCGCCGAACAGAGCATAAGCGGATTCTCCTGGGCCGACCCAATGCTAATGGGGCAATACTTGCGCAGACCAGCCTCACGCCGCTGCCACCAGCTTTCATAGTAGGCGCGAAGCCGCTCCAGCACCTCCGGATGCTTCGTGGCAAGGTCGGTGGCCTGCGCCGGGTCACTCGCCAGATCGTACAATTCCTTGCCTTGCACCAGGCGCCATTTCTTCCAGATCACGCAGGAGTCCCACTTCTTGAGGATCTGTCCGTACTGCACCACCAGGGTGCGCTCGGCGAGGGCTTGGGTCTTGCCGGTCAACAGGCCCGCCAGGCTGACGCCATCGAACTGCGCGCCGCGCGTCTCCTTGAGGCCGCAAAGATCGATCAGCGTGGGCAGAATATCCTGCACCTCGGCGTTGACGTCGATATTGCAGGGCGCGCGCAAGCCGCCGCTCGGCCAGCGAACGAAACAGGGCACGCGGTGGCCGCCTTCGTAATACTGCGTCTTATGGCCGCGCATACCTGCATTGTAAATAGGGACGCCGCCAGTGCCGCCGTTGTCGGTCATGAAGATGAAGATGGTGTTGTCGCGCAGTCCGGAACTTTCCAGGAAGCCCTCCAGCTTCGCCAGGTTCTCATCCAGGTTGGCGATCATGCCGAAAAACGCGGCCGGAAGTTTCCGTTCGCCCTTGGCGTAGGGGCCTGAGTAGGAGTCGTCGACCCAAGCTGGTCCATGTGGCACGTTGGTGGGAATATAACAGAGGAAGGGCTGGTTAATGCGCTGCTTGTCGGCCATGAACTTCGTGGCGCTGGCGAACCAGAAGTCGGTGCAGTAGCCGGTGAAATTTCTGCGGACGCCCTTATCGAAGTAACCACCATCGAAATAGTCGTTGTCGAATTCGACGGCCGAGCTCATGCCGTAGCCATGAAAATACTGGGCCTCGGTAAAGCCGCGATCCATCGGGCGGTACGGCCAGGTGTCGCCCACGTGCCACTTGCCGAAAACCCCGGTGGCATAGCCATTGGCGCTGAAGATATCCCCCATAGTGGGCAGGCCGCGCCGCAGCAGGGCTCGTCCGGCGGTGACCGAGGTTGCGCCGTTGTGCAGCGCGTCCTGGCCGGAGAGCAATTGCCCGCGCGTGGGCGTGCACATGGGCGCCACGTGAAAATCGGTGAAGCGCACGCTCTGGCTGTGCAGTTTATCGAGCGCCGGGGTCTTGAGGACCGGATTGCCGTGACATGAAAAGTCGCCATAGCCCTGATCGTCGCTGAGCAAGACGATCACATTGGGGGGGCGATCCGCCGCGGCGGCACCGGCGCCAAAGGCCGGCCTGGAAAAGAGCGCGGTGGCTCCCGCGGTACGGAGAAATTCACGGCGGCTCGCTGGGGATGCAAAGCTCAGTGGGTTCCTGCTCATGATGGTCACTAGCATATCCTGATCGTGCCGATGGTGTCATGGGACGGCAGACCTACGTTTCGCTAGGCCATTTGCCCCATATAGCTTGGCAGCGCTGGCGGACTAGGACAAATGTCCGTAGTCTTGACCGGCCATGCCACGATATACTGCTCACGGATTCCCTTTTTATGAAGCCGCTTACTACCCTGTCTCTCTGCGCGCTGACGCTGATGTTCATCGGTGCCGCCCAGGCTCAACCTGTACTGAGGATCAACGCCGGCGAGGTTGCTGCGCGCGTCAGCCCGATGCTCTACGGGATCATGACCGAGGAGATCAATTATTCCTACGATGGCGGGATTTACGCCGAGCAAATCCGCAATCGAAACTTCAAGGAAGACGCGAAGGACCCGGTTCACTGGCAACTGGTCGAGGAGCGCAGGGGCACCGGAACGATGGCTCTCGACACGGCGACCCCTTTCAATGATGTGGTTCCCGCCAGTCTCAAACTCACCATCACCAGAGCCGCCGGCAACCAGCGCGCCGGTGTCGCCAACGACGGTTTCTGGGGCATCGCTGTCAAACCTGTCACGCGCTACCGCGCCATGATCTACGCCAAAGCCGACGCGGCATTCAAAGGTCCGCTGACTGTTGCGATAGTGAGCAACGATGGCGCAACAACCCACGCCACGGCCCAGTTGCCGCGCCTCAGCGCAGAGTGGAAAAAGTACGAACTCACCCTGATAACGGGCAAGGCCGCGCCTTCGGCCACCAATCGCTTCGTGATTTCAGCCGGCTCACCTGGCACAGTGTGGTTTGGTTTCGTATCTCTCTTCCCGCCGACTTTCAACAACCGGCCCAATGGGAATCGTTCGGACATCATGCAACTGCTTGCCGCGATGAAGCCTGCCTTTCTGCGTTTCCCCGGCGGTAATTACCTCGAAGGCAGGACCATCGCGACACGCTTTGATTGGAAAAAGACGATCGGCGATATCACCGCGCGGCCCGGACACATGAATGATTCCTGGCGCTATTGGTCCAGTGACGGTATGGGCCTGCTGGAATTCCTGGAATGGTGCGAAGACCTCCACATGGAGCCTGTGCTGGCCGTTTACGCCGGTTATTCTCTGCGCCAGGTGCGCGTACCATTCGGCCCCGATCTGGAGCCCTATGTGCAAGAGGCACTAGAAGAGATCGAATACGTGACAGGCGGCCCAAATACGAAGTGGGGCGCCCGCCGCGCCAAGGACGGCCACCCGTCGCCGTTCAAGCTGCGGTATGTCGAAGTCGGCAACGAAGACGGTTTTGACCAACAGGAAGGCAGCTATGAGGGACGCTTCAGCCAGTTCTACAAAGCGATCAAGGCCAGGTATCCTCAACTTCAGGTGATCTCCACTATGAAGACGAAGCACCCCACTGATGTCATCGATGAACACTATTACCGCAATTCCGAAGACTTCATGTCCTTTACCTCCCACCTCTACGATAAGCGCCCGCGCCCCGGCCAGAAGGTCTTCGTTGGAGAATGGGCCACGCGGGTTGGAGAGCCCACGCCTAACATGAGCGCCGCTCTTGGCGACGCCGCCTGGATGACCGGAATGGAGCGTAATTCCGATCTGGTCATCATGTCCGGTTATGCGCCGTTGTTCGTCAACGTTAACCCCGGAGGCATGCAGTGGAAGACCAACCTGATTGGCTACGATGTTCTCTCCACCTACGGTTCGCCGGCGTACCACGCTCAGCAGATGTTCAGCGCCCATCATGGCGACGTGGTTCTGCCCATCGAATCGCAAAACGTGCCAACGCGCGAATGGCAGCCGCCCGCCCCTCGCCCACGTCCCGGAACTCCACCGCCCGCGATACCGCCTCCAACTCCGCCGGTCCAGAAGGTCGAGACGCTCTTTTTCAACGCCACTCGCGACAGCAAGACTGGAACTATCTATTTGAAAGTTGTTAACCGGGCTAGCGCGCCGCAGCCAATCCGCGTCGAAATCAGCGGGCTCAAATCCGTCGCGGCGAAGGGCCAGGCCATCACGCTCAGCGCCGGTAGCCCGGATGATACCAATTCAATCACTGAGCCGAACAAGCTTGTCCCGGTCACTAAGACTGTCGATGGACTTGGCTCCAATTTCACCAGGGAGTTTCCGCCCTATTCGATAACGGTGCTGCAGATGACAGGGAAATAATAGGACAAATGCCCTGGCTTGCCGTAGGTGTGAAGACGCACCCGGAGTTTTGACTGCGCAGTCGAACGCGCCGCGGCAGATTCAATTTGGTTTGAAGATATACTACTGAGCAATGAAAAACCTACGACGACGTGAATTCATCAAATTGGCCGGCGTGCAAGTCACCAGCCTCGCCGCGCAATCGGGCAGCAGCACCAGTTTGCCCAACCTGATTCTTTACATGTCAGACGACCATGGGCTCCTGTTTTCGGAGCCCTATGGCGCCAGTCACATTCGAACTCCCAATCTGGCAAAGCTCGCCGCAGAGGGCATGCGATTCACGCACGCGTTTAACGCCTCACCCTCGTGCGGGCCGAGCCGCACGGCAATGCTCACCGGGCTATGGCCTGCTCGCAACGGGGCCGAGCCGAACCACAAACCTCCCAGGCCGGATGTGCGAGGGCTGCCCGCCAAACTGCAGGCGCTCGGCTACGAAATCGCTGTCATTGGCAAAATTGCGCACAACGATTTCGCCAAATACTACAACTTCGACTTTGTTGTGGGGCCTAACATCGGGGGTACGAATACCGAAGAGGTGGAAAAATACCTCGCCAACCGCAAGTCGTCCAAGCCGCTCTGCCTCTGGTTCGGCTCGCACTTCCCGCACGTCCCGTGGGTCGCGAACGAAGGTTACGATCCGGCCACGGTCAAACTTCCACCCGAGCTGGTGGACACGCCGGAGACACGGAATCAATGCACAAAATATTACACCAGCGTCACTCGCACGGACCGGCTGCTCGGTGAGTTCCGCGCCCTGACGAAGAAGTACCTGCCGGGCAACTCACTCTTCATTTACACTACGGATCATGGCGCGCAGTGGCCGTTTGCCAAGTGGGATCTTTACGACGCTGGCATTCGCCTGCCTTTCATTGCCGCTTGGGAAGGTAAGTTAGAGCCCGGCTCAGTATGCGACGCCATGATCTGTCTGCCGGATCTGCTGCCGACCTTCATCGAACTGGCTGGCGGCAAGGTGCCTGAGGGACTCGATGGCAAATCGTTCGCGCCTATCCTTCGCGGCACGAAGAAATCGCATCGCGACCGCGTTTTCAATACTCACAGCGGAGATGGCGTTATCAACGTCTATCCGATCCGCAGCCTGCGCACGCGCCAATGGAAATACATCCTCAATTTGCATCCGGAATTCCAGCACCACACGCATGATACGCGCCACTCCAAGGGGAATGGGATCCTCTATTGGCGGACCTGGCTGGAAGAGGCGAAAACCAATCCCAAAGCGGCGGCGGTAGTAAATCGCTATGTGGAGCGTCCAGCTGAGGAGCTTTTTGACCTCAAAGCCGATCCCCACGAATTAAAGAATCTGGCAACCGCCCCGAAACAAGCCAAACGCCTCGCATCGATGCGGACAGAACTCAAGGCTTGGATGAAGGCGCAAGGTGACCAGGAAATTATTTTTGGAAAGCCCCTGCTAAAGGGTGAACCGGTAACAATGGTATGAAACGTAACTATATAGGCAGGCATCATTCCGCAGAAGAAATAGACCGGGAGAAAGACGCACGGGAGGAACGCAAAATGTTTGGCCACAAGACGTGCGCGAGGCAATGATGAAGATTTTCAAACCCATATTGGTCTTGCTGGTTCCGATCCTCGCCTCGGCGCAGGAGCCCGTTACCATTCGTATAGATGCATTGGCCAGGCGCGGTCCGCTCAAGCCGATCTCATCGTATTTCGGATACGACGAGCCGAATTATACCTACATGAAGAACGGAGCGAAACTTGTCCAGGAACTGGCGGACCTGAGCCGCTCTCCAGTTTATATTCGCGCCCACCACCTGCTTTGCACCGGCGATGGGACACCCGGTATGAAGTGGGGTTCCACGAACGCTTACACTGAGGATCCGGCCGGCAAGCCGGTCTACGACTGGACAATAGTAGATCGCATCATGGACACTTATGTGAAGGCGAATGCCAAGCCGTTTGTGGAGATCGGCTTCATGCCAGAAGCTCTTTCGGTCAAGCCTCAACCGTATGCCACCAGGTTTCGCCAGAAGGGAAGCGGCCGCGGCTGGGCATACCCTCCCAACGATTACCGGAAGTGGGCTGAGCTTGTTTACCAGTGGGTGCGGCACTCGGTGGATCGATATGGCAAGGAGGAGGTGCTCAGCTGGTATTGGGAACTGTGGAATGAGCCTGATATTGCCTACTGGCAGGGAACGCCTGAAGAGTACAACCAACTCTACGACTATACCGCCAATGCCGTGAAGCGGGCGCTTTCGGGTGCGCGAGTCGGCGGCCCAGGCACGACCGATCCAAGTGGTCCGAAGGCGGCAACATACCTGCGGCAGTTCCTGGAACATTGCGCCAAAGGCCAGAATGCAGCCACTGGCAAGGCCGGCACTCCGCTCGACTTCATTACTTTTCACGCCAAAGGATCCCCTAAAGTTGTTGAAGGCCACGTGCAGATGGGCCTGGGCCGCAATCTCCAGAATGTTGCCAAAGGGTATGAGATTGTGGCATCGATTCCGAAGTTTCGGAATCTACCGATCATACTCAGCGAATACGACCCGGAAGGTTGCGCCGCGTGTTCGGCGAAGGACAACCCGCAGAATGCCTACCGCAACGGAACCGTGTATCCAACCTACACTGCCGCTTCCATCAAGAATGTTTTGCTGCTCGCCGAGCGTTATAAGACCAATATCGAAGGGCTCCTCACCTGGGCGTTCGAGTTTGAAGGCCAACCTTACTTCGCCGGCTTTCGTACGCTGGCAACCAACGGGATCGACAAACCCGTACTCAATGTGTTTCGCATGTCAGGCCTGATGCGAGGCGATCTGGTGGCTGCCACCAGCAGCGGCGCCGCGGGGTTGGAAGCAATTCTAGAGAACGGTGTGCGGACTCAACCCGATGTGGACGTGCTGGCCAGCCGGTCGGAAACCGAGATTTCGGCCATGATTTGGAACTATCACGACGACGATGTGCCTGGCCCGGACGCACCCGTGCGCCTGACTGTAGCGGGATTGCCGAACGGAGCTTCGCGCGTGCAGGTGCGCCATTTCCGCATCGATCAGACACACAGCAACGCATATACTGCATGGCAGCAGATGGGCTCGCCTCAGCAGCCCACGTCCGAACAATACGCGCTTCTTGAAGCAGAGGGAAAGCTTCAGTTGATCGAGCCCCCGCGTTGGGTCTCGACAAGTGGAACTAGTCTGGAACTGCAGTTTTCGCTGCCTCGCCACGCGGTTTCGCTAATCCAGGTAAGTTGGTAGCCGGGAATCTAAATGACGAACACATCCATTAATCGCCGTGATCTGCTCTGGGCCACCTCGCTCGTGGCACTGCCAGCCGCCGCGCAATCAGCAGCCTCCCTCATTGTTGATCCGCAACCACGCTTCGAAATCTCGCCCTGGTTGTACATGCAATTCATGGAGCCCTTGGGCGTGACCGACAGTTCTGTTGAAGCGGCGTGGGATTACGACCGCGACGATTGGCGGAAGGACTTCGTGGACACCGTCAAGGACCTGGCGCCGGGAGCGATGCGCTTCGGCGGCCTCTTCAGCCGCCACTATAAATGGCGGGAAGGGGTGGGGCCGGTCAACAAGCGGCCGATGATACGGAATTATTTCTGGGGCGGCAAGGAGACCAACCGCGTCGGCACGCATGAGTTCGTCGACTTCTGCCGCCGCGTAGGCGCCGAACCCTTTTACTGCGTCAACTTTCTGGGCGACGGTGAGAAGCGGTTTCACTCGATGCCCGAAGGCGATCGTACAGGGGATGCCCAGGAGGCAGCCGATTGGGTTTCCTACGCCAACGATCCGGACAACAAAGAACGGAAGCAGAACGGCAGCGTCGAACCATTGAACCTGAAGTTATGGCAACTGGGCAACGAGACGTCCTACGGTAATCGCACCTTCGCACGTGACGAATCGATCGCCACAACTATCGGCTTTGCGCGTGCCATGCGCCAGCGTGATCCATCCATCAAGCTCATTGGCTGGGGCGATCATGGCGCTGGTGGTGAACTGTGGGCCGGTGAGTTGCTGAAACGTGCCGGTGAACACATCGATTTGGTGGCGATGCACATGATGGGCCAGAGCCCCAAGCGCCCGGACACTTTGCTGAAAGGCCTGCGCTACCAGAAGGAACCGGAGCATGCGTGGCAGGAATTATTGGAGATGACGCAGCGGATTGAAACGCGCATCACAGAGATGGAAGGCGTGGTGAAGGCTCATTCTTTAAAGGCCGGAATCGCGGTTACGGAAGGCCACTTGAGCCTGAGCCCGCATAACGCAAATCCGATCTTGTGCGAATGGTTGTCAGCGGCTTATCATGCGCGGTCGCTGAACATCTACCAGCGCCACGGCGCCCGCGTAAAGATTGCCACTGCCGCGGATTTCCAAGGCAACCGCTGGACTGTTAATGCAGTTACTTTGCAGACACCGCGTGGTGTCACCTACATGATGCCGGTGGCCTCCATCGCCCGGCTGTTCAAGAAGTACAACGGCGCGCAAGGGGTGGACGTGGTGAAATCCCCATCGAGTCTTGACGTCGCGGCGAGCAGACGTAACGGCAAAGTGTATCTGCACGTCGTTAATCTGGAGTACAGCCACCCCGTTGAGACAACCTTCGCCGTCACCGGCATGAAAATTACCGGAGGCCGTGTTCATGAGATCGCGCCGGAGGATCCCCGGCAGTATGTGAACCAGGATCAGCCGGACATCTTCAAGCCCCGGCAGAAGGAGCTTGGTGCCGGTCCAGCCTTCCAGTGGCGATTTCCGGCGCGTTCGGTATCGGCTGTTGAGTTGAATGTCCAGCCGTCTTGACGTCTGGCGGACTAGGACAATTGACCTATAGAATCGTAGGTCTCAGTGCCCATGACAGTGGTTGATGTGGGTGATGTAATGAACTATGGGCGCACCGTCATCGCCCGGGAGTCATACCTTGAACCGATTATTTTTCGCGTTGTTAATACCGGCCTTGTTGCCGGCCCAAAATACATCTTGCTCGCTTTCCGGTACGGTACAGGATTCCGCCGGTGCATTGATCCCGAATGCCAGGGTCACTCTGACTGGCGAACAAAACGGATTCGTTCGAACCGCATCCACCACCAGCGAGGGATTCTTCGCGTTCCCGGATCTGACACCGGCCACCTTCACGATAGCCATCGAGGCAAACGGCTTCAAGGTTTATAAGCAAACGGGCATCCTGATCAATGCCGATGAGCATCGTTCCGTCGGACAGGTCAAGTTGTCGATCGGCCAGTTGACCGAATCGATCACGGTCGCGGCCGACGCAGTGACGGTGAACACTTCCAGTGGCGAGAGGGCCGGCACATTGAGCGGCGAACAACTCGACCAGATCGCCCTGCGTGGCCGCGATGTCTTCGATGCGATCAGCCTCATGCCCGGCGTCGTCGACACCAGCGATGGGCGCGACGCTCCCGGCAATTCCAGCGTCAGCAACATATTCGTGCTGGGCGGCAGGAACGACCAGAAGAACGTGACCGTCGATGGCGTGACCAACCTCGACACCGGGGCGAATAACTCCACCTCCGCCATGCCTTCCATGGACGCGGTGGCCGAAGTGAGGGTGTTGATGTCCGCATACTCCGCGGAGAACGGACGCAACCCAACCTCGATCAACGTGATCACCAAAGGTGGCGGAACCCAGGTGCACGGCCAGGCCTCTTACTATGTGCGCAACGAGGCACTCAACGCGAACTCGTATTTTTCCAATGCGGCAGGCAGGTCAAAGCAGGAATACCGCTATAACATCGGCAGCTACTCAATCGGCGGCCCGGCGATCTTGCCCAAAATTCTGCCCCGCAGGCAGAATGTGTTTTTTTTCTTCAGCCAGGAATTCCAGAATCAAGTCGTACCCTATCCCGTTGTGCAGAGGACGATGCCGACTGCGCTGGAGCGCCAGGGCGATTTTTCGAAGTCCTACAACACCAACGGCAGCGCGATCAATGTGAACGATCCGCTCAACGGAAAGACGAAATTTCCGGGCAACCTGATCCCGGCATCGCGGCTGACGCCAATCGGAAAAGCGATCCTGAACATCTTCCCGCAACCCAATTTTGTGGACTCGAATCCCGCCAATCGCTTCAACTGGAACTACTATGCCGCGTCTTCGGCGCCCTATAACAGACGCACGGAAACGGCCCGCGTGGACTGGTCGCCGAAGACCAACTGGCAAGTCTACTTGAGCGGCAGCAACAACGCGGATCATCAGGACGTGGCCTATAACGGAGGTAATGCCGGTTGGATCACGGGCGGGATGAACTTCCCGTTGAGCCCCATTGCTATGCAGGTCCGGGCCGCTTGGCTACCGTACACTCCACCAACACCATCTCGCCAACGCTGTTCAATGAAGCTTCCTTTGGAACGAGTCATAATAACGTCAAGTTTGCGCCCAAGTACCCCGAACAACTCGACCGGACCAAGTTGGGAATAAACCTGCCACAGCGCAATCCGTCTCTGAATCCGCTCAATTTGATCCCGGTGATGAGCTTTGGCGGTATCCAGAATGCCGCGAATCCAGCGATCTATAATGCATTGCCTTATAACAACGGGAACACGATTTACAGTTTCATTGACAACGTAAGCAAGATCTACGGCACCCATACCTTCAAGACGGGAATTTACTACGAGTACAACCGCAAGCTCCAGCAGCCGCGAACTTCGAACAACGGCACACTCAGCTTCAACGCCGATGCCAATAATCCCCTCGATTCCAACAACGCGTATGCCAATGCGCTGCTCGGCAACTACGGCAGTTATTCCGAATCGACGGGCTGGCCGCAAGAGCGTTTTATCGTCATCAACACGGAATGGTTCTTCCAGGACGAATGGAAAGTAAGGAGCAACTTCTCGCTCAGTTATGGCATTCGCTTCTATCACGATCCTCCGCTGTACGATGCGCAGGATCAGTTGGCATCGTTCTCGCCGGCTGCCTGGAACCCTGCCAAGGCACCGGTACTGATCCGCCCGGCCTCGGTGAATGGCACGAACGTGGGGGTCGATCCGCTTACAGGCAAAACATACGCTTACGGACTCGTAGGCAACTTCGTACCCGGCGTGGGTGATACCGCAAACGGACAACTTCTCGCCGGAAGGAATGGCGTGCCGCGTGGAATCTTCCAGACGGCTCCTGTATACTTTGCACCCCGGCTGGGCTTCGCCTGGGACCCGTTCCGCGACGGCAAGACTGCGATCCGCGGTGGGGGCGGAATCTATTACGACCGTATCGCCATGCCCCAGGGCGGTCTGGTCGGCATTCCACCCTTTGTGTATACGCCGTCGCAGTATTATGGCACTTTCGCCGATATCGGTACCGCGGCTGGCAGCGGCTTTCTGGCCCCCAGCGCAACCAGTTCGATAGCAAGTGTGCCGCATCAGCCGCAGACCTACAACTTCAATCTTCAGATCGACCGCCGGTTCGGTTCGAATCTGGTCTCTATGGGGTATACGGGATCGCTGAGCCGCCATATGCTGTGGCAACGCAACATTAACGCTGTGCCGATGGGAGCGCAGTTTCTCAACCTGAACCCCCAGAACAAGAATCCCATCAACACGAGCGCGCTGCCGACCAACTTCCTGCGGCCGTATTCGGCGTATGGTGACGTGTTGATGTACGAATTCGCCGCTAACTCGAACTACAATGCGCTGCTGACTTCCTTTCAACACCGGGTCTCCCACGGTCTCACCCTCGTCGCACAATACACCTTCAGCAAAGCTCTGGACATGGCAGACGGGAATGCCACTGTAGTGGACCCGTTTGCGTCTCCGCGTTCCAGACATTACGGCCCTGCCGGCTTCAATCGCTCTCACGTGTTTTCGAGCAATTTTTACTACACGCTGCCCAAGCTTGGAAAGCTCACCGGTATCCGGCCGATCGGCTGGGTTGCGGATAACTGGTCCATCGCGGGCGTGGTCCGCATGTTGACCGGAGCGCCGCTCACTCCGGGCTACAGCCTCATTACAGGACTAACGACACCCACCGGTTCGGCATCGGTGGCCGCGAGGATGCAGGTAGTTGATCCGAACGCTCCGCTCGCCCAGCGCTTTGGCCCACCGCCGCAGCCGGCCGGTCAGGCCACGACGGCTCAGGCCGCGTGGTTGTCCACCAGCACCGCTCCGCAACAAGGCAATCTCGGCCAGAACACCGTGACCGGCCCTGGCACGAACAATTGGGATCTCTCGATGTATCGAATCATCCCGATTCGGGAACGAGTCAAGCTTATGCTGCGTTTGGAGACTTACAATACCTTCAACCACACGCAGTTCAACGCCATCAACTCCACTGCACAGTTCAACCCGTTGGGCCAGCAGGTGAACGCCGGATTCTTGTTGCCGACTGCATCTCGTCCACCCCGTTACGTCCAAATCGCGGTGCGAGTTACCTTCTGATGAGAAGACCAAACCGCAGACAGTTTCTGGCAGCAAGCGCATCCCTGCTCCCTGCCATGGCCCAGCGCAAGCGGCGGCCCAATGTAATATTCATACTGACGGACGACCAGGGGCGCGACAGCATTGGCTGCTATGGCAACAAGGTCCTGACGCCGAACGTGGACCGAATCGCGCGCGAGGGCGTGCTCTTCAACAACGCCTATGTCGCCACCGCCGTGTGCACGCCGAGTCGCTACACGTGCCTGACCGGACGCTATGCCAGCCGTTGCACCAGCCCCAATTTCCTCAAGCCTAACCCGCCGGGGACGCAATCCAACATCGGCTGGAACACGGCGCTCGAAGAGGGCGGCTGGAATGCCGGCCGTGCTTTGAAGGCCGGCGGATACGCTACCGGAGTTGTCGGCAAGTGGCACGTTGCCGGACCCATCCCCGGAATCCAGAAATACTCGCCCGATGCCGATATGGCCGATCCAGCCATCGCACGCATTCTTGCCGGAAACCAGGAATTACTTTGTGAATCGGCGCGCGCCTGCGGCTTCGATTATGCCGCAAGCATGTACTCCGGCAATCTGGCCGATTACCACCTGAATGCCCTGAGCGCCCACAACATGGAATGGGTCGTAAAAGGTGGGCTCGACTTCATCGATAAGTACAGGGAACAGCCCTTCTTCCTCTACTTCTCGACCACCGTGCCGCATTCGCCCAATCCACGCCTCAGCCTCACGGCGGATCCAAAAATTACGCCAGCAGGATTGTTGAAAGAGGTTCCCAACGTCATGCCTCCGCGGGCATCGGTGATACCGCGAGCGACTGCCGCAGGCGTACCGGAATCGATGGCGGCTTACACCTGGCTAGACGATGGAGTCGGAGCAATTCTTCAGCGGCTGGAAAAGTACGATCTGCTCAACGACACGGTCATCTTCTATTTCGGTGATAATGGCCCAGTTCCAGGGAAAGGCACCTGCTATCAACTGGGAGTACATCAGCCTTGCGTCATGCGGTGGCACGGCCATTTGCCAGCCAGCTCGAAGTCAGACGTCCTCGTACAAAACATCGATTTCGTTCCTACCGTGCTTGATATCTGCGGAGTGACCGCGCCCCGGGAAATGCAGATGGACGGCAAGAGTGTCCTGCCTGTGTTGGCCGATGCCGGCAAGCCCTGGCGCGATGCGCTCTACTTCGAAATCGGCCACACCCGGGCTGTGCTCGCCGGCGATTGGAAGTACATCGCGCTCCGCTACCCGCCTGCCATTCAGAAGAAGATCAAGGACGGCACGATCGGAAGGCCTGCCTACCATGTAGACACTGCGCTGGACCTACAAGAGAAAGCAGCCGCAGCCTATCCCGCCTAGTTCGATGCCGATCAACTCTACGATGTTCGCAAAGATCCGGATGAACGCAAGAACCTGGCGACGGATCCACGCTACGCGCAGAAGCTTACGGAATTGAAAGCGAAGTTGAAGGTCTGGCTGGCTACATTTCCGGACCGCCCTTTCGGCGAGTTCTCCGCGGGATGATCGGGGCGTGGGGCATGGGTGCTGTTCGTAGATAGAACGCCACTGGCTCGCGGGATCAAACCTCTTCTCAAGCCGCTCCGCGGCCGGTCGTCAGTTAGGGTTTGGGGGCTTCCATCTGCTGGCCCCAATCGGTACGGCGAGGTCCGGTCCAAGTTTCCGTGAAGCTCTTCCGCGCCCAGGCATCATAGGCGGCGCCCAGCCGGGTGACAATCTCCGGCCGCTTCGCCGCCAGGTCGTGTAATTCGGTCCGGTCGGCCTCCATGTCGAACAGTTCCCACGGATCCATATACTTCGAAACCAGTTTCCACTTCCCGTCGCGTACCGCGCGATTGCCTTCGTGCATGAAGAAGATTGGTTGTTTTCGCGCCAGTTTACGCCCCGACAAGGCGGGGGCCAGACTCGTTCCCGATAGAGGAAATGTCGACTTGCCATGAAGGTTGGCCGGATAGCTCGCTCCAGTCACCTCGAGAACAGTCGGCATGATGTCGATCAGGTGACCCGGTTGCGTTTCGAACTTTCCGCGGCGGGACTGTGGAATGACTGCCGGCCAGTGCGCAATTAGCGGCGTTGCCACACCGCCCTCGTGCGTGAAGTGCTTGTAGCGCCTGAACGGCGTATTGGCGAGAGTGGCCCAGTTCATCCCGA
Source organism: uncultured Acidobacteriia bacterium (assembly GCA_903881085.1). Taxonomy (GTDB): domain Bacteria; phylum Acidobacteriota; class Terriglobia; order Bryobacterales; family Bryobacteraceae; genus CAIRSA01. The sequence continues at coordinate 96,692 of CAIRSA010000473.1, forward strand.
TAAAGACGTTTGAATCCGGCCCGCCCGGCGGCTTGCCGTCGTAGCGGCCGCGAGGGCCCGACTCGGCATTGCCACCATTGTCCGACATGAACAGGATCAGGGTGTTTTCGAGCACGCCGCGCTGTTTCAATCCATCCACCAATGTGCCGATGCTTCGATCCAGGTGGTGGATAACGGCTGCATAGATCGCCATCATATGATCGAAACGTTCCTTGTCCTCCTGGCTCAGACTATCCCAGGCCGGAGAGTCCGGCGGCCGTTCGGACAATTTCCAGTGCGGGTCTATCAGACCGCTCGTGACTTGCCGTTCATAGCGCGCCTCGCGCAATTTGTCCCATCCCGCCATGTACTTCCCGCGAAAGCGCTGAATCTCCTCCTGCGGCGCCATCAGCGGAAAATGCGGGGCGTTGTGTGCCAGATACAGGAAGAAGGGCTTCTTTTCCTGAATGGCTTCGTCGATGAAACGAAGTCCAAAGCGCGTCCAGAGATCGGTGCTGTACCAGGATGCCCCTAGCTCGGGTGAATCCAGCGGCAACGCGCGTCCATTGAGGTAAAGCTTATCGTTCTCCCGGCCGCGCTGCCCAGGATAGTAGATCCCACCCGCTACGGAGTTAAGACTGCGGTCGAACCCGCGCTGCCAGGGCGGAGTCCCATTCTGCTGGCCGAGATGCCACTTGCCAGTCATGGCGGTGAAATAACCGGCCGGTTTAAGCGCTTCGGCAATCGTGACGCTCTCATCGGTAAGCCGGCCCTGATAGCCACGCGAGCCCGGGCGCACATCGTTGTCGAGGTGCCCCATGCCTGCCTGATGCGGGTAAAGGCCGGTCAACAGCGATGACCGGCTGGGGCTGCAGCGCGCCGTGTTGTAGAACTGCGTAAACCTGACGCCCTGCGAGGCAAGACTATCTATATTGGGCGTCGGTATCTCGCTGCCATGGCAGCCGATGTCGGAGAACCCCATGTCGTCGACGAGAATCACCACCACGTTGGGCCTCACCGCCCCGGCTGCGAACGCGTTCGTCGCGGCGCAACCGCCCGCCAATTTCATAAATGATCGCCGGTTCATATTTCCATCCTCTTTCTTAATCATTAGGCAATAGGGAATCAGCGCCCCCAAGCGTCTGGCACTGCGTTTACCAGGGAGCTTTTCGGACCGGCATTGAATCGACTGTGGCCGCCAAGCGTTGCAACAAGGTCATCGTCATATCCTCCTTCAGGGGACGGGAGTTGGATTCGCTCCAGAGGTTTTTGAATTCGCCGGGGTCTTTCCGCAGGTCATAAAGTTCACCCGAAGCCAGGTCGTGGTAGACCGTCAGTTTGGCCGAAGCGGTGCGAACTGAGGACGCCGTGATGGATTGCTGGTAACGTGGGTGGAAATCGTAGAACTCAGAAAAGACGGAATCGCGGTGGGCCGTAGATTTGCCGGTGAGCAGCGCGGTAAGAGGTTTTCCCTGCATCGCCTCAGGCACTGGAATCCCCGCCGCTTCCAACAAGGTCGGTGCAAGATCAAGCAACTCCACCAGCGCATCGCACTTCAAGCCGGCAGCATAGTGTTTCGGCCAGCGAATCATGAGCGGGACCCGCGTGGCGGGATCGTAGAAATGTGGCCCTTTGAGGTAGAAGCCGTGATCGCCCAGCATTTCCCCGTGATCGCTCATGTAGATCACGATGGTATTGTCAGCTTGTCCGGAATCTTCAAGCGCCTTCAACATACGGCCGAAAGCATCGTCGACCTGTTCGATCATGGCGTAATAGGCGGCAGTGACGCGGCGTCGCGCAAGGTCGTCCATTTTCAGGAATGGATAGGCTGAGTTGGCCTGCGCGGTACGCTGATAGGCGGTTTTGGAATCGAGTTCACCGGCATGCCATGCAGGCGCCGGGAGTTTCTCCGGGTCGTAGCGATCAAGGATCTCCTTGGCGGGGAGGAATGGGTAGTGCGGCTGGAAGATGTTGACTGACATCAACCACGGTCCAAAGGTGCGCTGATCGCGCATGAAGTCGATGGCACGGTCGGCGCACCAGGCAGTCTGCATGTACTTGGCGTCGAGGGGAACGCCGGCGGGGTCGCGCAGACGTTCAGGCCACTTGACGCCCTGGGACTCTAACCAGACGCGCCACATGTTGTGCCCGGGCCACTGGTTCGCGTTGTCGTGACTCCAAGAAAATCGGCTATAGCCGTCGTCAATGCGGTCCTCGAGCCGGCCGCCCGCGCAAGGAGAGAGATGCAACTTGCCGGCGAGTCCGCACGTATAGTCAAAGTCGGCGAGGATACGCGTGACAAGGCGCTCGGAAGAGCGGATGCGCTGGCCGTTCATACACAGGCCTGCCGTGTGCGGATAGCGCCCGGTGAGGAAACTGGCGCGGGACGGTGAGCAAATCGGGTTCTGCCCGAAAGCATTGGTGAAGGTAACCGCTTCACTCATGAAGTGCCGCAGGTTCGGCGTGTGGATGTGGGAATTGTTGAGGCCTTCGATAGTATCGAAGCGCTGTTGATCGGAACAAACCCAAAGAATGTTCGGTGGCCTCTCTGAAGTGATGCGTTTCGCAGTTTGCGCGGGAGCCCCGGTTGCGGCCTGGGCTGCCAATCCGGAGATCCGAAACAGATCGCGACGATTCATATTAGGCATCTCATTCCACCGCCACTTTCGCCCAGTCCTTGGGCGTCACCCATCCAGGATGCGGCTCCAGACTGTACGACGCTTCGCCGGTGGGAGCGAGCTTAAGCCACTCGTCCATCATCCGGCGCAGTCGCGAAGCAACATCCGGATTGGCCTTCAGAACGTCCTTTTGTTCATTCGGATCATCCTCGACCTGAAACAGGGACTCAACAGGTGTATCGCAAGGCGCCTGCCCGATTCGAACCAGTTTCCACGGCCCATCGCGCAAAGCGTGCTGGCGTGGACCGCGATCCGGTTGCACGGAGAATATCAGGTTTTTGCGAGGTACCGGAACTGCGCCTGTGCTGATCGCAGGCCACCAGTTCGAACCATCAAGAGGCTGCTTTGTCTTGCACGGAATCCCACAAGCATTGGAGACGGTTGGCAGGATGTCGTAAACCGTCATTACTTGGGAGCAAGTGCCAGGCTTCAGTTTCCCCGGCCAGCAGGCGAGAGCCGGGACGCGCATGCCGCCTTCGAATACATTGGACTTACCCAGGCGCAGTGGACCGTTGTTGGCCCCGCTGCCCCTGGCGCCGCCATTGTCGCTCAGGAACATGACCAGAGTGTTGGGTGCGATGCCCTCCTGGTCAATACGCCGCATGATCCGGCCAATACCGCTGTCCATCGATTCGACCATCGCCAGGTAGGTCTGCCGTTTCGAATCCTTGATGGAAGCATATTTCCTAAGCAGGTCCGTCGGAGCCTGCAACGGTGTGTGAGGAGCATTCCACGGCACGTATAGAAAAAACGGACGCTGCTTGTCACGGCCTGCGATCCAACGGTCTGCCTCCGCCGCGAGCAGGTCGGTCGTATATCCCGCTTCGCGAACCGAAACGCCGTTGCGCTGCCAATCGATGCCGCCATCGCGATCGTGCGTGAAGTAGTCTATGGCCCCATTCATTTGTCCGTAGAAGTGATCGAATCCTCGTGACCGGGGCAAATGCGCAACATTTGCATGACCAAGGTGCCACTTGCCTACTGCAGCCGTCTGGTATCCGGCGGCCTTGAAGACGTCTGCCATAGTCGTTTCCGAGGTGGGGAGTCCGTAAGTCGACCATGGCCGGACCACCGTGTAGCCGAGGCCAAAGCGAATCGGATTCCTCCCGGTCATCAGGGCGGACCGCGTCGGCGAACACAGCGGAAATGCGTACATGTGATCGAAGCGAACGCCTTGCTGGCTGAGCCGGTCGATGTTCGGTGTCTGACCTTCGCTGCCCTGATAGCCGACGTCTTTCCATCCCAGGTCGTCGGCCAGAAAAAGTACAACATTCGGTCGCGCCGATGGCGGTTCTTGCGCCGCTTCGGCCAGCTTTCCGCCCGCCATGGAGACAGCAAGAAACAGATCTCGTCTTTTCATCATAAATTTCGATCAAGCCGAATTCTCAAAAATTGATTTTGGCCGCTACCTGGCCAACACGAGGCAACAATAACGTCGACTGAACGCGGCCAAACGCTCCGCTGCCCAGAGCAGTGTTCGGCTGCGAAAACGAAGGCGTATTCGTTACGTTGAAGTATTCGAAGCGAAGTTGCAGATGGGCTTTTTCGCTGAGTTTCATGTTCTTGATCAGCGACAGGTCCAGGTTGAAGAGGCCCGGTCCGCGGACGTCGGGCAGCGTGCGGGACACATTGCCATAGCTGTAAGAGGGCGGTTGTGTAAAGGCGCTGGTGTTGAACCACTGATTGAGTTGCTGGCCGCGCGTGCGGGATCCGTCGATCGCCGCGCTCTGGCCTGTGCTGTTGGGGCGATTGCCACCTCCAACAATGGTGGCACTCATTGCCAGGGGGAAGCCACTGCGGTTAGAGGTGATGCCATTGATCTGCCAGCCACCCGCCAGATGTGAGGCGATGCCTTTTGTGTTCGCCAGGAATTTCTTCCCCGGACCGAAGGGCAACTCGCCGACGAAGCTGATCACTATGGCGTGCGTAACGTCCATCTCTGAGAGGCTTCGTTCGGCGCGCAGGTTGTACCAGTTCTGCGTGCCAGTGGAGTTGTTCACAGCGCCGCCATTGTTGGAGACAGTGTTGTTAGAATCGCTGATCAGCTTACCGAAGGTATAGGCAACCAGCACACCAATGCCGCTTGAGAAGCGTTTGTCCATCTTCACCTGCATGGAATGGTAGAGGCTGTTGGCCATGGTCATGTTGATGACATTCACGCCGGTGAATTGCGGGTAGGGAAGCAGCAGTTGGCTCCGTGTCACGGTCTTCTGGGCTAACGTGCCGGTGGTGATTGTCCCATAAAACGGGTTGGTTACTTGCTGGTTTAGAGCCGTACCAAGACTTAAGTATTGCGGATCGAGCGTGTTCATCTGGCGGTTCTTGAATGCAAGGTGGACACCGCGGCTGCCGACATATGCCGTCTCGAGCAGAATCTGCCATGGAAGTTCGCGCTGAATGTTGAAATTCCACTGATAGGTAACCGGCATTACCTGATTGCTGTCCCAAACTGACAAGCCCTGCCCGAGGTATGTCGATGCACCCAGCGAGTTGCGCACGGGTTGGTTCAAGCCGCCGGGGTAAGGGTTGCTGATGGTTTGAGCGGGAGTAAGTCCGCCATCCACAGATGCAAGATACGGTGTTGTTGAAGAATAGCCGGCATTGGACGCAAACGCGGTGGCCGCGTTCGATGTTTCCGCAGGGGCAAAGAAAAAGCCGCCGCCCCAACGGATTACCGTCTTAGGCAGCGCCGACCAGGCGAAGCCCAGGCGAGGAGCGATGTTGATTTTGTCCCATTGCCAGACATGGCGATTGTCGGGTGTTGCGAACACAAGCCCGCCGCGCAGGTCGGGGAACTGGCTGTTCTTGGCGGGCGAAGGCAGGTCGCGGTTAAAGTAGTTCATTTCGTTGTAGCGCTCCGTGAACGGCGACTCGGTTTCCCAGCGCAGGCCGGCGTTCATGGTAAGCCGCGTCGTCAAGTGAACGTCGGTTTGCAGGTAACTTGCGGAGTAAAAATTCTGAGCAGAGATGCCGGAGGCGATCGGAACTGAACCCGATGCAGGCGATCCAAGAAGCAGGCTGGCCATGCCGTTGCCAGCGTTATCGTAGAACTGCAGTGGGTTGGGGCCGCGCGTGAAGGCCCGGTCAAAGTTGAACGTTCCGCCGCCGCTACCGAGCAGGAAGAAGTTGATTCGCCGCAAACGCATTTCACCGCCGGCCTTCAGCGTTACCTTCCCCATCACTTTGGTCCAGGCTCCAATGAAGCTGTGTGTATCGTTACCGCTGGTGAAAAAGCTCTGTCCTCCGAGTGCACCGTACTGTTCGACTACTATGTTTGGAAACACCGGAATCTGGAACTGGCTGACCAGCGCATTATTGACGCCTAGTGTTCGCTGATCGAAGCCGTAGCTGAGGGTCTTGCGTTCCTGATACCAGCGGGCCAAGCCGTACTTGATGTTCAGGACCGATGTCGGGCTCAGGTTGATGGCATTATCGAGCGCGATAGTGGTCTGGGTAAATGGCGTAGTTCCAACGGCGCCCGGATCTGGAGAGGCGATATTGCCGTATAGGTTGGGTTGCGTCAGCGAGGTGCGGTTTTGCGCCATGCGGCCGAAGATGCGGTACGAATCGCTGAAGTTATGGTCAATTCGGGCGCTGACCTGGTCTTGATCGATGCTCCGCGTGGCATTTTCAGCGTAATTGTTGAAGACGGTAAATGGGTCGCCAGTTGTATTGGGCTGCGGGTAATAGGCAATCAACTTTTTGGCAATGGGATCGATCCGGTTGGCAGGCAGGATGTTTCCGGCAAACGGCGTGCGAATCGATTGTCCGGCGGCCGATGGATTGGCGCGCGTACTGCTAGGGTCGTAAATCACTATTGGAGCGCCAGTCTGGGTGAATGTTTTTGAAAAGTCGCCATTGCGCTGCTCCGCTGTGGGAATACTGAAGCGCGAAGCGTCGCCGCGGCGATAGCGCGTGCCCTGGTAGTCGCTGAAAAAGAACGTCCGATTCCTGCCGTTATAGAGCTTGCCGAGGTGGACCGGGCCGCCGATTGCGCCGCCAAACTGGTTCATATGGAATGGCGGGATCGACAAGCCTGCGCCCTTGTTAAAGAACTCGTTCGAGTCGAAGACATTGTTGCGAAGGTATTCGTAGAGCGCGCCGTGAAATTCGTTGGTGCCGGAACGTGTGGAGACGTTTACCACGCCTCCTCCGAATCGGCCCCACTCGGCGGAGAGGTTGCTGCTCTGAACCTTGAACTCCCTCGTGGCCTCAATAGAGGGGATGGTGGTGATCGTATTAAACTGGCCGGTGGTACTGGGCACGCCGTCTATCAGGATTTCGTTGCTCATCTGGCGGCCGCCGTTGATGGAAAATGTCGTGTCCTGATTCGTGTTCACCGGAATGTCGCCAAACTGGCCATTGGAAGCCGGGGAGGCCTGCAGTCCGGGCGTGAGTTGCACCAGGCGGAAGGAACTGCGGCCGTTCAACGGCATGCTCTGAATCTTGGCGCTGTCCACCACCTGACCGATGGCCGAAGTCTCGGATTCGAGCAGGGGCGTGCTCGCTGTCACCATCACTTCCTGTGACATCGAGCCCAGTGCCAGTGCCTGGTCCACGCGCATCACCTGGTCCACCAGCAAGGCAATGCCGGCTCGGCTGACAGGCTGGAAGCCTTCCTTGGAAATGGTGAGCCGGTAATTGCCGGGTTGCAGCAGGGGAACCACGTAGGAGCCGGATTCATTGCTGTGCAGCTCTCGAACAGTTCCGGTGTCCACGTTAGTGACCTTGATCGCCGCGCCAGGAACCGCGCTCCCCGACGGATCCGAAATCCTGCCGACGATCTGTGCCGTTGTACCTTGACCGAATACGGAACAAGTACCAAGCACTACCATTACTGAAACCTTCCAATAGATACTTTTCACAAGCAACTCCTACTTAGGTTAGTGGGCCATTATCATAAATAATGTGACAAGCGCGCACGTTTTATTTGAGCGCGCGAGAAAGTCAAAGCGTCCTCCGCCACGAGTCGAGGCTGTTCAACAGGTCAGGGAGCGGGTTGCCAGAGGTAGAAGCGAGATTACGGCTTTCGGCCGGATCGAGTGCCAGATCGGAAAGCCATGCCTCTTCCCGCAACTCGCCGCCAAGCCGTTCGCGGTGGTTTTGAACCAGCTTCCATCGCCCGCGCCTGATTGCAGACTGTCCATCGTAATTCCAAAATAGATCGCGCTCTGGCCAGGGAGATTTGCCCTGCAGGGCGGGACCGAGGTTGACGCCATCGACATGGGCCGGAGGGGTTACGCCGGCCCATTCCAGGAATGTGGGAAGGGCATCCATCGCCACCCCACAATCGTCCCGGACCTGTCCTCGCGGGATAACACCCGGCCACGAGAGCATGGCAGGGACGCGGATCCCACCCTCGAAGAGGCTGCCTTTGGAACCCCGGTAGCGGCCGTTGCTGCCTCCGTTGTATATGCGGCCGCGATGATCGGCCCGCTCCTCTTGCGTCGCACCGTTATCGCTCATGAAGAACACCACGGTATTGTCGAGGCCACGTGTCTTCAGGGTGGACAGAACAGCGCCAATCGCGTCGTCCATGGCGGAAATCATCGCGGCGTGGAGCCGCCGGTCCCGATCCATGGGTGCATGAGTTGAAAGCACATTCGACGCCGGGAAGCGGTCGAGGTAGCGTTCCGGCGCCATCATCGGATAGTGAGGCGCGCCAAATGCGAGATAGAGGAAGAACGGTTTCTCGCGGCTCTGGCGCTTGAGAAATGCCTGCGCCTCACGGGCGAGCAACTCCGTCATGTACTGGTTATCCCGCCAGATCTCTTTCTCGTTTCGCCACAGATCGTGATAGATGGGCGTGCCGCCCAGAGTATAAAAGCGGTGGGAGTAGTAGTCAATCCAGCCTGAGTAGTAGCCGAAGAACTCGTCGAATCCCTGCGCGAGTGGCCGGCTTTCTGGAGTGCTGCCGAGGTGCCACTTACCGATAGCACCAGAGTGATACCCATGCTTGCGCAGTTCCGATGCCAGCGTCGCTTCTCCAGCCCGCAAGCCAGGAACGTTGAACTCGGGCTTAGAGAACAGGATCTGCGGGATGCCTGCCCGCTGCGGATACCGTCCAGTTAACAGCGAGGCCCTGGAAGGAGAGCAAACCGGCGAATTCGCGTGCCAATCCGTGAAGCGGACCCCACTGGCCGCGAGCCGGTCGAGGTTCGGCGTCTTTACGTCCGGGGAGCCGAAGCACCCCATGTCACCCATTCCCTGGTCGTCGCTGACAATGACCAGGAAGTTGGGAGCACGGGGCTCGCGAGCCAACATGGCCGGAGCAACCGCCGTCAGAAACTCTCTTCTGCCGAGCATCGTCTTACTTCGGGCTCCACTGCCGCATCAGCGATTTAATGAGTACTCCGCCAACGACGGATCGGGCCTGAAAACGGGCTTGCTTGCCATCGGCTGTCCAATACCAGTCCGTCATTGGCACGCGCGACGGGGATTCATTCAGAAAGCGGTGGACCGGAGCAACGATCGCCTCGAAGTCCGAATCTTTCTCCGCCAACGATGCCGTCCAGAGGGTCCAATCGAGTTTCGTGTAGTCCTTGCGATTGTCCAGGGGAAGGCCATATCGTTGTTGGGACTTCAAGTAAAAAGTCATCTCAGAGCGACTAATGGAAGCAGAGAAGAGGTCAAGGGCAAGCAGGCGGTCCCACACCAGATTGTATTTCTGGCTCCAGGTGCCGGGCTTATCGAAGGCGAGACGATAGTGGTCCCCGTCAGCCGCCATCTTCTCCCAGTCGGCCGCCATCTTGCGTGCGAGAGATGCGTAGCTGCTTTGAATGTCCTTGAATCCCAACTGGCCTGCAAGCCTGGAATAGGCACCAAGGGCCAGGATGGCCTTGATGGACAGATTCGTATTGTGCGCGAGGTGGCCGGCGAAGTCGTCAGTGGAAAGTTGATTCTCAGGATCGAGGCCCTTGGATCTCAGATATTCAGCCCATTTAGTGAGAACAGGCCAATACTTGCGCGAGAATTCGGCATTCCCATCGGCTTTGGCGATCGCTGCGGCAAGAATCAGCATGTTGCCGCTCTCTTCCACTGGCATCTGGCGGTCTTCGGTCTTTTCTCCTCCGCCGTACACTTGCCCGTTGGCGAGTGGATAGGTGCCAAGGTCGTGGGGTGCAAATGGCCATTGCCATCGGGGAAGAGCGGCATAATCGAGAATCGGCCGCACCTGCGCTTTGAGCAGTTCCGCATTGAACACAAGGAAGAATGGAGCGGAGGGATAAGTGACATCGACGGTTCCGATGCAGCCGTTGGAGAAGTTTTCTTTGGATAGATACACCGGACTGCCGTCCAGGTCGGCGACAAGTTTGTGCGCGGCAAGAGTCTGCCGGTAGGCGAGAATTGCGATATCGGCATAGAGCTTGCCGCCGTCACCCTCCAGTCTTGTGCGCAGGTCCCGGTCGAAACGCTGGCAGCGCTGGGATATGGCAGGCCATTCCCTGGCCGAGGCGGAAAGCAGTTCGGCGGGCCCGGCGCCGTTACGACGCCACCATGGCCGCAGATTGCGGTAGAAATACTGGATGGAGAAGAGGTCGTCATAAGCCAGCATTAGGTGCCGGCTTGTACCTGCGGCGCCTACTTTGCCAAGCTCGAATCGCGCAGCGAGGACAATCTGGTTTCTGGCGTTTTGTTCGGGCGCTTCGGCAGAGTCGTTTTCGGGCCATGTCCCGGAAGCGGCGAACATCTCGCGCGTTGTCTGGTTTGTTGCCAGAACCTGGGCGCCTGCTTGCGGTGGCACAGCCAGGTAAAGGTGTCCCCAGTTGATTCGCAGGTCGTCGCCTGAGGTGCCAAGAATTTTCTGGGCGGCCGATCCTGCTCTGAGAACATTAAGCTCACCGAATTTCAGCCGCGCCCATGTGACATCTTCTCCTGCTTGATTGATGGCTAGCTGCGATGCCGCGTCGAAGTACAGGGAGACGTCGTGATCGTGACCGTCGGTAGACTGCACGATGAAGACGACATAGGTGACGGGCCGCGAGAGCAAGTCCAGGTCGCCAGGAATGGCGGGCGTGACGAATTCCATCTTCAGCAACACACCTGAGTCTGCGAACGTATCGGTGGTTGTGGTGGCTGTCACCAAAACGTTCGTCTGAGGCATGGGATCGACCGCGCGGCGCCAGTTGCCGAGGAAGCGGCTCGGCTTCCCATCGATGCGGATGATTCCGGAGAGTGGCTGCTCCGTGCCGGTCCAGTGGCGTGTCGTTTGATCGGTGACTCGGTCCGTCATGGCCCAAATGCTGAAATATGGGTCGTGGACAACCAAGGGGACGGCCGGTGGCCGGGAGACGGTTTGACCGCTGGCTGCGAGAGCCAGGAAAAAGAGCAGTGGCAACTTCATGCAGACTCCTTTACCGTGGCTTTTCGCCAGGCAGCCAGCCGATTTGACATCTTGCGAACAATGTCAGGATTCGCGGCGGCAAGATCATGCGTTTCTGACGGATCGGCAAGCAGGTCAAAGAGCTGCTTGTCGCCAGTCTTCAAGAATTCGATCAGCTTCCACCGCGCATCCCGAATGGACATGCCCGACTTCCCACCCAGAAAGTGATCTTCGGCGAGGGGGTAATACCAGCAAATGTCCCGTTCTATTGCTTTGGCCTTCGGGTCGGTAAACAGCGCGGCGATTGAGGTGCCGTCAAGAACGTACTTTTCTGGCAGTTTACCTCCGCCAAGCTCAATGAAGGTGGGGTAATAATCGGTGCTGACTACAGGGACAGATGATACGTGTCCAGCCGGGATACGGCCGGGCCATCGCGCGACTAATGGAACCCGCAGTCCACCTTCATAGAGCTGCGACTTTCCACCACGCAGATGAGAATTGGTTGTTACGTTGGTCTCTCCGCCGTTGTCGGAGTTGAAAACAACAATCGTGTCGCGGTCGAGGTTACGGCGGCGAAGCTCTTCGAGAATCATGCCAACTCCTTCATCAATAGACTCCAGCATGGCGGCGAGATTCGGATTATTCTTCTTCTGTCCAGCCTCAGCGCGGTTCTTGTACTTGGCGAGCAAAGCTGGCTTCGCGTCCAGCTTTGTATGAGGAGCGTAATGCGCAAGGTACAGGAAGAAAGGCTGGCCGGCGTTGCGCCCGATGAAGTCAACCGCCTCCTGATTAAGCCTGTCGGTCAGGTATTCTCCGGGCGTGCGCGCCGCGAGGCCTGCCAGGTGCTTGTAGGGATGCCAGTAGTAGCCTGGCCCGATATAGCTGCTTTCCGAACAGATGACTTCGTCGAAACCGTGCAGTTTGGGGTCGCCTCTGCGCGTGCGGTAGTCGCCCATCAGATGCCACTTTCCGATCAGGCCGGTCCGGTAGCCCGCCCGTTTGAGGACTTGTGGGAGACTGGACGCGGCCGGCCGGAGGTGGTTGGGGTCGTCTGCACGCAGATAGTCTATGATGCCTACGCGCGCCGGGTGTTGACCGGTCATGATCGAGGCGCGGGTGGGAGAACAGACCGGTGCCGCGGAGTAGGCGTTAGTAAAGCGCACGCCTTCGGCGGCGAGCCGATCGATGTTCGGTGTGTGGTTGAAGGTGTTTCCATAGCAGCCGGGCTCACCCCAGCCCAAATCGTCGGTGAGGATGTAGATGATGTTCGGAGGTTTCACGGGGGGAGCGGCTATCGCGTATTTGGTTGCCGTCGCGGCACATAAGAGAGTTGAGAATTGACGCCGGGTCACTTGGGATGTTCCTCTTTCGAAATCCGGCGTTTGCCGGTCTCTACATTTGCCTGTGGCCGGAGCCCGCCGATTTTGCGACAAGCCTGTCAAATAATTACAGAGGTTGTCGCAAAACCGGCCAAGCGCAGCCACTATATAATTAGTACCGTCAGTGCAGAGCATGGAACGCCAAGACGCGTTACAGCAGTTCGACCCGTTTTTCGAGGTGTGGTATCCACCCCTGCTGCGATACGTGTGCCGGTTTGCGCCCTGCCGGTCAACGGCGGAAGACGTTGTCCAGGAAGTCTTCCTCGATCTCTACAAGACGCTCCTGGCTGGACAGAAGATTGAATACCCAAAGGCATGGACGATGCGTGTAGCGCGTAGAAAGTGCGCCGAACTGCGCGGCCGCCCGTTCAACCTGGATCTCTCCCACGATTCGATGGAGGCGTTGGAGAACTACGGTGAGAACCCCGCGCCGGACTTCAACTCGAACATCGACCTGGAACGGTTGAGAGGCTGCCTCTCGGTCCTGACCGAACGCGAAGAGCAGGTGCTAATTCTTCGGCTGCAGGCGATGAAATTCCGCGAGATCGCCGCCTCGCTCGGCATCACCACAAGCACAGTGAATACACTGCTTGTGCGCGGCCTAGAGCGACTCCAGCAGTCGTTTGGAACCCGGCCTTTGAAGCTGCCGGCAAAGATGGCGCCATGAGATTCGAATCCAGACATCCAGGCAAGGACATGCTGCTGGCTTGGGCGGAAGGCGAGCTTTCGTGGTGGCGCAGTCGCATGGTGGCGAGTCACGTTCGCTCCTGCTGGCAATGCAAAGGACAGATCAGCCAGTTGGAGGCGGTGATCTCCGCCGTGGGGCTGGCCGTATCCGAACTACCCGAGCCCTCGCGCGTCGATACGGCGAAGGCCTACTGGCGGTTCCGCGAGGCGTGCCGGAATATCGAGCCCGCTGTACACAACTCTGGCGTACGTCTGAGGACTGCCTGGGTTGCTGGTGCGGCGGCGATCCTCGCAACTGCGGGGTTGGCCTATGTCACGGTCCAGCAGCGGTTCTTCGCACCCGTAGTGAAGGAATCGGTGCCGATCATACCGGCACGCACCCCCAGGAAGGTGGAAGAAACGCCGCCCACCCGCGTCACGCACCCGGTTCCCGTCACCGCGACTGAACCCGCGGCGGTGGAGATGATTCCGGTGGCGTCAACCGGTCCGAGCGAACAGGAACTGCTCGGCGCCGAGATCGACGCGCTGGCCGCACTGCATCGTTCGCGCTTCTGCATGAATTCAGGCATCACTGTGCACAGAGTGGGCGGCACAATTGAGATCTCAGGATACGTTCAGTCGCAGGACCAGCGCGCTCGGCTGCGCGGGGTGTTGGAAGGGATAGGCCACCCCGGCATTCTGGAGATCAAGCTGAGCGACGAGGTTCCGAACCTGGACGGAATTCAGGAGAACATTCGCAGTGATGCTTCGCCAGCAATGCCCGCCGGGCGCAATGCTCCGCCGATCGAAACCTGGCTGCGCGAAAATCTCAAGGTGGGGTCTAAACTCACCGAGCGGGAGATGTTCAATTTCATGAACGCCATGGTAATCGAGTCGGAGAACGTCTCCGGTGAGGCGTGGGCGATCCGTCATCTGGCCGGGCAGTTTCAGCCCGCACGCGCCGCTCAGCTCAGTCCTGCGCTCGCTGCCCAGTTGCTCCAGATGGTGGACGACCACGTCATCGCCTTGAGCAATGGGCTCGAAATGATACAGGGTCAGTTGCAGCCCTTGTTGCCGCAGCAGACGCCCACAGTCCGCGGCATTTCGATTGTGCGGCCGGATGAGGCGTGGCAGAGCATTGTAATGGACCTGCAGCGGCAGGTGGAGGGCGCGGCCAGCCGGGTATTGATTTCGTTTTCAGCGGGAGCAGGCGCGCCGCAGACGGGCGATTTTGCCGTGGTGATCTCACAACTGGCGAGCCAACTCCGGGATTGCCGGACAGGCGCCGCCGTGCTGAGGGCGAACATTCAAAGATAGGAACCTATGAACCGCAGAGAGTTTCTGAGCTCGACGATGGCCGCCGGCCTTCCAACGCCATCATTCGGGGCCGGGACGCGGCCCAACATCCTCATCATTTTGGCCGACGATCTTGGCTGGTCCGATCTCGGCTGTTTTGGCGGCGAGATTCACACGCCGAACATGGATAAGCTAGCTCAGGGCGGCGTCCGCTTCACGCAGTTCTATAGCTATGCGCGGTGCTGCCCGGCGCGGTCCTCAATCATGACCGGTCTTTACCCGCACCAAGTGGGGATGGGCAACATGACCAATGCCAAACCGAGGACGGATTTTCCCGGCTATGCCGGCATACTGAACGACCGCAATGTCACGATTCCAGAAGTGCTGAAGAAGGCCGGATACAGCACGTGGATGACGGGCAAGTGGCACCTCGGCCCGCCCGGCCCGGTTGGACGCGGGTTCGACGAATATTACGGCATGGTCCACGGCTTCGATAGCTTCTGGGACTCGACCAAGTACACCCGGCTGCCTGCGGACCGCAAGGCGCGCACGTATCCGGACGGCGGCTTCTACGCCACCAACGCCATCACCGATCACACGCTCGACTTCCTCGCCGATGCGCGCAAGCAGTCGAAGCCGTTCTTCTTCTACCTCGCCTACAACTCGCCGCATTTCCCGCTGCACGCGCCCAAGGACGTGATCGACAAGTACGTGCCGGTCTACGAGAAGGGCTGGGACTACGTCCGCGAAAAACGCTTCGAGCGCATGCGCGCGATGGGCCTGATCCGCAAAGAATGGAAGTTCACGCCGCGCAGCGAGATCCCGCCAAACCGCTTCAACACCCAGACCGGTTGGGCAGGGAAGACCAACCCGGCGTGGGATTCGATAGAGCCTGATCGCCAGAAGGATCTGGCCCGGCGCATGGCGATTTTCGCGGCGATGGTCGAGATCATGGACCGCAATATCGGCCGCGTAGTCGAAGACCTGCGCGCTAACAAGCAACTCGACAACACGCTGATCCTGTTCTTTTCCGATAACGGCGCATGCGCCGAGTGGGATCCGTGGGGCTTTGATAAGTCGAGCGGCCCGCAGAACGAACTGCATCGCGGCGATGCGCTCGCCGGCATGGGGCAACCGGGCACGTATCACAGCTACGGTTCAGGCTGGGCGAATGCGTGCAACACGCCGTGGCGGCTGTACAAACACTACAACCACGAAGGCGGTATCAGTTCTCCGCTGGTGGCGCACTGGCCCGCCGGCATGAAGCGGCAGAACGCGATCGATCACCACCCGGCTCACGTGATCGACCTGATGCCTACGTGCGTGGAATTGGCCAAAGCGTCCTACCCGCCGTCGATGCCGCCCATGGAGGGCCGCAGCCTGGTTCCGGCGCTGGCGGGCAAGCCGGTCAAGCGCGACGCGATCTACTGGGAGCATGAGGGCAACCGCGCGATCCGCATCGGCAAGTGGAAAGCCGTGGCCGTCGAGCCCGCGGGCAAGTGGGAGCTGTACGACATGGAAGCGGATCGAACGGAAATGAACGACCTGGCAGCCAGGCAGCCGGAACGGGTCAAGTCGATGGTCCGGCAATGGGAACAGTGGGCCAAGCGGAGCAATGTTGTGCCCTGGATGTGGAAACCGCAGTACCAGTCAGAGGAGGAGCAATGATCAGGTTCGTCTTGACGCTTTTATTGGCGGCGGCGCCGTTGGCCGCACAGCGCTGGACCCCACAGCAGGCCAAGGACTGGTAGGCCAGGCAGCCGTGGCTGGTGGGCGCGAATTACCTGCCGTCCACCGCCATCAACGAACTTGAGATGTGGCAGGCCGAGAGTTTCGACCCGGCGCGTATCGCACTCGAACTCGGCTGGGCTGAGAGTATCGGGATGAACACGATGCGTGTGTTCCTGCACGACTTAGTATGGAGCCAGGATCCGGCCGGATACCGCAAACGGATCGACACCTTCCTCCAGATCGCCGCGAAACATAAGATCCGTCCGATGTTGGTGCTGTTCGATTCGTGCTGGGATCCGCACCCGAAGCTCGGCAAGCAACACTCGCCAACGCCTGGCGTGCACAATTCAGGCTGGGTGCAGAGTCCGGGCGCGGATGCGCTGAAAGATCCGTCGCAGGAGAAGCGGCTCGAAGCGTACGTTAAAGGCGTAGTTGGCGCGTTCGCTTCTGACAAGCGCGTGCTGGGCTGGGACATATGGAATGAACCCGACAACCCAAACAAAAGCTCCTATGAAAAGCAGGAAGTGGCAAACAAGGTCAACCTCGTGCTAGCCATGCTACCCAAGGCCTTCGCTTGGGCGCGCGCGGCCAATGCGACGCAGCCACTGACCAGCGGCGTGTGGCAAGGCGACTGGTTCGACGACAAGAAGCTGAGCCCGATGGCGCGGGTGCAACTGGAACAGTCCGACATAATCTCGTTTCATAACTACGACAAACCGCAGGATCTGGAGAAGGCCATCCGGTCTCTCGTGCGGCTTGGCCGTCCATTGATCTGCACGGAGTACATGGCGCGCGGTAACGGCAGCACCTTTCAGGGCTCGATGCCGGTTCTGAAGAAGTACAACGTTGGCGCCATCAATTGGGGGCTGGTGGAAGGCAAGGCGCAGACGCATCTGCCCTGGGATTCTTGGAAGCAGCCCTACGTGGGGCGCGAACCAGCGATCTGGTTCCACGAAGTGTTCCGCAAGGACGGGACCCCGTACAAGGCGGACGAGGTGGAGTTCATCCGCCGCACAACTGGCCGCAGTGCCTCAGCCGCACATTAAACGGAATTATTTCGGTTCGTTGTCGTGAAATCTTTGCTTCGTGGGCACTACTCAATTGAAGGCTGTATAGCAGGGAGATGAGTCCATGAAGACTTTGACAGTGTGGGCAGTGTGTTTGTGCGCCATCGGCGCGGGCGCATACGCACAGGCCACGTCTGGCCAGATTACCGGCACGATTACCGACGCGAGCGCGGCCGCCATCCCCGGCGCCAGCGTGTCCATTTCGAATGAGGGCACGGGCCTTAAGCGGCAGGCTGAGTCGAATGAACGGGGCGCGTTTGCGTTCCCGCTGCTGCCGCCCGGCAGCTATCGCATTTCGGTGGTGAAATCCGGGTTCCGGCCGATGACACGCACCGGCCTGGATCTAGCCGTGGACCAAACGGCCCGTCTCGATTTCAAGCTCGAGGTGGGCGCCGTCGCCGAAGCCGTCGAGGTCAACGCCAGCGGCGCAGCGATTGAGCAGGACACATCCGCTCTCGGCCAGTTGATCGACAGCGCGAAAGTTTCGAACATCCCGCTGAACGGCCGCAGTCCGTTCCGGTTGGTGCAGTTGACGACCAACGTGCTCACCGCGCCCTCGGCCAACGGCCAGTTCGCCGACGTACCGGTTAACACAACAGACGATTCGATGATCTCAATCAATGGCGGGCGCGCGCGTACGAATGAAGTCATGATTGACGGTATCCCCAGCACCACCGGCTTCGTCAACCAGATGACCACCATCCCTAACGTCGACAGCACACTGGAGTTCAAAGTCCAGAGCAGCAACCTCTCGGCCGAATGGGGGCGCTTTGGCGGCGGGGTAATCAACGTCTCCACCAAAAGCGGCACCAATCAAATCCACGGCTCGCTCTACGAGTACCTGCGCAACAGCGCGTTCGACGCGAACGAGTTCTTCAACCGCCGCACCGGCAACTCAACCCCGCCATTCCGCATGAATCAATTCGGCTATTCCGTGGGCGGCCCGGTGCTGTTGCCCAAAGTCTATAACGGCAAGAACCGCACCTTCTTCTTTACCGACTACCAGGGCACACGCTGGCGGCGCGGAGACGTCTTCCTCGGAACGCTCCCAACGGCGCTTCAACGCAGCGGCGATTTCACTCAAACACTCACCAATAAGGGACAGCAGATCATCGTGTACGATCCGGTCAGCACACGCACCGATCCCGCAAATGCCGCGAAGTACCTGCGCACGGCGTTTCCCGGAAACGTGCTTCCCGCCTCGCGTATCGACGCCGTCGGAGCGAAGATGGCTGCGCTCTATCCTCAACCCAATACCACCGGCGATCCGTTCACCCAAGCTAACAACTACATCAGCAATGCGCCGCGCGGTATTGACCAGGCCAATGCGGGAACCCGCCTCGACCACAGTTTCTCCGACACCTGGCGCACCTTTGGGCGGTTCTCTTTCAACCGCTCCACTCTCGCACAACCGGACACTTTTGGCAACGCCGCCACATCGGGTGTGGGCGCCAACGGGCGTCTCTATCTGAATAACTACACAGCCGGGGTCGATAACACAATCACGCTGAGTCCCACCACCGTGCTCAATATCCGCTACGGTTACGCCCGCTTCTTCTGGGCCCGCAACACGCGCAGCTACGGTTTCGATCAGCGCCAGCTTGGCCTACCCGATTCCTATGTCTCTCAGTTATCCACGCCGCTCTATCCCAATGTGTCGGTGGAAGGCTATTCCGCGCAAGGCGGGGGAAGCGTATTGCGGACCGGCCTCGATACGCACAGCCTGCTCGGCTCACTTGCCCGGCTCTCAGGCAAACACAATTGGAAGACCGGCTTCGACATCCGCATGCACCGTTCCAACCTCTTCAATCTGACCAATGGTGGTGCGGCCTACACCTTCAATCGCGTCATGACCCGCGGCCCGGATCCGAACGTCGTGACCGACAACGGAGGCGTAGGGTTTGCCAGCATGCTGCTTGGCACGCCATCGAGCGGCAGCGTCAATATCGCCGCCGGCGCTACCATCCAAAACTTCTACTACGCCGGCTACCTGCAGGACGACATCCGGTTGACCTCCCGCCTCACTCTGAATATCGGCATACGTTACGAGACCGAAAGCCCGTACAGCGAGAAGCGGAACGAGTTGAACTTTTTCGACTTCGGTGTGCCAAGCCCGGTGCGCAACTCCAGCTACCCCAATTTGAGCGGAGCGTTGACGTTCGCCGGTGCCGGCAACCGGACGGTGTACAATTGGGACCGCAACAATATCGCCCCACGCGCAGGCTTCGCCTATTCCGTCAACACGAAAACCGTGATCCGCGGCGGCGGCGGACTCTTCTATGCGCCACTTGGAGTCTCCGATGCGGGAGAAGGCTACGTTCCATCGGCCGGATTCACTGCGAGTACGCCGATGACCGCATCGCTCGACGGGCTCACTCCCTACCGCATTCTGAAAAACCCTTACCCCGATGCTTTGCTTCAACCTACACGCGAGCAGCTGGGCGCCAGTACCTATCTCGGACAGGGAATCAGCGTGTGGGATCAACAGGCGATCACGCCATACACGGTGCAGTGGAACCTCGATGTGCAGCGGGCCTTCGGCAGGTCGTTTTTCGCCGACGCCGCCTACTCAGGCAGCCGCGGCGTGCACATCAACCAGGTGCGTGAGTTCAACGCGCTCGATCCGCAGTACCTGTCCTTAGGCACTGGCTTGCAGGCTCTGGTGAACAATCCTTTCTACCCGAACATCGGCGCCGGCGCACTGGCGCAGAAGACGGTTGCACGCAGACAGTTGCTGCTGCCTTATCCGCAGTACACGAGCGTACAGTTGATCAATAACTCCACCGGAAATTCCATTTATCACTCCGTAGCTCTGAAGTTGGAAAAGCGCACGACGAAAGGCGTCTCGTTCCTTGTCTCCTACACCGGAGCGAAGCTGATCTCAGACGCGCGTAACTCGCTTGGCGCCAACGGCAACAGCCTCAACGCCGGCCTCAACACCGGCGTCCAGAATTGGTATGACCTCCGCTCGGAACGTTCTCTGTCTGAAATCGACGCCGCCCGAAATCTCACCGCGAGCTTTGTAGCCGAACTGCCGTTCGGCCCCGGCCGGCCGCTGCTTTCGGGCATCAAAGGACCGGCTGCGATGATTATCGGAGGCTGGCAGTTGAGCGGTGTCTTCTCCGCCCACAGTGGTTTTCCACTCGTGCTTTCCGCTTCAATCCCCAACGGCGGCAACCGGCCGAATTCGACCGGCAGGAGCGCCAACCTCGGCACGGGCCGTTCTCGCAGCGACCAGGTCACGCGCTGGTTTGACACTACAGCTTTTACACAACCTCTCGCCTTCACCTTTGGAAATGTGTCACGCACGCTGCCCGATGTCCGCGGGCCCGGCTTCCAAAATGTGGACCTCTCTTTAATGAAGAACGCAAAGCTGCGGGAGGGGATCAAATTGCAGTTCCGCGCCGAGTATTTCAATGTGCTCAACCATGCGAATTTCTGGCAGCCCAACACCAACTTTGGCAGCCAGCAGTTCGGCCAGTTGAACTCCACTACCGGTCTTCCGCGCGTGGGCCAACTGGCGTTGAAGCTCCTTTTCTAGAAATCGAATGTCATGACAACCAGACGAGACTTTCTATCTTCGATCACCGCGGCTGCCTTGGCCCAGCCGGCGCACGGCGCGACAGCCAGACGTCCCAACATCGTGCTGATTCTCGCCGATGATATGGGGTTTTCCGATCTCGGCTGCTACGGCGGAGAGATTCGCACCCCGAATATCGACAGTCTTGCGGCGAATGGAGTCCGATTCACTCAGTTCTACAACACGGCACGCTGCTGCCCCACGCGCGCCAGCCTGCTCACCGGGCTCTATCCGCACCAGGCCGGCATAGGACACATGGTCGATAATCCCAAACCCTTCCCCGGCTATCGCGGCGACCTGAGCCGTAGCGCCGTGACTATCGCCGAGGTGCTCAAACCCGCCGGCTACCAGACTTTGATGTCAGGCAAATGGCATGTGACGCCGGTGACAGATTCGAAGCACAACTGGCCCCGGCAGCGCGGCTTCGACCGCTACTATGGGATCATTCACGGCGCGGCGGATTATTTCAATCCAGTCACACTCACGCGCGACAACGAAAAAGCCGCGCTCGATAAACCCGATTACTACTTCACAGACGCCATAGCAGACAACGCCGTCACCTTTATCACCGATGCAGCCGCAAAGCCTGCCCCGTATTTTCTGTACGCCGCGTTCACTGCTCCGCACTGGCCCCTCCACGCCCCTGAAGCGGACATTGCACGCTACCGTGGCCGCTACAAGGAGGGATGGGATGTGCTGCGCGAAGAGCGCCACAAGCGGCAGATCGCCATGGGAATTGTGAAGGGCAACTGGCCGATGACATTGCGCGATCCGGACGTGCCGGCCTGGAATGACGCGCCAGACAAAGAATGGCAACAGCGGCGCATGGAGGTCTACGCCGCGCAGGTGGACCGGCTCGACCAAGGTGTGGGCCGCATCCTCGAAGCCATTCGCCGCAGCGGACAGGAAGAGAACACGCTGGTGGTTTTCCTGGCTGATAACGGGGGGTGCGCGGAAGAGATCGAACAGAAGTGGCGCGGCCGGCATATTCCCGCGGTGACACTGGCGGGCCTTCCCGTGAAGATCGGTAACAACCCGCAGGTAATGCCCGGCTCAGAGGAGACCTACCAGAGTTACGGAGTCCCATGGGCCAACGTCTCGAACACTCCGTTCCGGCTTTACAAGCATTGGGTGCATGAAGGCGGCATCGCTACACCAATGATTGCACGCTGGCCTGCGGTGATCCGCAAGAAGAATTCCCTCACACACGAACCCGGACATCTTTTAGACATCATGGCGACCTGTGCGGACTTAGGCGGCGCGCACTATCCGGAAACATTCGCCGGCGAGCGCATCACGCCACTCGAAGGAAAGAGCCTGCGCCCAGTCTTCGAGACCGGCCGCCGCAAGGGGCACGAGGCGATCTATTGGGAGCATGAAGGCAACCGCGCGATTCGCCAGGGCCGCTGGAAGCTTGTTTCGCGCCACCCTGGCAAGTGGGAGCTTTACGATCTGGAGGCGGACCGCACCGAGATGCATGACCTCGCGGCGAGCTATCCGGATCGCGTTGCCCGCATGTCATCCCTCTACGACAAATGGGCTGCCCGCGCCCAAGTCGAGCCATGGGACAAAGTGGTTGCGGCGCCGCGGCCTGACGCCAGGCCGTGACTCAGAACAACAGTTAGAAAGCGAACTGCATCACGCTTTGCAACGTGGTGACCTGGCCGGAAGCGAGTTGGCCGAACTCCGCGTCGCCGAGACCGGTGATCAGCGTTCAGAAGTGGGGAACGTTGAGCAGGTTGGACGATTCGCCGCGGATCTGGAGTTCCCACGTATCATGGCTCCGGATGTTGCGCACCAGCGAGAGCGCGAGGTTGGTCACTGAAGGTCCGCCTGCGTTGGGCAGTACGTTCGCCACATTGCCGAATGGGCACGAGCGCCTGTCTTCCGTAAGAACTCCGTACGCGTGTGGGTGGCGAATTCATGAATCATGCGGCGATTGGAGTCTGATACAACCCTCGACAATGTTTTCGCCACCAGTAAGCTTCGAAATCGATGGGCGAAGTCGGCCCGTCAACGCCCGGTTCTGGTAGGCGTCCCACCAACCCGGCATACGTTCGATGGCCGTTGTCGTAATCTCGAAATTCGAGTAGTTTTGTCTCCAGATCCGCAGTGGTCCAGAATAGTGTCTGGTCGAGGCACTCACGTTGAAGCGTCCCAATCAGTCGCTCCACGAACGGATGCGGCAGTGGCACGTATGGGACAGTCTTGATCTCCGTCACGTCGAATACTCGAAGATTGGATTCCCATTGGTGGAACCGCTACAGTGGATCATGATCCGAGCTGAGGTATTTGGGCAGACTTTGTCCGCGAATCGCGCGATGGAACATACAACATAGTGCCACTCCGTCGATGGCACCGCTGCGGACGCCAAAACCGATGATGCGACGCGTGAATTGGTCCATCACAACGAGAACCCAATGGGTCCTCAAGGTGGCGGATTCGCATCGGACCAAATCGCAACTCCACAGACTGTCCTTCATGTGGGGAGAGAAACGTCAGCTAGGATGGACCGGCTGAATCTGGTTCCGGCCGGTAGAGAGCGCTCTGGATCTGGCGTACCACATCCTTAATCGATCTCGACGCCGAAAGCCAACGCGATCTGTTGGGCAATGCGAGGACAGCCCCAGTTGGGATTACGCTGCTTCATGGCCACGACGGCGTCGATGAGTGCTCGGTTCGGACCCTTCGGGCCGGGTCGACGCCAGCGCTGGGACGAAAACAGCAGGCTGTGCAGATGGAGCAAAGTGGCGGGCTTCAGAACGATGGCGGAACGGAGGATGCGCCGGGCGCATGAGAAGGGTGAGCAACCCGGCGACGAGGCGATCCGGGGCGCGCAGGGTGGGGCGCACGTGATTGCGGACCAGTTATGGATGCCGGATCATCGCGTATTCGGCTACCACTGAACGGGGTCTCCCCGGCCCCACCAGTCTGACCACGGTGACGATCACATGAACGAACAGAATGAGGAAGTCTTGCATCCTGGCAATAGTAGCAATCCCTCACAGACCACCGTATTCAGGCCAATTTGGTAACTCGCCATAGACAGGGAAAATTTGAGCAATTTTGGGTAATGCCCCGCGGCAACGGTGGCAAAGATGGCAATGTCAACATTGTGAATTCTGCAAGTTGCAGATTTCAATAGGCCGGAGAGCGTTCGAATCCCGCCCTCTCCGCCATTGTAACGTCTTTGTTTCCCATTAGTTAATGACCTCCTTGTTTTCGTGTACCCTCTGGTGTACCCTTCGTCTGAGCGAGAACCAGCGGATCGCGGTCCCAACTCCTTTTCACATCGGCCTCCAATTGCTCTTGCCGCGCCCTCACCCAAGTCATTCGCGGATCATGAAAGCTGGTCGAGCATCATGAGGCATGTTTACTCAGTAAACTTGCACCCGTAGATGGATTTTGAGTTCGAAACGCTGTCGTGAACCTGCATCAAGGGTCCAAGATGAAACCATGGTTGGTGTAGTTTCGGGTTGCGGTGGGGTAGCCATGTCGGATACTGAGCTCATCGGAAGCCGCCCACACGGAACCGATCAGCGGGTGCGGTACAAGGCCGATAGGAGTTGTGATTTCGTAGGCGTCGACCTGTGCAACGTTTTGAGCCAGCGCCCGGTAGCTCTTTTGAATTTTGGGAATGTTCCAGTTGGCTAAGAGATGAGCGGCAGCCTGCGACGTTTTAGCGAAGAGCACAATGCCGGTTGTGGCTCGGCCCAACCGGTGGACAGGGCTTGCGTTGGGGGTTTGCTTTTGCACCAGGCGCAGCAGGGTGTTTTCCATGAAGCCTCCGCCGGGCAGGGTGGGCAGTCCGCCCGGTTTGTTGACGGCCAACAGATGGGGGTCTTCAAACAGGACCACGAAGTGCTGCG
Organism: uncultured Acidobacteriia bacterium; assembly: GCA_903881085.1. Lineage (GTDB taxonomy): Bacteria > Acidobacteriota > Terriglobia > Bryobacterales > Bryobacteraceae > CAIRSA01. The sequence continues at coordinate 121,260 of CAIRSA010000473.1, forward strand.
GGGCGCCTGGTTCGATCCAGGGTGGGCAGTTCCACACCAGGGTTTGGCCTAAACTGACCGCTTTGCGTCCCGTGGGGGTGACGCGGTTACGCGTGACTTCGCCGTTGTCCAGTTCTTGTTGCCAGGCTTGTAGAGTTGAGTGAGGGGAAAGGCTTGCCAAGTGCGAGAGCAGGGTCTGTCTATATTATTTGCCGCTGATGATTGTGTGTGAGCGTCCGGCAAGCATGCGTGACTGAATCCGGCCCTCCATAGTAAGTTTGGGAATGCCCCAAAACAACACCCCAATCGCCGAAGAATTTCTCGATTTGCGGCAGCGTTTGGCGGAATGGAAAAGCACCCATCCGCGC
>CAIRSA010000474.1 GCA_903881085.1 uncultured Acidobacteriia bacterium
GCTAATTGCCCTCCAACGCAATGCTCCAATGAACCGCTCACCCAATGGGTTACGCGGCCTTCATCCGCAATCGAATGCAAATGCAGAAGATCGCTGTATCAAACCCAGTCCAACAGCTTTTTTTAGGCTGAAGGCTGCCAAAAATTTCAAATATTTTTGGCTAGAATTTGGACCAGGCGGATCCTCCTTCGCTAAAGCTACGGCGGACAGGTCGCCAGTCCTACCCATGGACGGGCAATGTGTTCAAGGGTAGGACTGGCGATTCGCTGGTCCACGAACAGGTCTACTTTTTTGCCAGCACGTAGTGATGTGACACAGGTTTGGACATACTGATCATCGCGTCGTTCAGCTCGTCGTACTGCTTTTCGAGTGCGCTGAGCTGGTGCAGCGTTTCGATGGCGGCATCATTGGCTTTCGAGGCCGGGCGGGCCTTGATCTGCTTTTCCGCCGCATCCGGGTCAAGGCCATCGCCGCCTGCGCGTTGGATGCCGTAGCGCACGGCCACCAGTGCGCGCAGCCGCTGGCCAAGCGCAGCTCGCTCCAGCATCTTCGCCGTGACTTCGGCGGACTGCTTGTACTGCGGCGTCTTTTCGTTCTGCGCGATGTCGACGCCGAGTTTCAGCGCGGCGGCATTGAATTCGCCAATCGGCGCACCGTCGATCGACACTGCGTACTTGCCGGGCTTGAGGCCGGCGATGCGCAGCGTCTCGCGATTCATGTCGCGCATGAACGGGACCAGGTCAAGCGCGGGCTTGGCGGCATCTGCGACAACCATGGGCAGCGAATCTTCGGTGGCATCGAACTCAATGCCTTCGCCTGCACGCTTGATTCTATCGATGAGGCTGTTTTCGGGTTTGGCGGGCTTGCGTTTCCTGGCATCGACTGAAATCGTCGAGACGGTGCCGCGCAGGCCTTGCGCTTTGAGGAAAGCGTAGGCCATTACGAAGTGGCCCACGGGACCGGGGTGGACGCGGTCAGGGCCGACTACGGTGAACGCAGGGTCCTTCTGCTGCTGAACTTTGTTTAATGTGTTCATCGACTCATAGAACCTGACCAGGCCGGTGTCGTGCCGCTTGGCAAAGACTGTAACCTTGTTGGCACATTCGCCGAGAGCGGCGTTGCCGCCTCTGGAGACGTTCTGACTGGCGTTCGTCAGCCGGGTGGTTTCATCGTATATGGAGGGCGTAATCAGCGTCAGCCTGGCGCCGGCTTTGGTGACTGCGTCGATCAGCTTGTCCATGGTCTGGTCATAGAGGTCGAGCGATTCCTGGCGCTTCTTGAGGATTTCGGGCGTTTCCGCGGGCACGCGGTAATCGGTGTGATTGATGTCGTTCATGCCGAGCATGATGACGGCCTGGGTGGGCTTATGCGAAAGGATGTCGATGTTGAGGCGGTACTTTTCGTCGGACATGATCATGCTGGAGCGGTCGCCGCCGATGCCGCAGTTGTAGAAGCGGATGTGGCGGTCGGGATAGCGGGTAGCATAGAACTGCTCAATGACGGCGTGGTAGGTGCCGCCGTGGGTGATGCTGTCGCCGATGAAGGTGACGACGTCGCCGGATTGAAAGGGCTTCGCCGCACCGAAATCGGTTTGGGCGGAGACAGGCGCGGCGAGTGCCGTGACCAGTAATAGAAGTCTGCGCATTATCGGCTGTATCCTTGGGATTTTTGTTTTTCCAAGAGGGCGGTCAGGCTCTTCACTATGTCCTGGCGTTCGAGCCACAGATTCTTTTCTTCCGCCGGGTCTTTGGCGATGTTGTACAGTTGGCCTTGCGGGCCGCCGACTGTGGCTTCGATGCGGGCAGGCTTGGTGAAGCCGCCCGAGCCGAGGCCCAATTCGAGTTTCCATTCGCCTTGACGGATGGAGAACATGCCGTCGATAGAGTGATGCACGATGCTGGGGCGGATCGGCTTGGTTGCCTTGCCAAGGAAAACGGGCAACAGATTGAAGCTGTCTTCGCCGGCGTTGGCCGGCAGCTTTGTGCCGGTGATGGCGGCCGAAGTGGCCATTAGATCGGTGAGGCAGCCCAATTGATCGGAAACGCTGCCGGGCTTGATCTGGCCTGGCCAGCGGGCGAGGAACGGGATGCGATGGCCGCCATCCCAGATATCGGCCTTTTCGCCTTTCCAGCTGGCGTTGGCGCGGTGGACGAACTTTTCTTTATCTTCGACTTTCCAATCGGCGCCGTTGTCGCTGGTGACGATGAAGAGCGTGTTTTTCGCCAGGCCGGTCTCTTCCAATGCAGTCATGACAACGCCGATGGTTTCATCCACGGCGGCTACGAAATCGCCATAGGTTCCGGCGGTGGAGCGGCCTTTGAATTTGTCTTTCGGTACCCATGGGGTGTGCGGGGCATTCAAGGCCAGATAGAGGAAGAACGGCTGATTGGGTTTGGCGGCGCGGTCGCGCAGGATGGAGACGGCCTTGTCAGTCAGCGTGGGAAGTACCTCGGGGATGGAGAAGCTGGGGGCCATGGCGCCTTTGCGCCAGAAGACGCCGCGCGGGGCGGAACTGCCGGGTGTTTCCGAGGTGGCCGCTTCCACGACTTTGTCGTTTTCGAAATAGACGTATGGGTCCATGTCGAGCGAGGCGGGGATGCCGTAATAATAGTCGAAGCCATGCGTCACCGGGCCGGGCCGCAACGGCTGGCTGAAATCGGTTTTGGCGGCGCTGCCCAGTCCAAGGTGCCATTTGCCGACGCCTGCGGTGTAGTAGCCTTTCTCCTTGAGCATTTGCGGGACTGTGAGGCGGCCGTCTTCGATGAGGTTGGGCGAATAGCCGTTGAGGACTCCCTTTTTGAGCGAGCTTCGCCAGCAGTAGCGGCCGGTGAGGATTCCGTAGCGCGTGGGCGTGCAGACCGCGGAAGGCGAGTGCATGTCAGTGAAACGCATACCTTGTGTGGCCAGTTTGTCGCCGTTGGGCGTTGGCACTCCGGACTTCGGGTTGTAGCAGCGCAGGTCGCCCCAGCCGAGATCATCGGCCAGGATATAGACAATGTTTGGGGTGTTGGGTGTGGCGGCTCCAAAGCATCGGGTAGCGAGTGCAGCACCGGTGGTGGCGAGGAAATTTCTGCGGGAGAGAATGCGCATTTGAGTCTATGCCAGTTTATTGCAATCGGCAGTACAGTGCAATTGGCAAGCGAACGATCGGCTTTTCGTACTGGTACGAATGAACTACTCTTTTCTTTTCAAATGGGTATAGCGGGCAATCACCTTAGGTAGGATTGCTGATTTAGATTCTTCGCCATTTACGGCAGGATGGAGAAGTATGCAAAAGTTCACGAAAATTGTGCTGTCTCTGACTCTTTCTATCGGCTCTTGCGCCGCGTCCGGGAATCTTTTAATCGACGGAAACTTCGATAACCTCGGGGCTGGCGCCAGGGCGACTACTTACACATTGAACACCTTTGAAACGGTCAGTACGCGGCTATCGGGTACCGCGCAGGGGTGGTATCTGGTGGGGATGACATCCTCCACGTCCTCGAAGGATCTGGACTGCATAGTGATCTCCACGAACATACAGAACTGCAACAACATCACGTTTGGCACCACGCCAACACTGAGTCCTGACGGCGGAAACTTCCTGTCCGTGGATAGCGATTCCACGTACAATCTGCCTATCGCACAGAATGTAAGCATCACTGCGGGATTGGAGTATCAGCTAACCTTCTATCAGGCAGCGGCACAGCAATCGGGCTTGGGTAAAAGCGCCCTTCCCGGCGGAGGAACCACTGAGCCGTGGTCGGTAACTTTGAACGGCGGTACTGCGCAGACTTCAACTCTCATGAACAATGCCTATGAGGGTTTTACGGGATGGACACAGCAAACGATGACCTTCATTGCCAATTCCACTAACGCGTCGGCGGTACTGCAGTTTATTGCACTGGGGACTCCGGCCGGCTTTCCTCCCATTACGCTGCTGGACGGTGTAAACTTTTCGCAAGTTCCAGAGCCTTCGACCTGGGGCCTGACCGGTTTGGGGCTGCTGGCGATCGTGTTCGTTCGTAAGCTCCGGTAGTAAGCAGTTGGGGCGAAAAGCGCCCAGCCGCCAGGCCCTTCCGGTTTGGGCAAAGTAGAAAGTTCCAACTTGAGAAGTGGCAAACCGTGCCATTCCATCCTAAGGCACCGCGCAAGAATAACTTCACATTGACCACGCGAGCCCACGTGGCAGCGTGAGACTCTAATGTCGCTTACTTTTTCGCGAAATGCAAAAAAATACGCTTGCTGGCCGGCCATTATCGGCCTGTTCGGAAACCGTGACCTTACGGTCACGGCTCGGTGGGAGTGTGATTACTGCACACCGAGCCGCACCCGTTAGAATCTGTGAAAAAATGCGCTCGCATGCGAGCTGGACCGGCGAATCGCCGGTCCTACCCTTGAAAACATTGGCTTTCCGTGGGTAGGACATCCGCCGGTCCAATATCTAATTTTTCACACGACCTGAGGGCGCGGTGCCGGATAAGTGCCTGTAGCGCAATCACTTGGCGAAAACGTAAGCGACATTGGAGTGAGATTCTGCGCCACGTCGATGGCTGCAAAGTTATTGTCTCAGTCTGGGAGGGTCAAAACCCTCGCGTTTAGGCGAAGGCTTCAGCACGGAGCGCCGCACGATAATCTGGAGGGATGGCAGAATATTGACGCGGTGCGCACACGGTATTTGAGATCGACCTACACTTGGTCTGGATAACGAAGTGATGAAGGTCGGCATTGCAAGCAGAAGTGGCGACGCGAAGGCGGGACCTGATCCCGGAAATATGCGGCCAATATGAAGTGACAATCAGCCGGTTGATGCAGTGTTTAAACGGGAAGACGGCGCACCATTCGATGGCAGAATTTGCGGGCTCGCGGATACTTATGTTGTAGCTCGTGCAACATAACCGATGAGATGGTGGCGGAATACATCGCGAACCAAAATGAAAGCGAGGGGCGGACCAGGACTTTAAAGTAGACGGTTAAGTCCGTCTACTTCTTGAAGCCTGCTTGGTGCGGGAACCAGCTTGCCGGCCATTGGCCGGAACAGGGCTTTCAGCCCGTTACAAAAGCCACCGCCTGAAGACGGTGGCTTTCACTTTTGTGCGGTGCCTAAGCGCACGATTCGCACCGCGGCCTTGAAGGAGACCGGAACTTTCTACTTTGCGCTGACATTCGGCAGGGTGGCACTTTCCTCAAAATTGACAATTGAGGACAGCGAATCGAATTGCGGCTCGGGTACTTCTTCCGCGATCTGCCTGATCGGCCACAGGATGGAGGGCAAAAGGAACAGCATCACCGCAACCGGAGCGGAGAACGCTACCAACTGGAAGCCAAGCACAAAGACGCTCAGCGCGGTATACCGCATGATGGGCGCCACAAGCCAGATCTTCAGCAATGTGGACACAGCCAGCTGGATGGGCTCAGACCTTGTTCCGGCCACGCCAGGCAGGTGCGGAAGGTACGGAGGTGGTTCCGGAAAGGCGAAGAGAGAATCTGCTTCGGAGGGCCCGGCCACCCACTTGCATAACCAATTCCTGGTCTCCACTGCGGCGTTGCGCGTGGCGTTTGCGAACTCCGCATTCATGGTGAATGCACCGCCGCGAAAGACGACTTCCACGCGATGTTCCCGCAACCAGCGTTTGGGGCCCTCCACAATGTTGACCTCGATAATATAGCGGCGCGGAATCGCGAAGCTGGTTTTATCCCCGCGATAGACTAGCCACCCCTCTTCCATGGAAAAGAATCCGAAGTCCCAATCGGGGAAGCCATCGGTATATCGAACTCCCGTGCCGGGATGAATTCCAGCGAATACCGCTGCGGGTTCAGGCTGCACCAGTTCGGCCAACTGCCATTTCAAACGTTCCACGAAATAGGTATCCAAAATCACCTGGGCAGCAGCCTTTAAGCCGAGCAGAACGACGATTCCGGTGGGCAAGGCAAGCCAATCAATCAGCCCGAAATTCGAATAGCCGAATCTGTGCAGTCCTACATCGCCGAGCACTCCCAACAGCGCCGCGCCTAGCAGCGGGACTGCAAAAAGCAGTGTACGGCTGCGGCGGGCATGCACCTGCCGGTGGTGCAATGAGCAGACTGGAACGAACTCCTGGGAATTGGAAGAGCGCGAGCGTCCGGGAGCAGCCGCATGTGCCGGGTTGCGGGGGACTTTTTCGTAGGCTTCGTCAGGATTTCGCAGGATCCCTCTGGCACGCCAATCAGGAATGCCGTAACGGTAAGCGAGCGCCAGGACACGGCCTTCCATTGAGGGGTGTGTCAGCATGCTGGCGATGATTCCGCGCCCACCTGCCGGCATCCGTCCCAGTTGTGCCAGGCGTCCAAGAGCGGCAATTTTGCCTTCGGGGTCTCCTGTGAGTTTGACTGCACGCGCATCGTCTTCGGTGGTGCGATCCTGGTAAATCCACGTCTGCATGGCTAGAAAGGCCGCGGGTATGGCCGGGATCATGGCCAACCATTGGGGGAAGGGAAGACGGTTAAGCAGAAACCACATGCCGGGCCCGGCGGCCAGAATGAACACCCAAAACAATGCCGAGGTGACATCGAAGCCCAGCCGGCCGGAAGCTCGCTGGCTCAGTTCATGAGCGATGACGGCATTGACTTCGCGCGGGGGCAACTGCTGCAGCAGATTTTCGGAAAAAACAAATTGGCCGTCCCGCGTCGAAAAGGCATGCATTTCCTCTGGATCGTGCGGCAATACCGTATTCAGCTGCGCAATTTTCAGGCCACTCCTCTGCGCAAACAGCGTGGTCCGCTGAAGCAGGTCTTTCGATTCCAGAGGTGTGATTTTCGAGAATCTCATGTTCCAATGCAGCAAGGTGAGGCCGCGATACACGAGGTAGGCGGCCAGCGGGCAGATTGCAGTAACAGCATAGTTGCCGCTGGAGAACCCAACCATCGCAATCGCTACTGGCAATTGCATGCTGAGGCTGGCTACCAGATGCCTTCGACGCAGAGCTGGAATCCCTCCCGGCGGCGAACTGAAAAGCGGCGTCAAGGCCCATCTATACAGGGCTGACGAAGTCAATAGCGGCGTCAGATACATCGCCAGGACCGCCAGTTGCCCAGCGGCGCCTGGCAATGGGACCTTCAGCAACAACATATCCAGAAGCCGGGAAGGATGCACTGCGCCGGCCCAATAGATCAGTACCGAAAGTTCAATCCAGTTTATCCACACCAGGAACGTGAGTTTCCAGTCCGCCGGCGTACTGGGTAAATTACGGCGAATCAGATAGCCGAGCAGTAGCGGGATCGATAACACCAGCACGGTTGGAATGATCAGATTCGGTAGTGGGTCCAATTGAACGGGAACGTCGGGCGGGATTTCCTCTCTGTTTTCCGCGTGGAAGCTGATCGTTGAGCTGGTGCCGACATACTTCTTGACCGGTTGCCAACCTGGCGGAGGGAGCAATCGGCGCTGGTTGGACGCGACCATCAGGTTGACGCGATTGGCGCCGTGAACCAACAGCCCTGACACCATGGGGCCCAGTCGCACGACGGCCTCATAGGATGGATCGGTTTTGAGCCAGCCACGGCAGATTCCGGCCACATAACTGCTGCTTCGCGTGGATTCCAACCAGTCACAATGGAACGAACGGAGTGCTTCGTTCAGCAGCCACTCCGATTCACTGGAGATAGCGATATGGCCGTTGCCCAGTGGACTGGCGAAAACCTGAACGTTCACCGTGACCTGGTCGCGGTTCTTTCCTTCTTCGGCTGCGGCGATGCGGAATGTGAGCAGGAGGCACAGCGTAGATAGAGCCTGTCCCAAATTTGGCTATTTTCGCGAAAAGATCAGATAAAGATAAGAAGGTCTAATGGTCGTGTATCGTGGCCCGCTCTTCAGCGCGCCTCCAAGCCGAATTCAGGAACGCA
>CAIRSA010000475.1 GCA_903881085.1 uncultured Acidobacteriia bacterium
CCAGGCTGCTCCTGGAGAAATCACTTGGCGGCAAGCAGCAATGATCGATCCATCGGAGCTCATTACAAACCTCGTGGCGATGTTGCGCGACGTGCCGGATCTGGTTGCCGAAATGAACGGCGACTTCGAGCGTATCTATGCTTATCACGATCAGTACCCGAAGAACGTGAGCCTGGTTCACGCCATCCACCAGATGCCTGCGCCATCAATCATGGCTGTCTGGCAAGGGACGCAACCGGGATCATTCGGCGGTGTGGATGTATGGAAGCACCAGATCACGTTGTTCCTGCGCGCTCGCGAGACGTTAACTGGCGATCCGCCGACTGCGTACTACCGGCTCTTCCGATTGATCACGAAAGGTGTCCCCACCTGGTCTGACGTGCCAATGCAGAACGTGACGGTCCATCCTTCCTGCTACCCGATGGACCTGCCGCAGATCCAGCGACAGACCGACGCGGAGGGTCTTGACTATTTTGAAGTACCGATTTCATTTACGGAGATAGGCGATGAGTGACTTTGTGCACATGCGCCCGCCGTGGGGCGAGGGCGAAATCCAGAAGGTCGAAGCGAAGCCGGAAGTGATCGGACCAATGATGGTGGCCGGGTGGAGCCAGTGCGAGCCGCCCACCACGACCAAGGAGGTAACGACGCATGTCGACGACTAGACTGCAGGAAGTACAAATCTGTTTCGGCTTTGGCAAGCAGACCGATATCGCGACGGCCAATCTCGTTGGGGCGATGTGGCGTCTGAAGAAGCTCAACGCGCAACTCGCCACGCCGAAACTCAACACCGAAAACGATGCCGCGGAGTACGGCAAGGGGCACGAGTTCGCGACGCAAACGTTCAAGACTTCGTGGGACACCGGCGGCACGCTGGAAAAGTACCTGAGTGCGGAGATGGCGGCGTGGGCGATGTGCTTCGGCCTGGGCAAGGTCGTCAAGTCGGGCACGACGCCGAACTTCATCTACACCTGCACTCCATTGATCCCGTCGAACGGCGACGCCACCGAGTTGCCCTACTTCTCTTTCGTTGAGCAGATCCGCCCCGGTGCCGGTGTGGTGCTCGACCGGATGGAGGTCGGGTGCGCTGTCGAGGCCTGGACCATCACAATCGGCTCAGGGCCGGGCCGCGCCAACAGCAAGATAACCGTCGAGTTCCACGGCAGCGGGAAGCTCACGGAACCGTCCGCGATCACGATGCCCGCCGCGACGGTTGAGAAGCTCCTGCCGTCCGCGTCGTTGGCGCTCACCATCAACGGCGTCGACTATGTGACGAACAAGAACATCGTGTCGCTCGAAACCTCCTGGAAGAACAACATCAAAATGGATGCTGGCTTCTTCCCCGGCTCCGGGTTCCAGACGCCCGGCGACGCCACCACCGGCGCGGTTCGCGGCAGGCTGGAATTTGGCGACCGGCAGGGCACCCTCAAGTTCACCGCCCGCTTCGATAACAACTCGACGGAGTTGGCAAAACTCAAGGCGCAGACCACCGGCACGGCCACCATTCTGCTCCAGTTCGATGCGAACAACTCGCTGTCGATCACGTGGCAGAAGGTCTCGTTCGCCACCGCGGAAGTGGGCGAGACGGATCAGTTCGTCACGGTGGCTGTGGAGTGTACACCGATCTATGACGCGACCAACGGCCTCATCACTGCGGTCGCGAAATGTACTGTGGATGGCATCTGTCAATAGTGAGGAACGACTATGGAAACTCCAGTTTTTGACGCAACAAGACCGATCACGATCAACCTGCGGACTCCCGGCGGTGTGAAAACCGTTCGAGTCCGCTTTCCTTCCGACGATGAATGGATCGCCCGCCAGCGACGCCGCAAGGTCCTGGTCAAGCAGTTGGGGCGCGGGATCTCCGAAACGACCGTCGCCAACGGCGAGGATGTGGACGCCGCGCTCCTGGCCCTCATTCAAGAGAAGCCTCGTGATGGCGGCGACACGCCGGAGATCGATCCCTTCGAGGCCATGAAGGTCATCGAGCAGTTGAGCCTGGCGGAAGTGGACGACGTGGTTCCAGATGGCGACTCGTTCAAGGTCACGCTCCGGGTCCTCGGCGCGACCACGCTTCACATGCTGAAAATGCCTTCTGCTAAGGACGTGTTCGAGTACCGGCGCGGTTTCGCCAGGTTGCTAGACATGCCGTTCGGTCGCCAGGAGGTGACCATCAACATCGCGTCCGCCGCAGCGCTCTATAAGAAACTCGTCACCTCGACCGAGGGGTATGTGGGCGAAACGCCGATCATCCACCAGGCTGTGGCACTCAAGGCGGCTATCGACGCTATGGACACCGCATTCGCGGAGGACCGCGACGCAAATTTTTAGCTGGGGAGTGGCCGGATGATCCGTCCTTCCGATTCCTGGTGCATTGGGCGTTGCGGCGCGACGAACTGTGCGATCCCGGCTTGTGCCCGGACGCGCCGGAGGAGGATGGCCATCGCTGCGACCACTGCCCGCTCGACAGGCTTGACGCTGCACAGTGCGCTGAGAAGGGCCTGCTAATCCGGCGCGCTCTCGATTTGATGAACGCGCTGAAACTGGCCGTTCAAATCGGCCTCGACGAAATACGAGGGGACGAGTTCTGCGCCATGCTGATCATCGCGGAAGAGCGGGATCTGCTGGAGCGGGAGAAGTTGCCGAACTCACGTCGTGGTTTCTAGCCGAACAGGTAGACGACCTTGACGAGAGATGTGCGGTAAATGGACTTCCCTGGTCGTTCGGTAGTGACGAATTCATCGGCACTGAGCAAATGAGCAGCGGCGATGTGCAAGGAGTCCATTGCGCCGACGCCAGACTTCGCCGATTCTTTGCTCGCGTGGCTGAGAATCGACTTCAGATCGTCGTAGAAGGTAGCCTGCCGAAAGTAGCTCTGATAGAAGCGGTACTCAACGTCTTGCTTGTTGAAGAGCGCCTTAGGAGAGACCTCGTGGCGGACGAAAGGGCTGGCTAGAAATACGCGGTTGTCGTCGCGGAGAATCGCTCCGGCGGGCTCTTCAATCGAAGCCGAACCTTTGTAGGCGGCGATCAGAACTCCGCTGTCCAAAAATGTGCGAATCGGACGCGGCACTACCGCGAGCCCCGGCGTTCTGCGATCTCACGATCCAGTTCTCGCCGGTTCAATAGCTTGCCACCGGAAGCGATGTACTGTTCGCGAAGCTTCAGCAGTTCCTTGCCAAGCCGGGAGATGGGCTGCTTCTCGGAGTTTCCATCCTTCGTGCTGGCGTGCTTTCCGTTGTTCCTCACCATATATTCATTTTGACCCAAGATGGCCGCTGATAACAAGCTTGAACTCATCGTCGAGGTAGACGTCAACAAGGCGAACGCCTCGATCAAGAGCGTCAATGCCGGTCTGTCGCGTCTTCGCCCCTGGCCCCCGCTATTAGAACTCCGGCGTCAAGAAATGTCCAGAGAGCAACACTCTACCGGGCTCCACGCCGTTCCGCGACTTCGCGCTCGATCTCACGCCGACTCAGTGGCTTCAGTTCCGAAGCGGCGATACGGTCGCTAATCTTTCGCAAGTCGCGCCCCAGCTTCGAGACGGTCGGCTTCGATGGCTGCCCGTTTCGTTTCTCCAAAGCACTGTCGCATATCCGCTTCATGAGCCAATTCTAACGCCGATCCAACATGGCCGACAATAACAAGCTTGAACTCGTCGTTGAGGTGGACGTCAACAAAGCGAACGCCTCGATCAAGAGCGTCAATACGGGTCTGTCCAGCATGGAGCAGGCGGCGTCGAAGGCTGCGCATGGCGCGTCCGCCGGGATCGACGGGATGACAGCCAGCATGGTGAAGGGCGCGGCGGCGGGCAACCTCATTGCTGAGTCCGTCAAGAAAGCCCTCGAGTGGGCGAAGGAATGGACCATCGAAGCCGCGAACCACGCAGCCCATACCGACAAGATGGGCATGTCGATGGTTGCCCTCGCCAAGGCGCACGTCATTGGTTAAGCCATTGATACCACAGCACGGACTCTGCGAAAGCTGGTATCGTGAGCTACATGAACGGAAGCAACGATCGATTCACGAAAGAGGTTCAGGACGGTCTCCGGTCCGCACAGATCATCGCGTCGCGAAAAGGCCAGCAGCAGTTTGATGTCGAGCATCTGTTACTCGCGCTGCTTGAGCAGGAGGACGGCCTCGCCCAGTCCCTTCTCACCAATGCGGGCGTAAATCTCGAGTCTGTGCATCGGCGGCTTACCCAAGCCCTCGACAGTCTCCCGAGGGTTTCGGGCCCGACTGGGGGAGATCAGGTCTACGCTACTCCTCGTTTACAAACTCTTCTGAGCCATGCGGAACGTGAGGCGAAGCAGTTCAATGAGGATTACGTTTCGGTGGAGCATGTTCTCCTCGTGGCCGCGGACGAAGCACCATTTAAGGAACTTACACTCACGCGCGACCGGTTGATGCGGGCGCTTCAGGATGCCCGCAGTCGCCAGCAATTGGCCACGCAGAATGAACCAACACAGCAAGAAAATGAAAGTATACTCACGCGCTATCAAGACGGGTATAGAGCTGCGAAACTCATCAACGGGTTCGGCCAAGCCTGTAAGGTTGTGGGGTTAAGTTTAGGCGGTCTGATTTTTCTAGCCTGCGCGAGTGCATCGTCCATATCGAATATTGCTGTTGTCATGGGGCTGGTCTTGGGATCAATTGTAGGTTTTGCCGGCTGGGCGATCGGTGTTATGATTTCGGCTCAAGGCCAGATCGCAAAGGCCACCTTAGATACGGCTGTGAACAGTTCACCATTTCTCTCGAATGAAGAGCGGGCGAAAATAATGTCGCTGCCATAACTGCAAGACTTTTAACTATCAGATTTCAGATTGTCCGCAATATCCGTCGTGTAACGCCTTGACGGACGCGCGATCCGTTCGTCTCCAATGGCCGACAACAATAAGCTCGAACTCGTCGTCGAGGTGGACGTCAACAAAGCGAACGCCTCAATCAAGAGCGTCAATACAGGTCTGTCCGGCATGGAGCAGGCAGCGTCGAAGGCTGCCCACGGCGCATCCGCCGGGATTGACGGCATGACCGCCAGCATGGTGAAAGGTGCGGCGGCGGGCAACCTGATTGCGGAGTCAATTAAGAAGGCCCTTGAATGGGCCAAGGAATGGACCATCGAGGCCGCGAACCACGCTGCGCACACCGACAAGATGGGCATGTCGATGGTTGCCCTCGCCAAGGCGCATGGTGTTACAGAGGAGGCTGCGAAGAAGTCCGTCGAGGCGGTCAAGAAGGTAGGCTTCTCGACCGAAGACGCGATCCACGCGGTAGACCGGCTAATGATCGCAGACATGGGCCTGTCGAAAGCGGAGGGACTGGCGAAAGTCGCCAAGGACGCCGCCGCCATCGAGAACATCACGCCAGGTGAGGCACTGGAAAAGATGCTCATGGCCATCGAATCAGGTGCGTCGCGCGGACTCCGGACCATGGGCATCTTCGTGGATCTGAATAAGGAGGTTGACCGCCAGGAGAAGCTCAGCGGCAAGACGCTCAGCGAGAATGAGATTCTCCAACTGCGATATAACGCCGTCATGCGCGAGGCGGCGAAGATCCAGGGTGCGGCGGCAGCGGCGTCCGGAAGCGCGGAGGCGCAGAGCAAGGCGCTGGCGCGCGAGGTGAATGAGCTGCGCGAGGCGATTGGGGAGAAGTTCCAAGGGTATCTCCGTTCGTGGGTGGGCCACCTGCGCGATCTGGTCGGTTTCCTGAGGGACAACTCCGACTGGTTGGTGAAGTTCGCGCAGGGCGCAATGATGGCGGCCGGCATCCTCGCCACCTACGCCCTCGCGACCAAGATCATGGAGATCGGCACTGCCGTCCAGGGTCTTACCGCCGCGCTTGCGCTGAATCCTTGGGCATTGCTAATCACGGGCGTCGTGGCGAGCGGCGCGATCATCTACAAGACCTGGAGCGACACGCAGGCGAACCTGGAGCGCGGCTATGAGGACATGCGCCGCAAGGCGCTCCAGAAGGATCTGCTCAGCGGGAAGCTCAAGCCCGATGACGTGAAGAAGATGGGCTACACCGACGACCAGATCCGCGAGATCGTGTCCGGTCGCCGCATGCTTCCTGGCGACGCATCTGAAAAATGGGCGGGCGACTTCAGCGGCGCTGGCTTTCCAAAAATCAAGGTCCTGGGCAAGAGCGAACTCACAGACGACGAAGTCAATCGGATCGCGACCGAGCGGAAGAAGAGGGGCGAAGCCGAGAAGTCGGCCCATGAACTCTACATGCGCGCCGTGGAGGAGCGCAAGAACGCGGAGCACGATCAGGCCCGTGCCAGGATTGAGGACTCGATGAAGATCATCGAGATGACCCAGTCCGAAACGCAGGCGGCGAAGGAATCTCTGAACGTGGCACTGCTGTCGACGCAGGAGCGCGCCGCGGGCATCGAGAAAATCAAGGAGGAGGAGAAGCGGGAGATCGAGCAACGGTCCACGTACACCGACGAGAAGAGCGGCGCGGTTCGCCACTTTAGGCTCAATGCATCCACTCTCGAAACCATCCACAAGGCCACGGCTGAAAAGCTCGCGGCGTTCGACATGAAGTTCAACGAGGAGGAATCGCGCCGTGTCGAAGCGATTGTGAAGGCAGCGGCGGATCGGTCGAAAAAGCTCTGGGACCAGCAGATGTATGCGAGGGTGCAGAAAGCGCAGTGGGAGGGCGGGACTGTCATCGACGACCAGCGGCGCGATGTTGCGATCGCGGCCATCGAGTATCGCAAGAAAGCCGAGTTGGCGCAGTTGGAGTCCGTCGATGCGAAGACGCTCCAGGCCAAAGTCGCCTTGGAGAATGCGAAGACGGGCGTTGAAACCGAAGCCATGGCCGAGCGCACCCGGATGCAGCAACAGGAATCCGCGTGGCAGCAGAGCGTCGAGGACCAATCGCGGACCGCGCGCATACAGGCGGTTGATCAGCGCAAGAACCTCGAGTTGACGCAATTGGAGGCTATCGATGCGGTCACCATCCAGGACAAGGTCAGGCTGGAGCAAATGAAAACCTCCATCGAGATCCAGGCGATCAAGGACCGCGCCAAGATTGAGATGGAGCAGATAGATACGCAGACGGAACGGCAAGTGGACGCCGCGAAGAAGGCGGCGATGGCGCAGGGCATTTTCTACCAGCCGTACCTCGATCAGATCGGCGACAAGATCCGCGAGTTGGCCCAGCATGAGAAAGAAGCGCTCCAGAAGGCGACCACGTCCGAAGTCGATGTGGCGCAAGCGAAGGGCGCAATCTCCACCCGCAAGATCGTTGTCGATGAGTACAAGAGCATCTTCCAATCGCTCAAGCAGCAGGCTGGCGGCGTGTTCGATGCGCTCGTAACGAAGTCGCAGTCTGTATGGTCTGCCATTGGGAACTCACTGAAGACTGCGCTGCTCAACGCGATCAAGGACGTCGTGACCTCGCGCGTCGCCGCAATGCTGATGGGGATGTTCGTTCCCGGCGCGAACGTTCAGTTGCAGCAAGGCGGCATGGGCACCAACGGCATCTTAGGTAAGCTCGGCGGCATCCTCGGCGTCGGCGCGGTCCCGGTTTTCGCGGGAAGCGGCGTCGGAGCGCCTGGTGGCGCGCCACCGTTCGTGCCTGGCGGTGGTGGCGGACTGGGGACTCTTTTGCCTCCGCTCTTCGGTTCGGGCGGAAACGTGCTGTCCCCCGGCGCGGCAGTCGGCGGGACACCGCCGTTCGTGCCGTCCGCACCGGCGGGCAGCGGCGCTGGTATTGGTGCGGCACCGGCGGCGGGAGGGATTTTCTCGAAGGCCGGACTGGCAGGCATGCTACCGGGACTAAAGTCTTTGTTCGGCATCACGCCCAGCGTCCAGATCGGCGAGGGCATAGCGACTACGTGGCAGGCTGCGACTCTGGCCCAGAAGCTCTCGTCAGTCGGCCACTCGGCAGGCTTCGCATTGGCAGGCGGGATGTTGGCGCTTGATGGTCTACGGCGTGGCGGCTACGCCGGTCTCGCGGAGACCACGGCGGGCGGCGCGATGATCGGTTACAAGTTCGGCGGTCCCCTCGGCGCTGCCATAGGTGCGGCGGCGGGAGCGGTCGCCGGGATCGTGCGTCTGTTCGTGAAGGGTGCGGTCGAGAAGGCGAAGGACAAGATCAAGGCGCTCTACGGCGTCGATATTTCCGACAAGGGCGTGTTGCAGCAGATCGTGGACATGGCAAAGTCTGGATTCGGCGGCAACCTCGACATGGCGATCCGGTCGCCGCAGATCCGCGACCTGATCCAGTTGTATGCAATGAGCACCGGCCAGAAGACGACTGGCATGCCCGGCACCGTAACGCCGCTCTCGCTGGTCGAGACGGGCGGGTCGTTGTTCCAGTCGCCCCAGTACAACAACGGGACTCCGCTTCCGGGCTTGGGTGGACTGCCCGGACTCGACAAGATCGGAAGCGGCACGCCGTCCGGTGGCGGCCTCGTGATTCAACTTGACGGCCCTGCAACGACGGCGCTACTCCAAGGTCAAGCGGTACAGGCCATTGCGAACAACCCGCGATTGGTCCAGAGCGCGACGATGGCCGCGACGAGATCGAACTCGAACCGGCGCGAGCTCACCAGTCTTCAGCTGAGCCCCGGAACGATTGTCAGCTAAGATGCCCGGCTCAGTTCTCAACGCAGCGCCGGCAACGGTGCTCCCGCAATCGTTGTGCAAGACCTTTGTTCATGAACGGTCGTATCCGCTCATCGAGAACGAATACAAGAATGGGGAGTCGCAGCGCTCCGTGCAGGCGGCCAACAGTCGCAAGCGGTGGCGCATGGCGAAAAGGCTGACGGCGTCTCAGTTGGGAGAGTTGCGCGATTTTTACGAGGCGCGCGGCGGAACGCTCGAGGCGTTCTACTTCTACGATCCATACGAGACCAATCCGAGATTTTCGTACGACCCAACAGGCGCGGAGACCACAGGTAGGCACACGGTCCGCTTCGACTCGAACTGGTCGCAGAGCATTGACGCGGGCCGAACGAACGTCGAGATCATGCTCGTCGAACTCGCATAGGAGAAAATCATGAACAAATTAGCGCTCTGTTGTTTAATGGCTCCGCTGTTCGGGCAGACGTACACGACCGTAACGGACACGATCTATCTTCCAGCCGGATTGACGACGTTCACCGGCACGATCGAGGTCACTGCGCCAGCTCTCACCTACGCGGGTGTGACGTATGCGCGGCAGACCAAAACCTACACGGTCACCGGCGGAGCGTTCTCCGAGCAGTTCGTGCCGAACGATGCCGCGCTTCCGGCGAACACGACCTACACTGTTCGCTACTCTACGCCGGCCCGCCAGGCCTGGACGGAGACGTGGTCCATCCCAACCTCCATATCACCTTTGAAAATCAACCAGGTGCGCACGTCCACTGCGCCCGCAGCAGGCGTAGTCTTCCCCGCCGCGCAGATCAACCTGTCGGTGCCATTCTCCCTGCTGTACGGCAACTCGCTGGGGGCTGGAACTGCGCTCGTGCCGAATAGGGCGGCCACGCGAAAGTACCTTTCACAAATCGGCGATGGGACCAACGCAACAGCCCCAGCATGGGTGTCTGTCGACGTGAGCCACAATGCAAACGACTACTCGTTCTCCCAAATCAGCGGTACTGCCGCTCTCTCACAGATCAATCTGGCGGCCCCGTTCGCTCTACTCTACAGCAGCGCCCAAGGTGTTGGCTCCGCACTCGCTCCAAATACAACCACGACGCGCAAATACCTTTCACAAACCGGAGATGGGACCAACTCGACCGCTCCAGATTGGGTGAATGTGGACGTGAGCCATAATGCAAACGACTATTCGTTTTCGCAAATCAGTGGTGTCGTGTCCACCTCGCAGCTTCCCTCTGGCATCCCGGCTACCAAACTTGGAGCCGGTCTCGTGGACGATACGCGACTGGGATACCTCTCCGGTGTTACCTCGGGCATTCAACCGCAGATCGACGGCAAAGTGGCTAAGGGAACGCTGGCATTATATGCGGACGACTACTGTGCAGTGTCAGGCACATACAACCACACGTGCCTGAGCGGCGCTGTCGCGGTCGCGCCCGCTTCCGATTTTGAAATCATTCTCGGCCCGCGAAATTATGCATGGGGTTCGGGCGTCACCATTACGGCTAAAACCAACTTCCGTATCCGGATGCAGCCCGGAGGCAAGGTAACCTTTGCCAACAACCTGAATGCGACAGCGCTGGTGATCGATGGGTGCAAAGGAATTCAGTTGACCGATTGGCTTGTTGATGGCAACCGCACAAATCAGTCTGCAGATTCCGATTGGGTGAACTTCGTCAACAACTCGTTCCAGGTCAGGTTGAGCAGTAACAACGTCAGCGAGATTCGCGGCCGCGTGCTTCAATACACCACCACTCAAACGGAACTTTATGCTTCGTCGATCTACCTGACCAACAACATTTTCAAGAACACTACCGAGCAAATCATGAAGATCTTCGGCGCGCCTTCCCAGTACACCGCCAACCTGATTTCAACAGGCAACTTGTACGAAGGGGCGGACATCGATTCGAACGGGCTTCCCGGCGGCGCATCCGATGGCGCAATCTGGCTCAAATACGCCGGTGAGAACAAGCACCAGTTCATCAACGACACCATCGTCAGCAACATATACCGATCCGTGCCGTGCGCGATTTACGCG
>CAIRSA010000476.1 GCA_903881085.1 uncultured Acidobacteriia bacterium
GACGTTCAGCCGATGTGGGGCAGATTGGTAATCCAATGTCGCTTACATTGCATTGATGAGGCGAGCTTCCGATTTGGTGAGCGAGTCATTGGGGCATTGCGTTGGAGGGCAATCGGGGTCAGACAGCCCATTTTCGGCCAAAACCGCCGAAAAAAGGTGTCAGACCCCAATTGCGGCGTGTCGTTCTAGTCAATGTAAGCGACATTGGATTGGTGATCCGCAGCTGATTGGCAATCGGCTGCGGCAGCTTCCGGGCAGTTGAAGATTGCAATTGTGATTCAATTCAGCGCCCTGCTGCACATTGAATTGGCTTACTCAATCCAAATCGGAAGCGCCAATGCTTAATCGAAAAGGCCGATTTCCAATCGGCCGCAGAATTCCATTCTGCCCTACATCTACGCCTTAACGTCGTAACAAGCCAGGTTCCCCTGGTTCCGGATATACAACTTCCCACCGCAAACCACTGGATGCGCCCAACTCGGCAGGCCCAAATCCTCAATCTCAAACCGGCCCTTTTCCTTATACCCTTCAGGCGTAGCTTCGGCCAGCCCGGCCACATACTTTTCGCCTAACAAAAACAGCATGCCATCGGCATAAGTCAGCGAACCCTTGCCCACGCTGCGGTCGGTCCACATCTTCTTGCCCGTCGAAAATTCCATGCAGGTCAGAATCGCATTGGAGAAGCCGTACAGATATCCGTTCACCAGCACAACGCCGCCATGGTGATTCTGCATATCTTTGTTGAAGTACACTTCCTCCATCTTCACTTCGCCGTTGTCGGCCTTTAACGCAAGCAGTCCGCCGCCGGTTCCATACGCCGACGTGTAGTAAATGCGATTGTCGTTGAACACAGCGGTGGCCACATTCGCCGTGCGGTTTGCCGCCGGTTCATAGCGCCACATCGGCTTGCCATCGGAAGCACGAACGCCTACGCCGGCCTTTGCCGTAATCGTCGCGATGCACTTCACTCCGCCCACCACCGCCGTAATGCATGATGAGTAGCCCGCCGGATCGCTCAGACCTTCGGACTTCCAGATCGTCTTGCCGGTTTTCTTGTCCATCGCTACGATGGTCGCATTCGGCCCACCCGGCGTAATGTACAGAACGTTTCCGTCAATCAACGGCGATTCGCTCAGCAGCCAGTGCGGATTCCGCCCGTTGTACTCTTCCAGAATATTCTTGCGCCAGATGGTGTCGCCGCTGGCGGCCTTCATGCAAGCCAACTCGCCGTTCTCGCTCAACACATAAAGCTGATCGCCATCGATGGTCGGTGTCCCGCGCGGCCCCGGCCCACGATCCTGATCCAGCTTCCCACTCAGCTTCTTGTTCCACAAAATCTTGCCATCGGCGCGATTGAGCGAATACAGACTGCTGTCTGAGCCCTTGCCCGCCTGCAGGTAAATACGGTCGCCTTTAATGGCGACTGTGCCATAGCCATCTCCCAGGTCCTTCAACGACCACAATTTTTTCGGCCCTGTCGCAGGCCACTGTTTTAGAAATCCGGTTTCGCGTGAGATCCCGTTGCGTTCCGGTCCGCGCCACTGAGGCCAGTCCGGTTCTGCCGCCGGTGCGGCAGGCAAAGCAGGAGTCAGAAGAAGAGGCAGGAATTGGCGGCGATTCATACCGCTATCATATCGCTATTCTACCCCCTTAATCCAAGAGGTCAGGCTGCTCGCGCACAATGCGATCATAGAGCGGCTGGAACTGAAACCAGCCCGCCGCCGGAGTACCCAATTGGCTATGCGTTAGCGTCGCGCTCGCGCGCGTGATCAACACCGGCCGCCCCGCCGCTTCGGCCATCAGTTGCGATTGGCAAGTACGCTCCATCGTGATGAACCACCACCCCGCCGCGTCCCCCGTTTCGCCCACGGTCAACAGTCCATGGTTCTGCAGGATGATCGCTTTGCGCTTGCCCAGATGATCGGCAATGCGGTCGCCT
This sequence comes from uncultured Acidobacteriia bacterium, assembly GCA_903881085.1. Taxonomy (GTDB): domain Bacteria; phylum Acidobacteriota; class Terriglobia; order Bryobacterales; family Bryobacteraceae; genus CAIRSA01. The sequence continues at coordinate 1,940 of CAIRSA010000476.1, forward strand.
TCGCTTGTCTCATAGACAATGCCGGTGAAGTCATTGAACAATGCGTGATCGTCATAAAACGCGCAAGAATCCTGCGTCAGCGGATCCAGCATCCGAGCCAGGCATGACCACGTCTTGCCATAGATCGAATGCGCATGCGCGGCAGCCACGCAATCAGGCCGCGCCGCATGGATGCGCGAATGGATCGCGAACGCGGCCTTATTCACCGGCCACGAGCCCTCAACCACGTCACCCTTGTCGTTTACCAGAATCAGATCCGAAGCTCTGATTCGTCCAAAGTTCATGCCGAACGGATTTACCCAGAAGTGGTCGCTCCGCTCAGGATCGCGCGCTGTAATGTGGCCGGCCACTCCTTCATCGAATCCGAATTTCGAAAACAAGCGGAAGCCCGCCGCAAGTCTCTGTTTGCGATGCTGCCGTTCTTCGGTGGCAGTGGCGAACACGGGCGGTTTCAGAAAAGGTTGTTGTGTTGTGCTGGTCTCCATTTTGTATATGATTATTATGCTCATGAAACTACATACCGCACTACTCCTTCTTTTCTCATTCGCGATGAGCGCCGCGCCGCCTGTCAAAATTGTTCTCGTCGCCGGCCGCCCCAGCCACGGCCCCGCTGAGCACGAATTCAACGCTGGCGTCGACATCCTCGCCAAGTGTCTCAAGCAGAACAAAGGCATCGAACCAGTCATTGTGCGCGGCGGCTGGCCCGAAGACGAAAAGGTCTTCGACGGCGCCAAGTCCATCGTGTTTTATCTCGACGGAGGCGCGGGCCATCCGTTCCTCAAAGGCGATCGGCTCGCCACCCTCAACAAGCTGATGGCCAAAGGCGTCGGCATGGCGCTCGTTCATTATGCCGTCGAAATCCCTAAGGAAAACGGAGGCAAGGAACTGCTGCAATGGATCGGCGGCTTCTATGAACGGCCCTATTCCACGAATCCGATCAACGATGTCCCAGTCACGCAAGCCTCGCCCAAGCATCCCATCTCACGCGGTTGGAAAAGCTTCGCAGGCAAGGACGAATGGTATTACCGCATCCGCTGGGCCGATGGAGACAAGCGCGTCACGCCCATCCTCACCACCATGTTGCCCAAGGACAAGCCCGGCCTGGAAACCATCGCCTGGGCCACCGAGCGTGCCGATGGCGGCCGCGGCTTCGGCTTCACCGGCGCGCACTACCATTCCAACTGGGCCATGCAGGATTTCCGCATCATGGTGGTGAACGCCATCTTGTGGACGGCCAAAGTCGACGTGCCTAAGAAAGGCGCAAAGTGCGCCGTCACACAAAAGGACCTCACCACCGGCCTAGACCCCAAACCGCAACCGAAGAAGAAGTAGCCGGGCTTGCTACAATTCAGGTAGGACTTCTTTTACGTGCAGCCTCCTGATCCTCAGCCGCCAAAACGAAGCGTCGATGAACCTAGAAAAAGCTGTTGGACTGGGTTGGATACAGCGATCTTCCGCATTTGCATTCGATTGGGGATGAAGGCGGCGTAACCCATTGGGTGAGTGATTCATTGGAGCATTGCGGTGGA
>CAIRSA010000477.1 GCA_903881085.1 uncultured Acidobacteriia bacterium
CAAATGCAGAAGATCGCTGTATCAAACCCAGTCCAACAGCTTTTTCTAGGGTGAAGCAGCGACGGGCAATGCTGGCGAGCAACCCGATCAAGGAATAGCCGGCCGGAACTCATCTGGACGATGAGAAGAAATCTCACAAGACTTCGGGCAGACTACCTCATCGAGTTCCGCAGATGAGGTTGAGATCACGCGGCAATGTGCGGCCTTGTGTGCGCGATCTACGCTTTGGGCAATCTACAGATTATTTCCAAGTAGCGGCCGAAGTAGAATATGAATAGAATCACGATGATCAGCCGAGATGCGCTCCACGAACTCGTCGACTCGCTGCCTGAGGCGGAGATCGCTACGGCAGAGCGCTTTCTGACGATTATCTCGAAAGAACCCATCGGTCCAGGGTTTGCCGGCTCCATCCGCCGCGGTCTTGCCCAGGCCGACGCGGGCGACACCGTTCTGTGCCGCGATTACTCGGAGATGGTCGAGAAACTGCTCGACTAGATTCAGGCATTGCGTTTCCCCTTCACCGCGGAAGCACGAATGCAATTGCGGGCCATTGACCGCCCGGTTGCTTTGCGCATCCCAAGAAATGCTCAGCCGTTTCGGCGAGTCCGGTGCCGGCGACGTGTCACCACTCCACGGCGAATGGCAGGGTTGCCACCGCCTGCGCTGTGGGGATCATCGTGTGATCTTCAGGCGGATTGAGGACGGGCTTGAAATTATCGCTGTTGGCCATCGATCTGACAGCCACTTGGAGAACGCCCGGCTACCTTGCCACATTACTTCCGCTCGGGGCCCTCTCTACCAACGGGCCCATTTGGCCCTGGGGAACAAGGCGGACCCTGGCTGCATGGCAGGGCGTTTGGTTGTGCTTCCCGATAATCCCTCATTTGCAAGGTGCTGAAGAGCGATGTCTCGGTTGCCAGGAATTACCTGAACAAGGCGGAGGTCTCCAAGCTGAACCGCCTTGTCGCCATGTTCATCGACTACGCCGAACTGCGTGCGCTGAATCGGCAGGTTATGACCATGTCCGGCTGGCTCGCTCAAGTGGAGAGGTTTCTCAACTTCACCGGCCAGCAAATTCTCCGCAACGCCGGCAAAATCTCCCACGAGATGGCAGTCGTGAAAGCCCTTGAGGAATTCGAAAATTTCGCCTCAATCAGGACCGGGACTACCTTTCAGATTTCGATCAGGCCCTGGATCGATACCTCAAAGGCGATACCGGGAAATGAAATTGCATTTTGCGCCCAACCTGGATTACCAGCGCACAGCCATCGAGTCTGTATGCGAGTTGTTCCTAGCCACGTTTCGATCCGGCCCGCGATCATCGGAATCGCCATGTTGCCTCGGCACAATGTGTTCAACGTGGAATAGAGCTAACGGTGTCGTCAATTTTGGCAGCCTGCTGCGACAGGACGCTTAGAGCCTTTGTCTGAACGATGGAAACGACTTCAATTGCCTCGACAAAGTCCTTGTACTCGACATCCTCGGCAGCGGTGAGCGTTCCCTCATTCGCCTTTCCGCGCAATTCCTCGACCCGCGCCTCGATGTCGGGAGCCGCACGAAGGTTCACTAGGGCGGAGGCCGATTTAGGCGTCAGGGCGTCGGTTAAGGGATCGAGCAATCGGTTTAACGATGAGTTACTCCTTGGAGAACTCCTTGAAGATTGAACGCCTCCGGGATCGGGGCAGCCATCGAGGGTGCACTGCCTCTAAGACGACGGCGTCGCTTGGGCGTAGTCCTGGTTCGGCGGCAATCCAGGATTCGCTCAGGATCAACCGAGTCCGCCAAGCATCCTAAAATTCGGTAGACTACATCAATAGATGGCTTACGTCCCCGGCTTTAGTTACGACGTGTTTGTGAGCTTCGCGAGCGAAGACCTTGACGAACGCATGGCAAAACTCATTGATGATCTGCGTCGGTATCTCAAGCGGGAACTCGGCAAGCTCTTTGCGGACGATTCGATCTTCTTTGACCGTAGATCTCTCAACCAAAGACCCGTGAATTGGCCCGACGCACTGAAAGAAGCAGCCCGCTCCACTGCGATCCTCCTCCCCTTTCTCAGTCCCTGCTACGCCACCTCGTCCTGGTGCGCAGACGAGTTGCGGTCGTTCTCCTCATCGGGCCATCCTTTGGAATGGAAATCACAAGATCAATCCCTCTACCGCATCCTGCCGGTGCTTTGGCGTAATCTCGACACCGTAACCTTTGGCCAACTCGACCCTTGCCTGCGGGCAGCCCAGCAGGACCGGACATTCTCAGTAGAGGTACTTGGGGCAAAACTTGTCGAAGCCCTGAAACTCATGCGCCGCTCTTTCCCGCCAGTCTACTTGGGTGAGTCAAAGGCTGAGGCGCGCGTAAAGGTCCTGAATGAACTTAGCCGCGCCGGGTACCGCGTGCTACCGGAGTCCCCGCAGGCGTTTGACACGGAAGCCACCGTCCGCGAACACATAGCTGACGCAGTCCTGGATGTCCACTTTATAGGCGGCGGAACAGAGCAACGCACCCGCAATGCAATCAAGTGGTCACGTCAGAAATGCGGGGGAGCTACCATAGTCTATCTGCTTCCGGAAGTTGATCCCACCGCGGAAGAACTACAAGAGCTGGATTGGATCGAGGAAGATTTGCGTGAATCCGGCAATGCAGAACGATACGACCGAGTGGACCGAAAGAACCTGGACTATCTGCTCCAGGCCATTCGCGACCGGCTCGATGGCCCAGGTATTAAGCCCGTTACAAACCTCGGCATAGCGTTCGAAGAAAGCGACAGGCATACCGTTGAGTCAGTCGCTTCGGAGATTGAGAACGCCACCCCATTCGTCATCCATCGCCACGGGCTTGGACTGGCAGATATCAGGAAAAGCCGAAGCGTTCTCTTCTACTGGGGCGAGGGCGAGGGTAGGCGTTTGCGCACAGCAATTACATATTCCGCCGGGCGCAAGGCTTTTCTGCTTGCGCCGCCACCCAGGCCAACTAAGAACCAACCCGATCTCACCGGCGTCGACATCTTCAGACAGAGAAGTGATCGGTTCCACGTAGACGACATCCGCCCGTTCCTGGAGGAGCTGGGATGGAAAGGCTGACGAATCCCTTCCGGGGCCTGCTCCCCTTCGAAAGAGAACACGCCGCCCTTTTCTTCGGCCGCGACAAGGAAATCGAGGATGTCATCTCGCTTCTGGAAAGCCGCCGTCTGTTGGCGGTGACGGGGGTTTCTGGGAGCGGCAAGAGTTCCCTCGTGCTGGCGGGAGTAATCCCGATGCTTGAGGCCGGACAGAGCGAGCTAGTAGGTTGCGCGCGAGTGGCAATTCTGAAACCGCGCGGCGGACCACTCGCCGAACTTTCCCGCCGCCTCTCCCAAGCCCTAGACCGCAACATTACAGCAGAAGCTCTCACCAGTACCACATACGGCCTGGTCGACGCCGTCAAACCGCTTCCGCCTGGCGAATCCCTCCTCATCGTTGTGGATCAATTCGAAGAAATATTTCCCTTCCGCCGCGACCGGCTCGATACCGATGGAGGCTCCGAGGCGGACCGTTTCATCACCATCCTTCTGCGTGCCGCGCAGCAGAATGTCGTCCCCATCTACGTGGTCCTCACAATGCGGTCCGACTACCTCGGCTCCTGCGCCATCTTCCGCGGACTGCCGGAGGCTCTCAACGGCGGCCACTACCTGGTGCCGCGCATGACGCGTCATCAACTGCAGGATGCCATCGAAAGCCCCCTTGGGGTGATAGGCGCATCCATCCATCCAGGGGTCGTGCAGAAACTCCTGAACGGATGCGATGACGAGCCGGATCACCTGCCAGTGCTACAACATCTTCTGCGGCGCATGTTCGAGGACGGCTCGTTCACCGAAAGGCCAGCACAATGAGCAAGACAACTCCATTGCAGCTTACGCTCAAACAGTACGACAGCGCCGGTGGGCTGGACCACGCAATTAACCAGGATGCCGAGGACGTGTTCTCGGGCTTCCCTGATGAGGCGATGGCGATCGGTCGTGTGTTCCAGAGAATTACGGAAAAGGGCGAGAGCGACAAGCCTATCCGCAAGCCCGAAACACTCCGCGTTCTAAGCAAGCTGACCGGACTGGAACCGGCGCGGCTTGCGGCCATTGTCGAAGCCTTCGAAGCACGCGGGTTGCTGGTTACGCGCCATATTCAAACCGGGGAGACGCAAGTAGACCTCCCGCACGAGTGCCTGGCTTGGAAGTGGGATCGGCTCGCGGAATGGATCGATGTCGAAGCCGCTCAGGCGAAGTCCTTGGAGTTCCTTAAGACCTCTGCCGGCAAGAAATTGCGTCTATCTGGTAGCACACTTAATGAGGCGATGCAGTTGCTCAGCGACGAGCGGTTCTTCGATGCGTGGTCAGGCCGGTATCTTTCCGAAGCTGACGTAGTCAACGTGAAGGCGTGGGTAAAGGAGAGTAAGAAGCTGGAGGGGGCCGCACGCCGAAGACTGCAAGCTACGGCTGCGAGCGCAGTTTTGGTTGCGATTACTTTCGTTTGGCTGTGTTCTTTGGCAAGGGCGTCGGCCGATTGGGCGAAAGAAAGTGCGCAGTTGGCGAGGCAAAGTCTGGACAATGCACGCGTTAGCGAGAAAAAGGCCATCGCGGCAAGGGATCTAGCAGAAAAAGAGCAGGCTCGCGCGGATCTGGCGAGCAAAGACGCTCTTTCGCAAAAAAGTATCGCAGAATCGCGGGAATTGGCCGCTCGTGCCGATGAAGCCAATTCCCGCGATCCAGCGGAGGCGCTTAATCTTGCCGTGCAGTCCTGGCACCGCAATCGAACCGAACAGGCGAGAGCCTCCATTTACCATGTGATCCCAGGCCCTCGGGTGAAACTCGAAGGACATAACGGCGGAGTCAATCATGCGGCTTTCTCCCCCGACGGTCAGCGCATCGTCACCGCCAGTGACGACAAGACGGCGAGGGTGTGGAACACTGCGACAGGCCAGCTCCTGGCCAAACTCGAAGGGGATTCCGGCTCCGTCTGGCATGCGGAGTTCTCCTCCGACGGTCAGCGCATCGTCACCGCCAGCTGGGACAATACGGCGAGGGTGTGGAACCCTGCCAATGGCCAGCTCGTGGCCAAACTGGAAGGACATTCCGATCAAGTCAATCATGCGGCGTTCTCCCCCGACGGTCAGCGCATCGTCACCGCCAGCGGGGACAATACGGCGAGGGTGTGGAACACTGCCAACGGCCAGCTCCTGGCCAAACTGGAAGGACATTCCGATCAAGTCAATCATGCGGCGTTCTCCCCGGACGGTCAGCGCATTGTCACCGCCAGCCGGGACAATACAGCGAGGGTGTGGAACACTGCCAACGGCCAGCTCCTGGCCAAATTGGAAGGGCATTTCGAAAGCGTCAATCATGCGGCGTTCTCCCCGGACGGTCAGCGCATCGTCACCGCCGGTAATGACAAGACGGCGAGGGTGTGGAACACTGCCAACGGCCAGCGCCTGGCCAAACTCGAAGGGCATTCCGAAGGCGTGATACATGCGGAGTTCTCCCCCGACGGTCAGCGCATCGTCACCGCAAGCAATGACAAGACGGCGCGGGTGTGGAACACTGCCAACGGACAGCTCCTGGCCAAACTCGAGGGGCATGCTGGCATCGTCATACGTGCGGCATTCTCCCCCAACGGACAGCGCATCGTCACCGCCAGCGCCGACAATACGGCGCGCGTGTGGAACTCGGCCAGCGGTCAGCTCATCGCCAAACTCGAAGGCCATGTCGACCGCGTCCGGCATGCGGCGTTCTCCCCCGACGGTCAGCGCATCGTCACCGCCAGTTGGGACAAGACGGCGCGGGTGTGGGACGCTGCCAACGGCCAGCTCTTGTCCAAACTGGAAGGGCATTCCGATAGCGTCGTACATGCGGAGTTCTCCCGCGACGGTCAGCGCATCGTCACAGCCAGCGTCGACAAGACGGCGCGGGTGTGGAACTCGGCCAGCGGTCAGCTCATCGCCAAACTCGAAGGGCATTCCGAAGGCGTGATACATGCGGCGTTCTCTCCCGACGGTAAGCGCATCGTTACTGCCAGCTTCGATCTTACGGCGCGGGTGTGGAACACTGCCGACGGGCAGCTCCTGGCCAAACTCGAAGGGCATAAATACAGCGTCATACATGCGGCGTTCTCCCCGAACGGTCAGCGCATCGCCACCGCCAGCTGGGACAAGACGGCGCTGGTGTGGAACACTGCCACCGGCCAACTCCTGGCCAAACTCGAAGGGCATTCCAACAGAGTCATCCATGCGGCGTTCTCGCCCGATGGTCAGCACATTGTCACCGCCAGCGCCGACAATACGGCGCGGATCTGGAAGTTCATGACCTTGGAAGATGTCGCCAAACTGCTCCGGTGAAGTCCTTTCTCCATAACCGAAACGGCTTGCAAACATCAACCGTCTATTTTGACAACAGCGGTGGTTCAGATCACTCTGGGCTGACAAATGACCAATACGTCTGACCCACATTGCCGGACAACCTGCTCAACCGAGGGGCATAAGCCGACAGTCGCGTATTATAATCCAAAGGCAAGGATGCACCCGTTAGCCGGTTCGCCGCTGTCTGTTACCACAATGCCGGGTTCCGGAAAACGCGCCTTGCCACGATCAATTTCGGCGGGAATATCATCCAGGCGCAGCCAAGAGCATCGCACTCAGCATCGGCAGCGGCAATTCCCGGCCTTCGCATCCAGTTTGATGTTGCCGGAACGCGGCGATTGATGGCTTGGGAACCCGAAGATTCGCCATTACCGGCAGCATATCCGGAACGCAGCCGCCGCTCCCCAAAGCCGCTCAATCTCGCACAACGCCGCTTCGTGGTCGCCGGCGCAGCCCCATATACGGTAAGGAACTCGCTGCCTACCCGCAGCGCCGCGCTCCGCTGTTTGGGCGAGTTCAAGAGACCTTCGAAATCGTTTCCGGACTTCTTCTGAATTCGCCTCCTTCCGGAGCCAATCTCGACATGGAACGAGCGAATGACTACCCTCACCCGGTTAAAAGGTCTTGACAGATTGTGTGGGCTTGGTAATGTGGTGGTGGACTGTTGAACGGTTCAATAAACCCAAGGCCGTCATGGATCGGATCCCCACAAGCAAATCAGAGCGCAAACTCTTCTTCAACAAATTAGGCGAGCAGGCCCCTCAGTGGCTCAAGCAAACCTGGGAGAGTTCCAAACGCCAAGACACACACAAGCTCACCAAGAGGCAGATCAACGCTGAGGTCGCGGCCGCGCGCAAGAGATCCGGGAAGAACAATCCTGCCTTCTAATGAAGCGGGTCCCTTAGCCCCCAACATCATCGTATCGGCAAGGCTAGTGCCCTCTGGCAACGAAAGCGCCATCTTACTGCTCGCCCTGACCGGCCAAGTCGCGCTCTATGTTTCCCCTCCCATGCTCGCGCCTGAGGCTCCAGTCGCGGCGAATCAACGACGCCATGGCCGCGATCCGCAAAGTAGCCCATCTCGTAGAGCCTTCCCGAATCGTCACAATCTCACTTGACAAATCGGACAATCGTTTTCTTGAATGCGCCGAATCCGGTGAGGCAGACTGTCTCGTGCCCGGCAATACAAAACATTTCCCGCAGAGCTACCAGAAAACGAATATCGTCACCAGTCGCCGGTTCCTGGACATTTTTGCTAAGTCCGGAAACCAGCGGTAACGGGATCCGTTCGAAGCACACGGTTAGTGGTCACGAGCCGACTTATCGGTGCTGATGCATCACGCACCGCGCAGTTCGATGCCGTATCATGGACATATGTCGGAACTAGTGTTCGAGGTGCTCCAGGAAGAGGATGGCGGGTATTGCGCCGAATGCCTAACCGAGAATATTTTCACGGAAGGCGATACTTGGGCACAGTTGCGAGAAAACGTCCTTGAAGCAACGACCGCTTTCTTCTTTGACCAGGCACGGCCCGAGCGGATTCGCCTCCACTTGGTTCGCGATGAGATCCTGTCAGTCGCATGAAAATTCCGCGCGACCTGTCTGGCTCACGCGTTGCAGACGCCCTATGCCGCCGGTGGCAATACAAGAGGGTGCATCAGGTGGGCAGTCACATGATCCTGGAGACGGAGCACCCAAACCATCAACGGATTGCAGTACCTGATCACCATCCTCTTCGTTTTGGGACGCTCGTTTCGATCCTCCGGGCAGTCTCCAGGCACAAGGGTGTGACGCGCGACGCCATCATCGAGAGTCTGTAGCTCTCCACCACGACTAGCCGACTTATCAGGAGTGATCTCCCCAAGAGTGCTACTCTCTCCGAGTGGCCCAACGATTCGGAAACAGGGGTTGGCAAACGCAAGCGTCTGGCTCAAGCAAATCGGCGCTTGCCCAAGGCACACCTTTGCGAAGGCTTGCTGACAGTCACATCGGCCGAGCGTGCAGAGTGGCTTGCGATATAATTCCAAGATGCCCGGCCGCCTTCGCATCTTCGTGTCCAGTACAATGGAGGACCTTGCTAATGAGCGGGAATCCGTTGTTGAGCGGTTGACCTCTTTTAATTTCGAGTGTGTAAACGCTGAGGGCATACTGCCAAATGGCCAGGCATCGTGGCCGCGAATTGCTGAAGAACTGGATTCGTGTCACCTTTTTGTTCTGATCTTAGGCGATCGCTATGGCTGGATTCCGACTTCAGGAGCGCTCTCGAAACAGGGCCTCTCAGTTACCCATGGAGAGTACCGGCGGGCTAGGGAGTTGGAGATACCCGTTCTGGCGTTCACAAAGCGCCTAAGATATTCGGCAGCGAGCGACACGGATGATGCGAGGCTACGGGATCAGTTTCGCATGGAGGTGGAGGAGTGGGAGAAGGGCCAGTTTCGGACCGAGTTTGATCGCGCACTCGATCTGGCGAAGAAGGTGGCTGCCGCGGTAACAGCATTACTTTCCGATCACTATCAGCGTACTGCCGTCCAAAAGAGGATGAATAGTGCACCTGCGATTACCGCCACACCACCTGTGAGCGTTCAAGTTCCGGCCGCATTAGTGAACTCCGTCCGAAAGCGAGAAACCTTGCTATGGGCCGGCAGCGGAATATCACTTTCATCCGGCCTCCCTTCCATGCCCGTCTTTGCGGAACAGTTTGTGCGCCTCATACGCGAGCGGGTGCCTGGATACGAGCCGCCTGTCGTAGGAACCGGTTTCGCGTCCATCGCGGCAGACTACCAATCGATGTTCAGTCGAATTGAACTCGCTGAGCAGGTGAGGCTGCTGGTTGAACTACCTCGGTCTAGCAAGCAAACGCCGGCTCACTCGATGTCAATTGGACTGTTTCCAAAGATCGTCACTACAAATTACGACACACTATTTGAGCTTGCAATTCAAGAACAAGGCTCTGCCCACGAGGTGATAGTGAATCCGAGTCGCTTCCAATCATTTTCAGGGACGTTTCTTCTGAAACTTCACGGATCCTACACCGAGCCTGCCAGCTTGGTGATTACGGAGTCTGACCTCGCGGACTTCGAAGCAACTCGCGAGAGCATGTTACAGAATCTGTCTCAACAGCTCACCTTCCGATCGGTACTTGTAGTCGGCTCCTCGCTACGCGATCCGAGTGTCCTGCGCATCTTTCGATCGAGGGCAGCTTCTTCATCACAGACGTTCTGCCTCCTTCCTGCCACCGATTCGATTGCTATTGGGCGCCTGCGAGAGCTTGGCATCGAACCAATCGTAGGCCCGATTGAGAACTTCTTCTCGACGCTGTTTGAAAGCGTTCACGCATGACCACAACTGGAGGTGGGATCCCCTCAGCGTTCCCGAAAAATTTCGACAAGTGACTGCCCAAAGCGAATCACGCGCCACACGGAGGAAGGTCACCTCTGCGGCGATTGGTCGGGCACGGCGGAGGATTGGGAACGATAACCGCACTTGCGACACCCGAACGTCCCTTCCTCTGGTTGTTCAATTGCCCCATATTCCTACTCTACCAAAGCACTCTGAGATCGTCCGGTAAAACGTTCACAACAAAAAGATCTTTATTTCCTCCATATTGCCAACATCATTCCCAAGAAAGCCATCCCTTCCCCAACCGCTCATGATAGAAACAAGTAGGCTGAACGCCCTGCGTCCACGCGCGGCCACAGCTCGAACTGAATATTCGACACCTCCTAACAGGAAACAGAGAAAAATGCTACCCACGCTCACCATCACCGCTCAACCCTCACCCGCCGCGACGCGTCTCGCGACCGCCCCGAAAACCACCGCAAACCAAGCCGCAGACAAAAAGCCCAAGCCTAACCCACGCATGCGTAACTACCAAACAATACAATCGAATAAATTGTGGAAATCGAAAAAAGAGAAAATTTATTTCTTCGCCTTGTCTTCGCCTTTCGCCCCAGGCGTGGCCAAAAAGCGCTGCCACCAACCGACGCGCAGACCGAAGCCGCCCTCCACCCCCACCTGTAAAATTTTCACAAGATACATCGATCCCGTTTCCGTTATAATCTAATTTCGTAAAGACACTGGAAAACACATGAGTTCAGCCGCTATGAGTTTGAGCCGCGCGGGCCGCTTCATTGCAGCCCCCATCGGCAAGAAAGTCATCATGGCCGTTACTGGCGTGATGCTGTTCGGATTCGTCGTGATGCACCTGATCGGCAACCTTCAGATCTACATCCCCGCGGACGCCAACGGACATTATCAAATAGACGCATATGGACAAGCGCTGCGCAACCTGGGCGAACTGCTCTGGGTGGCGCGCCTGGCGCTGCTGGCAGCGGTCATCCTGCACATCGTCACCGCCATCCAATTAAGCCTGCAGGCCAACGCCGCGCGCCCCGTGGCGTACCAGAAAAAGGACAACGCGCACTCCACCTACGCCTCGCGCACCATGATCTGGAGCGGTCCCATCATCGGCCTCTTCATCGTCTACCACCTGCTGCACTTCACCGGCGGGCAACTCCATCCTGACTTCAAGGACCTCAGTGTCCACCACAACGTGGTCCGCGGCTTCCAGGATCCGCTCGCCTCGCTCGTCTACATCGTGGCGATGCTGATGCTCGGCACGCACCTCTATCACGGCGTCTGGAGCATGTTTCAATCGGTGGGCGTGAACCATCCGCGCTACACTCCGCACCTCAAGCTGTTCGCCAAAGCAGCGGCGGCCTTCCTTGTCATTGGCAATATCTCCATTCCGATTTCTGTAATGGCAGGTCTGGTGAAATAACATCCCATGCAACTAGACTCACGAATTCCTTCCGGTCCTATTGAGCAAGTCTGGGACAAATGCAAGTTCGATATGAAGCTGGTGAATCCGGCGAACAAGCGCAAGTACACGGTCATCGTTGTCGGCACCGGCCTGGCGGGCGGAGCGGCCTCGGCCACGCTGGCCGAGTTGGGCTACAACGTCAAGACCTTCTGCTTCCAGGATTCGCCGCGCCGCGCCCACTCCATCGCCGCGCAGGGCGGCATCAACGCCGCGAAGAACTATCAGAACGATGGCGATAGCATCTACCGCCTTTTTTACGACACAGTGAAGGGCGGCGACTTCCGCGCCCGCGAAGCCAACGTCTACCGCCTGGCGCAGATCAGCGTCAATATCATCGATCAGTGCGTGGCGCAGGGCGTGCCCTTCGCGCGTGAATACGGCGGCCTGCTCTCCAACCGCAGCTTCGGCGGAGCGCAGGTTTCGCGAACGTTTTATGCACGAGGGCAGACGGGTCAGCAGTTGTTGCTCGGCGCCTATCAGGCGCTGGAACGGCAGATCGCCGCAGGCCACGTGGAGATGCATCCGCGTTCGGAAATGCTCGATCTGATTGTGATCGATGGGCGTGCACGCGGCATCGTCACGCGCGACCTGATCACCGGCCAGATCGATACGCACATCGCCGATGCGGTGGTGTTGGGCTCCGGCGGTTACGGCAACGTCTTCTATCTTTCCACCAACGCCAAGGGCTCCAACTGCACGGCCATCTGGCGGGCGCACCGCAAGGGCGCGCTGCTCGCCAACCCGTGCTACACGCAGATCCATCCCACCTGCATTCCAGTGTCGGGCGATTATCAGTCGAAACTGACGCTGATGAGCGAATCGCTGCGTAACGACGGACGCATCTGGGTACCGTTGAAGAAGGGCGATACGCGCAGTCCCGATCAGATCCCCGAAAGTGAACGCGACTACTATCTGGAACGCAAGTATCCCAGCTTCGGCAACCTGGTTCCGCGCGACGTGGCTTCTCGCAACGCCAAGCAGGCCTGCGACGATGGGCGCGGCGTTGGCAATACGGGCCTCGGCGTGTATCTCGATTTTGCCGATGCCATCAAGCGCCTATCCTTGGGAACGGTGAAGGAACGCTACGGCAACCTGTTCGACATGTACGAGCGCATTGCCGGCGAGGATCCCTACAAGGTGCCCATGCGCATCTATCCGGCCATCCACTATACGATGGGCGGCCTGTGGGTCGACTATCAGTTGATGAGTTCCATCCCCGGTCTGTTCGTCATCGGCGAAGCGAACTTCTCTGACCACGGAGCCAACCGCCTCGGCGCCAGCGCGCTGATGCAGGGCTTGGCCGACGGCTACTTCATCATCCCGTACACACTCGGCAACTATCTGGCTTCCAACAAGCTCGATAAGGTGGATCCGAAGCACGTCGAAGCCAAGGGCGCGGCGGAATCGGCGGCGGACCAGACGAAGAAGCTGCTCTCGATCAAGGGCAAGCGCACCGTCGATAGCTTCCATCGCGAACTCGGCAAGCTGGTTTGGGAAGAGTGCGGCATGGCGCGCAACGCCGCCGGCCTCACCAAAGCGCTGGAAAAGATCCCGGCGATGCGTGAAGAGTTCTGGCAGAACGTGAACGTGCCAGGCAGTGGCACTGAGATCAACCAGTCGCTTGAAAAGGCCGGCCGCGTGGCCGACTTCTTCGACCTCGGCGAGTTGATGTGCCGCGACGCGCTGGACCGCAAAGAAAGTTGCGGCGGCCACTTCCGCGAAGAGTATCAGACGCCGGAAGGCGAAGCACAGCGCGACGACGAAAATTACAGCTATGCGGCGGCCTGGGAGTACAAGGGGCCTGGCAAGGCGCACGAACTGCACAAAGAGCCTCTGCACTTTGACTACGTGCATCCATCGCAGCGGAGCTACAAATAATGAAACTGATTCTGAATATCTGGCGCCAGAAATCCGCGGGCGAGTCCGGCCGGATGGTCCGCTACGATCTGGACAAAGTCAGCGAGCATATGTCGTTTCTGGAAATGCTCGATGTGTTGAACGAAGAGCTGATCCTCAAAGGCGAAGAGCCGGTTGCGTTCGATCACGATTGCCGCGAGGGCATCTGCGGCAGCTGCGGTTTCGTCATCAACGGCATTCCGCACGGGCCGCGCCGCGGCACCACGGTCTGTCAGTTGCACATGCGTTCGTTCAGCGATGGCGATGAGCTGTTTCTCGAACCGTGGCGCGCGGCGGCGTTCCCGGTCCAGAAAGATCTGTGCGTGGACCGCAGCGCCTTTGACCGCATCATTCAGTCCGGTGGTTACATCACCGCGGCGACCGGTGGCGCGCAGGATGCGAACTCGATCCTGATTCCGAAAACCTGTTCTGACCGTGCGATGGACGCTGCGGCGTGCATCGGTTGCGGCGCCTGCGTGGCGGCTTGCCCGAACGCATCGGCATCGTTGTTCACCGGCGCGAAGATCTCGCACCTGCGCCTGCTGCCGCAAGGCCAGCCGGAGCGGTTTGAGCGTGCATTGAAGATGGCCGCGCAGGCCAATGAAGAGGCCTTCGGCGCCTGTTCCAACATCGGCGAATGCGAAGCGGTTTGCCCGAAAGAGATCAAGCTCGAAGTCATCGCCCACATGAACGCCGACTTCATCAAGGGCGCGATCGTCTACCGCGAAGAATCGTCCGGCGGCGGCGCCGGGTAATGATTCCATAACTGAAGCTTCCTCTTCTGGAGCAGTGCCCCTATTTCCAGGAAGTGGTGCGCAGCTTCGAATACCGATCCAGACGATCCGGCTGCTGCGCCTGGGAGCAGGATCCGTGATCAAAGAGCACAGCGATTACGGCCTGGAATACCATGACGGAGAGATCCGCGTGCATGTGCCTGTGGTCACCAATCCGCAAGTGGAGTTCCTGCTGAACGGAGACCGGCTGACGTTGGCCCCCGGCGAGGCGTGGTATCTCAATGTGAACGACTGGGTGCGGAGCATGTTTGGAGAGACAGCCCATGAGCATTGACGCGTTCCGCAATCAAGTGCTGAACGATGCGCGCGTAGAATTCAACCTGTTACCGGTCATCAAGAAACGTAGCTTTTTGGCCATTGGCCGGCAACGGCGAGGCCGCTTTCAGGAGCCCTTCATGCACGAGACGGTACGAAGCCTGCTGAGCGATCCGGCAGTGCTGCTGTTCCGCAAGCAAGTGGAGATCGGCGAAGCGATCAACCTGGAAAAAGCAGTTGGATGGGCTTCAGCCAATTCGCACGACGCCGCGCATTTGGGGTCTGACACCTTTTTTCGGCCGTTTTCGGCCGAAAATGGGATGTCTGACCCCAATTGCCCTCCACCACAATGCTCCAATGAATCACTCACCCAATGGGTTACGCCGCCTTCATCCGCAATCGAATGCAAATGCGGAAGATCGCTGTATCAAACCCAGTCCAACAG
>CAIRSA010000478.1 GCA_903881085.1 uncultured Acidobacteriia bacterium
GCTTACATTGCGTTTATGAGGCGAGCTTCCGATTTGGTGAGCGATTCATTGGGGCATTGCGGTGGAGTGCAATTGGGGTCAGACAGCCCATTTTCGGCAGAAACGGCCGAAAAAAGGTGTCAGACCCCAAATGCGACGCGTAGTTCTAGTCAATGTAAGTGACATTAGATTGCCAATCTGCCCCACATCGGAAAGACAGTTAGCGGGCTATTTTCACTTTGCTCAGGCTGAAGAGGCGGCCTGTTTCCGGGGCGTCGATGGCTAGCATTACGGCGGGCTTGCCTTCGCTGTCGACCATGGCGGCGGCGACTGTATAATCGCCGGGGGGCAGGTTGTGCGGCAGTTCGATCTTTTCGAGAATGCTGTAGTCGCCGGGCAGCCAGGTGCGAGGATCTGCCGCGGCGCGCGTCTTTGCAGCTATCTTTCCGGCGGAATCGAGCAGGTAGAGTTCCAGCGGGAGAGAGCGGTACATGCGGCCGACGCCTACGTTGCTCCATTGCATCCGCACTGCTAGCGGCTTGCCGGCAGGCACGACAGTCGCATGGGAGAGTTCGCGGAGGACGAAACGGTAGCCTGCGCGGCGGGCGAGCTCGACCAGTTGAGGCATGGCCGCTTCCGGCACTTTGCCGACGTTGTCGTTAATCAGGCTGACGTGGTTGTTGAGCATGAACTGCACGGCCTTTTCGAAGGACCAGCCGCGCTTCAGCAAATAGTCATAGGTCATGTACCATTCAAATACGGGCATGCCTTGCTTCCAGGCATCGGCGAAATTGGGAACGTCTTTGTATTTCTTGGACCCGATCCAATTCTCTTCGTGCCATGGCGAGCCGATGCCATCGCGGCGAAAGCCTGCACCGCGCGGAAGGGTGTAGGCCATGGCCTGGGCATCGTCAGACATCATTACGAGCGGAGTCTGCTTGAAGGCGTTGAGGTACATGTCGATGATCTTGCGGCGGACATCCCACTCCACTGGATGTTTGGTGTGCCACTCGCCCCAGATACCGTAGGAGCCGATGTCGATGACTTCTACGCCGGGGTGGCCGTCGTAGCGCTTGCCGAGTTCACGGAGGAAGTTGCCGTGCTTGGTGAGGTAGATGGGGTCCGCGTAGTCAGGCTCGATGCGATTGATGCGGATGCCGCCGCTGGCTTGGTCGTCGCCACCAGCCAGATAATCGAACGAGCGGCATCCTGCATCGAAGAGCCATTTGGGCGAACTGTAGTAGCCGCGACTGTGGGCGTTGGCAGTCATGACGCGGAAGGCCACGGTGGCACCGCGGGCTTTGGCGGCGGCGATGGGTGCGTCGAGCACTTTCCAGTTGAATTGGCCTTCGGCGGGTTCGGCGTCTTCCCAATTGAAGCGGATGTAGACTACCGAGCAGGGGAAGCGGGTGTTCTTCTGTGATGCTCCGCACATCCAGCCTTGGCCGGGGTTTTGGAAGACGGTTTGGGTTTCCTGGAACTTGACGATGGTGGGTTCGGCGGCTTGGGCGGCGCCGATTGAGAGAAGGAGTAGCGAGGCGATTGGAGTCATATGGTAGAGTCTTCGTAATCCGATCATCGAAGGCGTGTCGTAGGGGACAGCCCGCACTGTCCGCGAGGGACAATGCGGGCTGTCCCCGGCGGGGGTATTTATCGTTGGACGCGGCCGGAGCCGCCGCCTTTGATCAGGCCTTGCACTTCTTCCGCGGTGAAGCGGTTGAAGTCGCCGGGGATGGAGTGCTTGAGACATGATGCGGCGACGGCAAACTCCAACGCGTCCTGGTGCGTGGGAAGTGCGTTTAAGCCGTAGATGAGGCCGCCGGCGAAACAGTCGCCGCCGCCTACGCGGTCGACGATATGGGTGATGTCATAACGGCGGCTTAACAGGAATTCCTTGCCGTTGTTGAGGCATGCGGCCCAACCGTTGTGCGAGGCGCTGATGGATTCGCGCAAGGTAACGGAGAGAACGGAAAGATTGGGGTAATCGTTGATGACCTTGTCCGTCAGCTTGCGGTACTGATCGTGATCGAGCTTGCCGGAGTGCACGTCGACATCCACCTTGATGCCCAGCGCCATCTGGCAGTCTTCTTCATTGGCGATGCCGACATCGACATATTTGAACAACTCGGCCATCACTTCGTTCGGCTGCTTGCCCCACTTCCACAGATTCTTGCGGTAGTTGAGATCGCAGGAGACTTTGAGGCCTTTGGCGCGGGCGGCCTTCACGCTTTCGATCGCAAGATCGGCCGCGCTGGCGCTGATGGCCGGGGTGATGCCGGTGACATGGAACCACGTGCCGCCGTCGAGAGCTTTGTCCCAGTCAATGGCGCCGGGTTTGGCGAGGGCGATGGAGCTGCCTTCGCGGTCATAGAGGACTTTTGAGCCGCGCTGGTTTGCGCCTGGCTCTACAAAGTAGATACCGAAGCGGCCTTTGCCGCGGACGATGCAACTGGCGTCGACGCCGAAGCGGCGCATCTCGCCGATGAAGCTATCGGTGATGGCATTCTTATCTGGGAGCACCGTTATGTAGCGGGCAGGCAGGCCGAAGCCCGATACGGCAACGGCAACATTCGCCTCGCCTCCGCCGAAGGTGGCCACAAACTGGGGGGACTGCAAAAAGCGCTCAAAGCCGGGAGGGGCCAAGCGCAACATGACTTCGCCAAAGGTTACGATCATAGCACCTTCAGTTTATAACTTGATGGCTACTGGATGCTGGTGGGCCACACTTCTATTGGATGCTAGTGGGCATCCAAGGTTTCTGGTTTGACCAATCGGTGGGCCCGTCCGCATCTTTCGGCCGCCTGGTATAGCGGTCGTTTTTTGACACATACATGCGGCGGTCGGCTTCGGCCAGGAGTTGATCGGGATCGGCGCCGTCATCGGGAAAGTTCGCCAGCCCAACACTCAGCGAGAGTTGGCAGCCTGGAATGGCTTCCGCCGCGGCATTGGCTGCAAGGGTGGACAGTGTGGTCGCCTTGGAATTGCCGCCGGTAATGCGGACGCCGGGCAGCACCATGACAAATTCGTCGCCGCCCATGCGCGCGACGTAGTCATAATCGCGGCAATGTTCTTTCAGCCGCAGGGCAACAATGCGCAGCACTTTATTGCCCTCCAGGTGACCATAGGTGTCGTTGACCTGCTTGAAGCCATCGAGATCGCAAACCAGAACGGCCAAAGGCAATCCCATGCGGCGGCAGCGCGTCAATTCTTCTTCGAGATGCTCAAACAGCGACCTTGAGTTGGGCAAGCCGGTGAGATAGTCCGTAGTCGCGGAAGTCTCGGCCTGCTTGTACTTCATGGCGTTCTCAATGGAAATGGAAACCTTGGTGCTGATGCCCAGCAGAATGCGCAAGTGATCTTTGCTAAAGGCGTCGCGTTCGGCGCTGTAGAGGCCCATCACGCCTACCACGCCATTGGCGCCTTCAAGCGGGACCGCCAACGCGGAACGGAGCGTGCTGAACTTGCTTGGATCATTCAGATACCCTGGTTCCACGGAAGGGTTGCCATTAATAATTGGTTTTTTGTTTTCGGCCACCCAGCCGGAAAGGCCTTGCCCGACGGGGATCTTTAACGACGAAAACAGTCGCGTGTTTTCTCCGGTGACGTAGTCAGGGTATAAGACGTCGTCACGCACTACCCAGATGGTCATGGCGTCGTAGGGCATCATGCGCTTGAGGCGGATGGCCAACACGCTCAAGGTCTCATCCAAGGAGAGCGAACTGCCCAAATTCTGGGAGAGCTCAAACAGCGCCTGGACCTCTTCGCGTGCGGCGGCAATCGAGGCGAGGTAGGGCAGCGTGGGTTTCGCATTGCCGTTTGCCACCGGTTGCGGCGCCTGCCTGGTCTCTTCGAAACCAGCCGCCGGGGCCGCGCCGCGCTCGATTTTCAGATCGGTGGAAAGCTTTGGCAGCGCCTTTTCGGCCGACTTCGAACGGGCCATCTGTTCGAACTCAACGTAGCGGCGGCGAAGGATGTCGACCACTTTGGGGTCGAAGCTGGTGCCGGATTCGGAGACCACTTTGGCGATCGCTTCGTCAAGCGGCAATGCGCGACGGTATTGGCGATCGCTGGCGAGGGCATCCAGACAATCGACGGCAGCCAGAATGCGTGCACCGATGGGAATCTGTTCGCCGGAAAGGCCGTCCGGGTAGCCCGCGCCGTTCCAACGTTCGTGGTGCGAGCGTACAATGGGTGCCACCGGATAGGGGAACTGAACACGTTCCAGAAGTTCAGCGCCGACCACTGGATGGATCTTCATCTTTTCAAACTCTTCCGGCGTGAGCTTACCGGGCTTGGAAATGATGTGCTCCGGCACGGCCAGTTTCCCGATGTCGTGAAGGAGCGAAGCGGCACGAAGAGCTTCAATTTCCTGATCTCCGAGATTCAATTCTTTGGCGACTTCCAGGGCATAGATTTGCACGCGCTGCAGATGGTCATGAGTAGTCATGTCCTTGGCTTCAATCGCAAGAGCGAGAGCTTCGATGGTGCGCAGGTGCAGCGCGGCGATCTCTTCGGCGTGCTGCTTGCCGTCATCCAGACGGCCGAGATAGAGGCGATAAGAGCGGTAAATGAGATAGATAACAGGCAGCAGCAACATCGAGGTCTGCCAACCGACCAAGTTGTTTACGGAGTTGTATAGGGCGGCGATGGCGGCACCGGCAACATAGTAGGGAAACGACCAGAGGTAGGTCTCGCCCCAGGTGGAGCGCAAGGTTTTGCCTTCCACCATGGCGATGAGTAGAGTAACCGGCAAACTGCTGGCCACAAAGAAGGCAATTGCCGCGACCACGACCATGGAGGAGTCACCGTAGCCGTGTTCACGCAGATAGGGATGGTGATAGGAGAAGTCCGCGGCAACAATGGCAATCGCCATCACCGCTACATTGAAGAGAACGCGTTGGATTTGAGGCCGGGCCTCCGTTTGCCAGATGGTTCCCACCAAGGCCGCCGCGCCGCCAAGGGCGAGCGTCTCGGAGAGCGAGAGCTCCACCAAGGCGATCATAATGAAGAGGAAGTTCAATGAAAGCGTGCCTGTGAACGTAGGCAGGCTGACTTTAAGGCCGGTAGCCAGCACCGCCAGTGTAAAATAGCAAATGAATCGCGTGAGGTCGTCGGTGTGCCATTGGCTCAAGCCTATACCGAGCACGGTCAGTCCGGTGAGGACAGTGAAGGCAACGTATACGGATGCTTTGTGGGTCAGAGCGCTCATTGAAATCAATGCTTAACGAGGCTATCGGCATAGTATTTGAAAAGCTTTATGGGCCCTTAACGCAATTGGTCCATATAAAGACAGCCCCTAGAAAATTAATCCTGAATTGGGCTAAGTACTAAGGTATTTTCCGCCGATAGTAAGGTGTTTACTAAGCCGGGACTAAGGGCTTCCGTCTCTAGCGGGAAATCTGAAATCACCGGACAATAAGAACGAAGCTAACCAGGATCTCATGAGCCAACACTTTGAAACGTTGTCGTTTCTAGGCATGCGAGCAATTATTGCGAGCACTGCGATGCGCCGTCTGATGGAGACGATCCGCCGGGCCGCGCCGAGCAACGCCACGGTGCTGATCCGTGGAGAGAGCGGAAGTGGCAAGGAGCTGGTGGCGAGGGCGCTGCACCACTACTCTGTGCGGGCATCGAAGCCGTGGGTCGACTTGAGCTGCGCGGCGCTGCCGGAACATCTTGTAGAAAGTGAGTTGTTCGGATTTGAGAGAGGCGCATTTAGCGGAGCCGATTACACCAAGCAGGGCTTATTCGAGCTGGCCTCCCAGGGCACCCTATTTTTAGACGAAGTGGCGGAACTGGAGCCGAAGCTACAGGTGAAACTGTTGCGGGTGTTGGACGGGAATCCGTTTTACCGGCTGGGCGGAACCAAGAAGATTCCAGTGGATGTGCGCCTGGTTGCGGCAACCAATCAGGATCTGGAGACGGCGGTGCGCAACGGACGGTTCCGCAACGACTTATATCACCGGCTGGCGCAAATTGAGGTTCACGTTCCGCCGCTGCGCAATCGCGTGGAAGACATCGTCCCGATCGCCAATATGTTCCTGGAACAGCAGAATCCCAACATGCGGTTCGACACTGAGTCCCAGCATTTGCTACGCGGCTACAGTTGGCCTGGGAACGTGCGCGAATTGCGCAACGTGGTAGTGAAATGCGCGGTGCTGGCGGATTCGAACGTACTGACGGCTGATGACCTGCCTGCGGATTTGCAGATGTCCACAAAGTATGACAGTGCAAGCGACGATCTGTACAGGTTGGGCACCTCTCTTTCCAACGCCGTGACCATTTCTCCAGTGGAGGCTGCTGCGATCAGCGGCGGCACGATGCTGGAAGGTATGGAGAAGCAGATGATACTGAAAGTGCTGACCGAAACCGGGGGCCATTATCAGCGGACCGCCGAACTGCTTGGCATATCGCGGCGGACACTAAGCCGTAAAATGAAGCTATATGAGAGGGACCTGGCGACGCCGGTTGAGCAGCGTCATCAGGATTGTATATGACACAACCATGGTCTGAAAGGCGAAGTGAAACTCGCCAGGATGCTAGCGGGGAGATAAAGATTCAAGTCCGGCTGCCAAAGCTGCTGGAGATCCACGCACGCCTGGTCGATATTAGCGCAAGCGGCTTTCGCGCGATGCACATGTATCCGGCGCTTTCGGCAGGGCAAAAAGTAGAGTTCCGTCAAGATGGCAATGAAGGAACCGCACTGGTAGTCTGGAACCGGATTTTTGAAGAACACGTGGAGACCGGGTTCTTTATTTTGCAGGAATAAGCTGCGGGATTGAACAAACTAGCCCCACGTTTGCGCATGGGGCTAGTTGTGCGAACTTCATTACATAGCCACAACTTGAAAATGGAAGCGCTCCGGCGGCAACGACGAAACCGGATTGGGCGACATTTGCGCCCATTTGTCGTATGCAGTCGAAGCCACCGATCCGTTCAAATAAAACAGGAACTGATCGGAGCAGCAAGACATGGGCGGCGGCTGACGGAAGGCCAGGCGCAAGCCGACTGCTTTGTGAAGCACCACGCCATCTGTTGGCACCGACTTGTCGGCAAGCAGATTCACGAAGCTGGTGCGGCCGGCATGGGGCCAAACATCGGGCCGCAAGAACGGACGCAGATCGACGCGCGATTCAAACGTGGTTTCGCACTGGCGGATCCATTCGAGTACACCGTCTCCCCATTGCCAGTGGGTGACGAGATTCATATACTGTTCCACCATCTGGATAGCAAGATCCATGCGTCGACGCTCCTGGTCGATTTCCGCTTCGGCGAACACGGCCGGGGCAAATACATCTGATTCGACCAATTCCTTGGCCATATCAACCACTTTGTCGAGACGCTTTACTCTAGGTGCGATGTGCACCAGAAGTGGCGGGAGCTCGTGCTGCTTGTCTCCCGGCAATTCCACATAGGCTCTGTCACCGACGATGTCCATATCATCCTCCGGTATCTGTCTATCTCTATCGGCTCAATTCACCGATCTCAATAGTCTGGCATATTGGACGCAATTGTGGGAGAGAAGTTTCAGGGGGAATGGGGAGTGGGTGTTTGAGTTAGCATTTGCACAGGCGAAGAACCCGATGCCACTTACTATTTTGGTTTTGTGGCGCAAGCACTTGTACTTGCCACCTCGACACTCATTTCGAGGCTTGGGCGGGCCCTGCAAAAACGCGTCCCGATGAGTCGTGAGGCGACAGGCACGAGTGCCTGCGCCACGATACAGCACTGAGTTTTCTGGTTCGCATTGCGCTTCTGGATCACGGGATTTGGGCGTCCCTACTTCAGATTGGCTTCGAAGAACTCCGCCATGCGCTGCAACATGTACCTGCGCGGCGGGCCGGTGACTCCGTGCGATTTCTGTGGAAACAGCATCAGCTCGAAGCTCTTGTTGGCCTTCTGCAGTGCGTCGTTCATCTGCATGGTGTTTTGGAAGAGTACGTTGTCATCTTCGAAATTGTGCACCAGCATCAGCTTGCCTTCCAGGTTTGCGGCGAAGTTGACGGGTGAACTCTTCTTGTAACCGTCGTTGTTGATTTGTGGCGTGCCCAGATAACGTTCGGTGTAGATCGTATCGTAGTTGGCCCAATCTACGACCGGCGCTCCGGCGATGCCTGCCTTGAAGCGGCGAGGCGCGTTCAGCATAGAGTACAACGTCATGAAGCCGCCATAGCTCCAACCATGGATACCGACGCGCGCTGGATCGACATAGCCTTGGGCAATCAGGTAATCCAGTCCTTTCAACTGGTCCTCCAGTTCCTGCATGCCAAGGCGGCGGTAAAGTTTGGACTCCCAACGGTGGCCGCGCCCGGCTGACCCGCGGTTATCCAACTGCCAGATGACGAAGCCGCGAGCAGCGAGTGCCTGATTGAACGATGCCCCGCCCCACACATCGGTAATCGTCTGCGAATGCGGTCCGCCGTAGACCATCACGATGGCTGGATATTTCTTTGCGGGATCGAAGTTGGCTGGCTTGATGACGCGGCCGTAGAGAGTTGTTCCATCTTCCGCAGGCACCTTCACGATCTCAGCTGGCAGAAGATCGAAGGCATCCTTGGCGCGTGCATCGGCGTCGCGAAAAACGCCGAGTTCCTTGCCGGAGGCGTCGCAAATAACGCGGCGCGGAGGCTGCGTGGAACTGGAGTAGGAGTCCTGATAGAAGGCCGCCGAGGGACTCATGCTCACCATGTGCGTCCCTTTTGCCGCCGTGAGTTTGCGCCGCTCGCCGCCATCGAAACTGACGCTGTACAACTGGCGCTCCAGTGGGCTGACCTCGGTAGAGAGGAAATAAGCGGTGCGGTTGGCCTCGTTGATACCAGCCAGGGACGTCACCTCCCATTCACCGCTGGTCAACTGTTTTTCCAGCTTTCCTTCCATCGAATATAAGTACAAGTGACGATATCCGGTCCGTTCGCTAGCCCACAGGAATTTGTTCGAGGCGGGCAGGAAACGAAGGGCATCGTGAATGTTGACCCAATATGGGTCGGTCTCTTCGAGCAAGATGCGGGAATTTCCTGTTGCCGCGTGGATGAGGATTAGCCAGAGATGGTCTTGCACACGATTCAGCCGCTGCACGGCGAGACGCTCAGAATCGGGCAGCCACATGACGCGGGCGAGCAGCATGTCGCGCGTTTCGCCTACGTCGAGCCAGTGCGTTTCCCCGCCCTCGGCATTCACTACGCCAAGACGCACGTCGGCATTGTTGGTGCCGGCTTTGGGATAGCGCTCTGGCTCGGCCACGGCGCGTGCAGGAATCAGGTCCATCTGCGGCTGGATGTGCTCACGGCTTACGTCAAATTGCAGATAGGCAAGCTTTGAGGAATCAGGCGACCACCAGTAGGCGCGGCCGAGGCCGAGCTCTTCCGGATACACCCAGTCAGGACGGCCGTTCCACAGCGTGGCCGAGCCGTCGCGGGTGAGTTTCACGGTTCGTTTGGTGGCGACCTCCATAGAATAGATATCATTGCCACGCACAAACGCTACGCGCTTGCCGTCGGGCGAAAGACGTGGGTCGCGTTCGGGTTCGCTGGTGGCCGTGAGCTGAGTCCATTTCTTGTTGGCGATGGAATAATGGAAGATGTCGCCGCTATCGATGACGAGCAGGGATTTCGAGTCGCCGGACCACTGGATGCGATCCTCAGAAACTCCGCGATTGACGAATTCGAATTGTTCGCGGGCGGGCGGTTTAACCGACATCTTGTCGAGCGGTTCGAGCGATACCAGTTCGCTGCGAGCGCCGCTGGCCGCATCGTACAGCATCAGCTTTTTGTCTTCCGTATACGCAAAGCGTGAGCCGTCAGGGGCCCAAACCGGCGCGCCAGCGCGGTCACCGCGTCCTCCGCCACCCATGGGTGAGGCAGCCGCTTCAATCGTTACCGGTTTCTTCTGTGCGAAGGCACAGGGTAAAAGTGCAAGGGCGAACAGAATGCGATGCATAGCTAACCTTGATTGTAATGAAAAAAGGGGCGCGCCGTGGATAGGCGCGCCCCCTTTAGGACTTATGAGTTGAGATCCGGCTTGCTGTTAGTGGCCGCGACCGCCGCCACCGTGGCTGGCGCCCATGCCACCGCCGCTGCTGGCGCCGCCGCCTGCGCTGAAACCAGGCCCTGAAGAGGAGACGCTTGACGAACCGCTCGAAACCCCGGCAGACCCGCCGCCGCCAGTGAAGCCAGACGTATCGGCACGAGTTCCGCCGGCTCCGTTGAACCCGCTGTTTGGATGGCTCGCCGAGAACCCAGGCGAAGTAGAGTTACCCGACGTAGGCCGAGTGCCACCGCCACCAACCGATGGGGGAGGATTGTAGCCGCTGTAATAGACCCGTTGCACCGTGTAGGGGCTGTAGTAGGAGTATCCGTAAGGATCCCGGTACATGCCGTTGCACGGAACATAGGTGAACATATTGAAGTAGGGGTTGAAATTCCAACGTCCATTGAAGCCGTTATAGCCGTTGTTGCCGCCGAAGCAGCCACCCATGCCGGAGTTCATGCCATAACCGTAGCCATAGCCAGAACCGAGCAGCGTGTTGGCGGAGCCGACATTCGCGACGGCTAGATATCCAGAGCGAGTCTTGGCCCAGCGGTCGAGTTCATCACCTGTGGTGGCATCGAATCTGGCGATTTCCAGCTGGCCGGAGAGGGTGGCAGACTTTGCGGCGCCGACAATCTTCGCTGAGCCAGCCATTTCGACCTGGGCTTCACCCTTGAACACCTTAAGATGACTTGTGCTGGCATCAATACGGTAGATGCCGCCCTTGCGCAGTTCGATGATCGCATCTTTGGCAACGAAGGTAAGGTTGTGATCCTTTTCCTTTTCGATGTCGCTCACCTGGATGATCACAGAGCCGGTGAGAACTTCCATGCGCGTGCTGACAAGTCGCGCGTCGAACATTTTGACCGAGGAGGATTCGGCCATTCGGAGGAACGACCCTGGAGTGAGCAGGACTTCAGCGCGTCCTTCCGTGGTGCGAAGAACGGAGCCGTCTTTCATCTCCTCAAACTTGCCGATCTTGGTCTCAAGCAGGCGATCGTTGAGAAACACATCGCCTTCCAGATATTGGATGACGCCCGATTTCGCCGAAACGATGGGCTGGCGGGTGATAACACCCTGAGCTAAAGCGGCGGTTGCCGCTAGCGACGACACTAGGAGTAGCCGGATCATACAACACCTCCAATATAATAGTGTGCTCAAATGAAACGGTTGTCAAGGCCTTCGCATCTATTAACAACTGGAAAGCGCAGCCGTGGAGCGATACAATCGGACTCATGGTTTTTCTTCTCGCGTTTTTCCTGCAGGCGCCGCCTCCGCCGCCGCCTTCGTATGTGCCATCGGCTGCGGAAATGGCCGACCTTCGTTCCAAGGCCGAACCGCTCAAAGCGGCTACGAACCCTGACGTCACCGTCTACTACAAAGCGATCGAGTGGGTGTTGCGCTACCCCGAAGAGTTCTTCACCAAGGCATACATGGCCAATGCGCAGAATGTAATCAAGCACGGGCTGGACCGCATGAAGAACGGCGTACCGGCGAAGGGCCGCTTCTCGCGCGGCTACATTTCACGAGTGGATGGCAGCGTGCAGCCTTACGCGATGCTGGTGCCTGATTCCTACGATCCGAAGAAACCCACGCGTCTCGACGTGGTGCTGCACGGGCGCGGCGCAACGCTGACCGAGGTGAGTTTTCTCGCCTCGCACGATTCGGAGAAGGCCGTGCCTGCCGACCAGGACGGCCTGGTCATGGAAGTCTTCGGCCGCACCAACAATGCCTACCGCTACGCAGGCGAGACCGATGTGTTCGAAGCGCTGGAGGCCGCGCGCAAGAACTATAATGTTGACCCGGACCGCATCGTGCTGCGCGGATTTTCCATGGGCGGCGCAGGTGCGTGGGGCGTTGGCTTGCACTATCCCAGCCAATGGGCGGCGATTGAAGCGGGTGCGGGTTTCACCGAAACTATTAAGTACGCGAAGTTGAAAGAGATCTCCGATGTACAGCGGCAACTGTTGCACGTTTACGACGCTGTGGATTATTCGCTGAACGCGTGGGATGTGCCGACCGTTGGTTATGGCGGCGAGATCGATCCACAGTTGGCGGCATCAACCAACATGAAAGAAGCGCTGGCGGGCCTGCCCGGGTTCCGCACTCTGTTCCTCATCGGGCCACAGACGGCACATAAGTTTCATCCCGATAGCAAGAAGGAATCGGATGCGTTCATTAATCGCAACCTGCCGCGCAAGGCGCCCGAACGCGTGCGCTTCGTGACCTACACGCCGCGCTACGGAGAGGTTTTTGGGATCCATATCGATGCGCTGGAGAAGATGTATTCGAAAGCGGAACTCGATGCGAAGGGCTCTGAGATCAAGACCTCGAACGTGGCACGTTTGACGCTCGACAAAGCGCGGTCGGTCACGATCGATGGCCAAACGCTGACTGGCGCGAAATTCGAAAAAGCCAACGGCAAGTGGGAGGCGCGGTTTTCGAACGCATTGTGGAAGCGCCACGGACTTTCAGGACCGATCGACGACGCCTTCATGGAAAGCTTCCTCTGCGTGGGCGACACGGGCCAGTTCGGCAAGGATTTCGCCAAGTGGATGCGCGGCGATGTGCGAACGAAGAAGGCCGGCGACGTGACCAAAGAAGATATGACGACAAGCAACCTGGTGCTATTCGGCGAACCGTCGACCAATCCGCTGATTGCCAAGATCGCATCAAAGCTGCCCATCACCTGGAAGAACGGCGAGATCGTGGCCGGGGCGAAGAAGTTCAGCGCCGCCGATCATACGTTGGTAATGATCTATCCGAACCCGCTGAACCCCAATAAATACGTGGTGCTAAACAGCGGCCACACCTTCGGCGAGAAAGATTTCAAGGGCACCAATGCCCTGCTCTACCCGCGCTGGGGTGACTACGCGGTGATCGAGAAAAAGACCGGCGCGGTGAAGATGTCAGGCCTGTTTGACGAACACTGGCGCCTGCAATAACGGCTACTTCAATTGGATGGGCAGGATGGCGATGCGTCCATCCGGCGTTTGCGCCTGGAGCTTGTAATTTCCAGGTGGGAACGGCTGGTTCGGTGCGATATAAAGCTGCACTTGATTGGCCGCGGACGCATCTTTCAATGTGGCGTGGTAGAGCGTTAGATTCGATGGGCTGAGCAGAAAAAGGTCGATCGGTGGCGCAGCCTGTTCCATGCGCACCTGAGCGCGGAAGCATGGTTTGTAAGTTCCGGGGGGATCCGCTCCGGGCACAAGACCACAAGCGACGAAGTAACAGGGGACTGCGCAATTTGGAGCGGTGCGGTTTGTAACATCAAATGTAGTCGCCTCGGCCGATAGCTGAATGGAAGCCGACGGTGGGCCAAAGACGATGCTGCCACCAATTCTGGCGGAGACTAAGGTCAGCCCCTGCGTGAAGCCTCCGCTCGATCCCGTTAACATATTGTGGTTGTTCATTAGAAAACCGATGCCGCGAGCGAACGTGCCCGTCTCCAGGTCGAGTGAGCTGTAGATACTGTATGAGAGCGCACCAGGGAACACCCCGGCGGGCGTGATCGCCGTGAAGTCGCGCGATGTAATGGGGATCAATACGTTCGGATCAGGACTCGGCGATGGGTCCAGGTATAACTGTTCGCCCTTCGTCGTTAGGGTATAGATGCGCCCGCCGTCTCCCATGCGATAGCGAGTCTCGGTGATCGGGTCCGAACCGCTGAACGATTCCGCCATCACGTACCAAACCACATCTCCGATAACTTCCGCGCGCGTGATGCGCCGCGTTAAGTAGGTGGATGAGGAGATGCGCGAATTATAAACGTAAATCCACTCGTTGCCCACTTGCAGCGGGAAGTAAGAAGCCGTGGGTGGAAAGTCGGCCACAATTGCGTTGCATTTTACTTGTGCTGAGGTGCGGGCCAGTTCCTTTCCTGCCGCGTCCACAAGGATAAACACCATTCCGTCGGTAACCCAGTCGCCTGTTGCGGCAGTGCCTCGGGCGGGCGAGGCGCCGGTGAGGGCCGAGTTTCCGACCCTCACCGTGACCGGCGAAGTAGTAGCTCTCCATGCCACGACAGCGTTGCCGAGTCCATTGGGCGTGCAACTGGTGATCACCGCAGGCTGGAGCACGATGCTGTTCTGAGCGCAAGCGCAGGCTGCGGTGATCAACACAAGGGCAAGTCGCATACCTTCATTCGACCACTATCTTAAAAATCGCGCATGGTTATTTTATCTGGATCGGAATTACTGACTGGCGGCCATCTGGCGTTTGTGCCAGTAGCTTGTAGTTGCCCGGGGCAAATGGCAAAGTGGCGTTGTCGTAGAGTTGGACATTATGCGCAACGGATGTGCCACTCAACTTGGCGTGATAGAGACTGGCGTTCGATGCGTCCAATAAGTCTAGGTCAACGGATGAGTTCGCGTCCGCAGTTTGGCTGGAGCGCACCGTGGCACGGAAGCATGGCTGGTATCCACAATTGACGTAGCAGATGGCCGGCTGACAGTCAGGAGCTTTTCGATTCGAGACATCGAAGGCGGAGGCTTCCGCAGTGAGTTCCAACGAGACGGATGGGGCCGCATATATCAGATTTCCGTCAATACGTGCTTGAACTAAATGAACGCCGCCGTATATGAATACGCCACTAAGGGATGTTCCCCAGTCGTATATCATCCCAATACCGCGAGCAAGGAACCCCTCATCGTAATAACTCACACTTCGATCGGATAACATCAATAGATTTGTGAACGTTCCGGCTGGGACATCAAGTGTGCCCTCTCTGTAACGTGTATACAGGCGTGCGTTGGAATTGGGATTCGGCGAAGGATCCAACCACAGAATCTCGCCATTTGAACCAAGAAGGTAGATGCGGCCTAGCTCATCGGACCGGTAGCGAGTTTCCGTAACCGCGTCTGATCCAATGACCGATTCCTGCATCACAAACCAGACCTTCTCGCCGATTAGTTCCGCGCGCTGGATGCGGCGGGTGATGAAAGTGGTCCCCGAAGTTGGTTTCCATTGTTCGTATATCCATTCATTTCCCACTTGCAGCGGGAAAAACGGAGCTTGGGACAAGGCAACGGGCAGCACCTCCACCGCAGAACCACACTTAACAATGGCAGTGGCGCGGGCAAGCTCACTTCCTGACGAATCGGATAACACAAACACCATTCCGTCCGTCACCGTGTCACCCGTACCAACGCTGCCTTCCGCTGGCGACGCATTGGCCAACGCGGTCTCGCCAACACGAACAGAGACGGGCGAGGTGGACGCCTTCCAAACGGCCACCGCACTGCCCATGCCATCTGGCGAACACTTGGTGATCACCGCAGGCTGCAACACGATACTGCTTTGAGCGCAGGCGCAGACGGTAGCGATCAATCCAAGTGCGAATCTCATACCTCTATTCAACCATTTTTCCGCGCAGCCCCTCCAGCGTGAAGTCAGCCCCCTTCACATAGTCCATCAGTTTCTTCTCGCGCGTCCGAACTTTGTCCACCATCTCAGCCACGCGCGGGGCATCGGACGGGGACAGTTGCACCAAGCCGTTTTCATCGCCGTGCAGAATGTCGCCCGGCTGAATCACCATGCCCGCCACCTGCACTGGCACGCCCACGCGCACGATACGGAAGTAGGCGTGGCTGGCCACGCGTCCCCGCGAGAAATATTGGAAGCCCATCGCGCGGACCTCCGGAATGTCGCGCACACCACAGTCGCTCACCAGGCCGATGGCGCCGAGTCGCGTGAAGATGGTGGCCATCACTTCGCCGCAATGCGCCGCGTAATCACCATGGCCGCCGACTTCTTGAAACGCAATCACACCGGGCTTGGGCGAGGCATCGAGCGCTTGATAAAGGTCGATGAACTTGTTCATGTCGGCCGGCTCCAGGCGCGTGACCGTCTCCACGTGCGCGGTGACGGCATAGCCCACCATGCGTCCGAATTCGGGAAACTGGCACTTGATCTGTAGCGGGGTGAAGCCTTCACTGCGCGGACGGATATTCAGAAGCTCGATGGCGTTGGAAAGGGTCGGGGTATCGACTGTCTTTAGGTAATCAATCATGGCGCTACGATTCTATCGAACAACGGGCATGGAGCGGTTCGCGAGCGGGAATTTCACGGCGGCGCCCGTGTTGGCGGATTGGTAGATCGCCGCGATCATCTCCATGGTGATCTGCCCGTCACGAGCGCTGCACAACGGCTGGCGATGCTGTTCCACTGCGTCCATCAGGTCCTTCGCCATCACGCTGTTGAAGTACGCCCGGGACAAGGTGCGCTCCGCGGGCGGCGGCTCTACCTTCTTCCATTCGCCGGTCCACGCAGTGGAACGGGTGACGAACAGTTCGTAATTGGGCACCTTATTCAGCGGCATATAGATGGCGCCTTTGCTGCCGAAGAAGGTGATGCCGAAGCGCTCGCCATCGGTGACGTCGCTGGCGCGCGAAGCCCAATAACAGTGGACTCCGGAATTAAAGAGGAAGTCCGCCGCGACGCCGGTGCCACGCACAGTGCCAACAGGTTCCGACGGCTGACGCACGGGGCCTTGAATGTTCGCGGTTACCGACTTTGGTTCACCGGCGTAGGGGCGCATCAGATCGAAGCAGTGGCCGCCCAGCACGATGAGGTCTTCGCCACCCGCGCGCTTGTCTTCTTTGCCTCGGGCGCGGATCTCCATCAACTGTCCGATCTCGCCGGCGCGAATCATCTCCATCGCCATCGGATGCACCTTCATCACGCGGCCGGTGTGGCCCACTTGGATGAGCACATTGTGGCGGCGGGCAACGTCGACCGTGGCATCGGCCTGGGTGAGATCGAGCGCGAACGGCTTTTCGATAATCATGTGCGCTCCGGCCTGCGCGGCGGCGGTCACCATCTCCAGACGTTGATCCGTATGGCGCAGACAGATGGCCACCATGTCAGGCTTCTCTTTTGCGAGCATCTCACGATAATCGGCATAGCCGCGCCGCGCGCCGCTGCGCGCCAAGGCCTTCGCGCGCCCCGCTTCCACAGGGTCGGAGACAGCAACCGTTTCCACGTTGGGCATACCTTTGAAGGTGAGGTCCCAGTCATGGCCGAAGTTGCCGCGGCCGGTGTGGCCGATTAGGGCCACGCGCCAATTGCGCCCGGCCAGTGCGGAGGCCGCAAGAAAAGTGCGTCGAGTCATACGCAACCAATATACTGAACAAATATGCAATTCCCCACCACGGTTGAAGCGTGGAATTTTTATCAGGATCTAATGCGGCAGAAAGCAGGGATCACGCCGCGGAGTTTTGAGTGGTACCCGTACGATTCCATCGGCAATGTAGAGAACATCCGGGCGCTGATGGGCGACAAGGCAGACACCTTGCTGGATGTAGCGGGCGAGGGGCCGGTGCTCGACATCGGCGCGGCTGATGGCGACCTGTCGTTCCTGCTGGAGAGCGTTGGCATGAGCACCAACGCCATCGATAACCCGATGACCAACTACAACGGCATGCTGGGAATTCGCGCGATGAAAGAGCATCGCGGATCGTCGATGGAGATCTTTGAGATGGATCTGGACGACCGGTTTGAGATGCCGGAACGGCAGTATCCGCTGGCGTTTTGCCTGGGGCTGATCTACCACTTGAAGAATCCGCTGTACACGCTGGAGACGCTGGCCAAGCATGTCCGCTACGCGGTGTTCAGCACGCGCGTGGTTTTTGGCGGCGCCGATCTGCCCGCGCTCGCCTACCTGCTGGACGGCAGCGAGATGAATAACGACGACAGCAACCACTGGATCTTTTCCACTGCCGGCTTCAAGAAGGCGTTGAAGAAATCGAAGTGGGAAGTGCTGGAATACATGAGCCTGGCGGTTGGCGACTCGGGAGATCAGCGCGACTTTTGTTTTGTGAAGAGCGTGTTTGGGCTGGGTAACATCGAACTGCTGAGCGGTTGGCACGAGTACGTTCCGGCAGGTTGGCGATGGACCGAAAAGAGTTTCTCATTCCGCTTTCAGCCGCGACCAGCGGGCATGGTGCGCATCTATCTTTTTCTGCCGCAGCAGATACTCAGTGCGTTGGGGCCGGTGACAGTGACTGCACAATTGAACGGTAAGGATGCGGGCCGGATGCTGATGCAGCGCGC
Organism: uncultured Acidobacteriia bacterium; assembly: GCA_903881085.1. Lineage (GTDB taxonomy): Bacteria > Acidobacteriota > Terriglobia > Bryobacterales > Bryobacteraceae > CAIRSA01. Next base: position 18,061 of record CAIRSA010000478.1, read on the forward strand.
CGGGGAGTCGGTATTTCGGATTCCGCTTGAGGCGCAAAGCGAGCCGGCGGTGGTTACCATGCAGTTGGATAAAGCGACAGTTCCGGGCGAGATGGATCTGCGGGAGTTGGGCCTGATTGTTTCGTCAGTGGAGTTCGAATGAGCGGCGCGGACTGGAAGAAAGTTTATGCCGGCGTGGCGCTCAGCACGCTGGCCACTCTGCTGTTGGAGTTGTCGCTGACGCGCATTTTCTCAGTGGTGTTTTATTACCACTTTGCGTTCCTGGCCATTTCCATCGCATTGTTTGGACTTGGCGCAGGTGGCGTGTTTTCCTACATTGTTGCCGGTTGGCGCGCACCCGTATACCGCAAGCTCGCCGGTCTGGCGATGACCAACAGCCTGCTTGTGATTGGCGCGCTGGTCTTTCTGCTTTCGACCAAAGAGGAGCCAGACAATCTGCGTCTGGCGTTGGTCTACGCGGCGACGGCGCTTCCGTTTTTTGTTTCGGGCGCTATCATTTCGCTGGCCATTTCCGAAAGCATTGAACGAATCGACCGAGTCTATTTCTTCGACTTGATGGGAGCGGCCGCGGGTTGCCTGCTGCTGATCCCGATGCTGGATTGGCTAGGCGGACCAAACACGGTGATGGCCGCGGGGCTGGCCTTCGCATTGTCCGCAGTGGTGTGGGCAAACCTCGGAGGAAGCCGCGTGTTGACCGCTGTTGCTGCGCTTCTGACTGTTGGTCTCGGCGTTGCTATCAACTCCAACAATAATCATCCGTTCATCGACATCACGTACGCCAAAGGGCAGAAGATCCAGGGTGAGGAGTTTGTGCAGTGGAACAGCTTCTCGCGCATCGGCGTGGCGAAAGAGCCAGACTCGAAGCGGCGCATCATAATCATTGATGCCGATGCGTCCACCGGCATCGCAAACTTCGACATCGATCATCTGACGGACGACCAGCGCGACTTTCTTCTGGGCCAGGGGCCGGGCTTTCCTTATGCGATGCGTCCGGGAGCAAAGTCGCTCGTGATCGGGCCGGGCGGCGGCTGGGATGTTTCTCGCGCGCTGGCCTCGGGCAGTAAAGACGTAACTGGCGTGGAGATCAATCCAATCATCGGCACCACCATCATGCGTGAGGAGATGCCGGAGCTGAGCCGGAAGTTGTATCTGCGGCCTGAAGTGAAGATCCACATCGAAGATGGGCGCAGTTACGTGCGGCGAAGCACGGAAAAGTTCCAGGTGATCCAGGCGACGCTGGTCGACACATGGGCATCGACGGCGGCAGGCGCATTCGCGCTTTCGGAAAACAATCTCTATACCAGCGACGCGTTTTCCGACTACCTGCGACACCTATGTGACGACGGCGTGTTGGCGTTTACGCGCTGGGGCTTCAACCCGCCGCGCGAATCGCTGCGACTATTGTCACTCGCCATCGACTCGCTGCTCGAGTTGGGTGAGCAGCGGCCCTACCTGCATGTAATGGTGGTGCGTGAGAACCAGAGCAATATCACTTCGTTTGGCGCGCTGGATACGGTACTGATCTCGCGCAAGCCGTTCAAGCCTGCCGACGTCAAACGGGCTCGTGAGATTGTTGCCAAAACCGGCATGGAGGCCGTGTATCTGCCGGGTGACAAGAGCGGCAATGAATTTTCGAGGTTGATGAACAGCCCGAATCCAGAGGAGTTCCAACGCAAGTACGCGTTCGACATTTCGCCCGTGGACGACGACCGCCCGTTCTTCTTTTACACGGTGCAGCCGCGCGATCTATTCCGATTTATCAATCCAACTTCCGAGTTGAATGCCGATGCCAAGATCAACAAGGCTGTGCCTCTGTTGTTTGGAGTCGTCGGCTTGAGCATCCTGGCCACACTCACCATTTTGGCATTGCCTCCGCTTTTGCTCGGCGCGAAACTTCCAGCAGGCCGCGGCACGCGGCGGTTCCTGCTGTACTTTTTCGCCATTGGCGTCGGCTACATTCTGATTCAGGTTGCGCTGATTCAGAAGTTTGTACTGTTCCTGGGCCATCCAACTTACGCGCTGACGGTCATCATCTTTTCCATGTTGATCGCCAGTGGTTCAGGCAGTTACCTGCGCTCGCGTGTGCTGCAGGATTCGCCGCAGCGACTGATGTACGCGCTGGCCGCGATCACAGGTCTGGTTACGCTGCTGGCATTCATCGCCGCGCCGCTAACAACAAGTCTGGTGGGGCTGCCGCTGGGAGTGAAAATGGCCATCACCGCGGCACTGATCGCACCCGCCGCATTCCTGATGGGAATGCCCTTCCCAAGCGGACTGGCTCGGCTGGAAATCATGCATAAACCCGCGGTACGATGGGCATGGTCATTGAATGCGGCGGCAAGCGTTTTGGGTTCAGCGGGAGCTATTTTTCTGGCAATCTTTCTGGGCCTGAGAAGCACGTTGCTGATCGGCGGACTTATGTATCTATGCGCACTCGGAGCATTGAAGCTTGAGGCGCGGGTAAGTGGAGAAAACTAAATGAAGAAAATTTTGTTCCTTGTGGTTCTAGTGGTTATTGGCTGGGTCATCTATCGCTCCATGGGCGATAAGCCGAAAGAGATTGCAAAGACAGAATCCGCTGTTCCGGCAACCACACATCCGGTCCATCGCGAAGAGGTCACCGCCGGCGCAAAACTAAACAGCGTCTTCCCCAAGGCGGAGGGCGAATACAAGCTAACCTTCACGCAGGAAAAGACCGGCTTCGCCGAGGCCGATCTGTTCAAGGGTGGTGCGAAGTTGGCGGCAATGACGGTGTCGGACACCGAGGCCACGCCCACCGCGCGCGACAAGTTCAAAACCAGCACCAAGAAAATCGGCGAATACCCGATGGCCGCCAACGGCTCCATGGGCACGGCCGTTCTGGTAGCCAATCGTTATCAGGTGCAGGTGCGGTCGCTCGCGCCCGCCTTCACTTCCGCCGAGCGCGAAGCATGGCTGGAAAAGTTCAAGCTGGCGAAACTTGCGGAGATCAAATAACCATGTCGAAATCCATTGATGAAATGATTGATTCGTTGCCCACCAGCGGCCTGACCGTCCGGGCGCTGAATCTGCTGGAGCACATCACGCCCGGCAACTGGGACAACACCGTCGGCTTCGATAACATGATCCAGTCGGTAACCGGCGAGCAGGACCCCGATATGGTTAGCCGCATCCGCGCCCATGCGTTGGAACTGTACAATGATTCCGAGCAGGGCTATCAACGCGCGGTATCGATCTACCACAGCGTCGACGATGTGGACGCCGCCCTGGGCGCTGCGGCGCTGGCGCACAAGATAGGCGAGAAGATCAACTTCCTTTCTTTTCTTGGCAGCGTAACGCCACGCCAGGACAAGGCGCAGGCGATGGATCTGGCGCTGAAGCTGATCGCCGAATCCGTCTCGTTCTGCTACATCAACGGGCTGCCCGGCGACGGCATCGGCGACTTTGTATCGGCCGTGGAATCGTATGAAAAAGAGAACCTCATTCGCATGTCGGCGATCATTGTCTTCAACGGGCTGATCCCGCTGGGGCCGGAGTTCGCAACCAAGCTGGTGTCGGAAGTGCAGAACCTGGATGTCTCAGACATTGAGAACAGCCGTTTCTTTCAGGCTGCCAAAGGGCTGTTGCCAGGTGGCGGCGAGGCGGGCGCGGCGCTGCAGTTTATTAACAACGGCATCGGCTCGCTCGAATCCTACGTGGGCGGGTTCGTCGATAAACACGGCATCTCGCTCGATAACGTGCTGGGCGAGATGAAGGGGTTCGTTGACTTCACCGAAGACAAGTTGGATTACGTGGCGGCGTTTCTCGATATGAGCACCAACTACATGACTCACACGGGTGTGCAGTCGGTTGGGCGGAGCCTGATTTCACGGGCTGTTGGGGAGATTTAGTCGTGGGCAGAATGGCATTCTGCAGCCGATTGGCAATCGGCTCTGGCGACTACTGTGTATTGATGGGCACCGCTGTAGTGACGTAGAGCCGCTGGGGCACCTCGATGAACGCTGGTTTGACAGGGTACACATCGAAAAAGGCCGAGTGCCACTCGGCCGCAGAATGCCATTCTGCCCCACATTTCATATCCAACTCAAGTCAAAGCGGGCGAAGGTAATTTTTTCGACGGAATGCTTGTCGCCTCGTTCGTATAGAACTGCGATGGTACCGTCGCGTAGCGGCAGCACCGTCGAATAAGCGGCTGGCCCGGCGTGCAGCGTGCGCGACTCGGGCCAGGTGCGGCCGCCATCGCGGCTGAGCTTGACGGTCAGATTTTCACGCTTGGCGGAGGCGGCGTTGGTGAACAGCAACACGTCCTTGCCGCCGTGGCGGTAGCGTGCCAGGCCGGCGTTGCAGGTTGGGTCAATCAGCCCCGCATCGTGCGCATTCAAATTGTCGAACGTGATGCCGCCGTCCTTGGAACGGGCTACCGAACGCGTTTTCCCGTTGCGCATGTTTTGCAGTACCGTGCCATCGGCCAGTTCAATTACCTTGCTCTCATCCGTGCCTGGCGCTATGGCTGAACCAATCTTCCATGTCTTTCCGTTATCGTCGCTATAGGCGTTCCGCGAGGTCAGTGACTTGTTGGGATCGAAGACCACGATGGGCACCAGAAACCGTGCGCGTGAAGTTTGGAAATGCGTGCCCGATGTGGCGAAGATCGCTTGCCATGCGGGGTCTTTGATCTGTGGCGTCAAGTCGATCAGCTTCGACCAAGTGACGCCATCGTCGTCACTCGTTATTGCATGCACCTGCAGGGTGTCGGGACCGGTGACGGCGCCTGGCTTCGCTGTTGGCGTACCGATTCCAGGCGGTCCGTAAGCATGAAAGCACCAGATGCGGCCCGTCTTGCGGTCGAGCAGAAACGATGGATCGCCCACGCCTCCTTCCGGCACTTTGCGAATGGTCTCCGCGGCCGACCAGGTCCGGCCGCGATCGGAACTGCGCCGCATCACCAATGAGATTCGCCCTGGCAGATCGCGCGAGTTTTCGTGGCGCGCATCGCAGGCGGCGAGCAACGTACCTTTGCGCGTTTCGATCAACGCAGGGATGCGATAAGTATGGACACCGTTTTCTCCCTGATGAAACAGGTCTACTTGCTCAAAGCGCGGCGGTCTGGCCGCTACGGCCATCGGAGCAGCACTAAGCAGAAGCGAACGTCTTGTAAGGTTGTTGGGCATAGCAATTATCGCTCATCGATAATCCCGTATTACAATACAGCAGAAGGCACTATGTGTCACTGTAAAGGAATTGGAAGGTAAATGTCGAATCTCTTTGGAATCATGCCCGCGCTTGTGACCCCTGTCGATGAAAGCCGGGTATTTCAGCCGCGACCCTATGAACAGCTGTTGGAACGCGTTTACGAGGCAGGCGTGCATGGGGTATATGTGTGCGGTCAGACGGGCGAAGGACTGCAACTACCGGCGGAGCAGCGCAAGCGAGCACTGGAATGCGCAGTAGCGAACTCACCGATTGGCAAACAGGTAATTGTGCATGTGGGGGCCGCGAGCACTGAAGAAGCCATCGATCTGGCAACGCATGCAGCCCGCACCGGGGCGCACGCCGTCAGCAGTCTGCCGCCGGCGGGCAACTATTCGTTCGAAGAGATCCGCGAATATTACGCGAAAATCGCCGCCGCCAGCCGCCTGCCATTTCTGGTCTACTACTTCCCTTCGATCGCACCAGCCATTCGCACTACGGAGCAGATTCTTTCCCTGTGCGAGTTGCCGAACGTGGTGGGCCTGAAGTTCACCGACTCCGATTTCTTCCGCATGTGGTCTCTGCTGCGCAGCGGCGCGGTGGTGTTCAACGGGTTTGACGAGATGATGGTCTGCGGCCTGATCAGCGGCGCTAACGGAGGCATCGGCAGCACCTATAATGTGATTGCACCGAGCTTTGTGAAACTGTACCACCTGGCGCGAGAAAACCGCTGGGACGAGGCGCGGGCAGTCCAGACGGACATCAATGAGTTTATTCAGGTGCTTCTGCGCTACCCTGTGAATCCGGCAGTTAAGATCCTGCTGAAGTGGACCGGCCTCGACTGCGGCGAATGCGTCGCGCCACGACGCACGCTGACCTCGGAAGAAGCGGTTGCGTTTCGTGCGGCAGTTATTAAGACCAAACTCGGCGCAGCAATCCTTGAGGTATGACAAGCTCATCCTACCGCTGGACCGTTGTCGCGCTGTTGTGGGTTGTGGCGCTGCTGAACTATCTGGACCGCCAGGTGATCTTCGCAGTCTTCCCACTGCTGCAGGATCAGATGAAGCTGACTTCAGCCGAACTCGGTTTGCTGAGCACCGCCTTTCTTTGGATCTATGGAGTGCTGAGTCCGCTGGGCGGTTGGCTGGCGGATCGCTTTAGCCGGCGCGCTGTTATCTTTGTGAGCCTGGGTGTCTGGTCGGCCGTTACGTTTCTAACTGGTCATGCGCGCAACTACCATGAGTTGTTATTGGCTCGTGCGCTGATGGGCGTCAGCGAGGCATGCTACCTGCCCGCTGCGCTGGCGCTGATCGCCGACTATCATGGCGAAGGCACCAGGGCTCAGGCAACGGGGCTACATCAAAGTGGCCTCTACGCGGGAATCGCCGCGGGAGGCATTTACGGCGGATGGATGGGCGAGCACTTCGGTTGGCGTCCTGCTTTTTTTGTACTTGGTGCGGCCGGTCTGGCTTACGCGGTAGTATTGTTTTCCTTGCTAAAAGAAGCACCGCGACCGGCGCAAACCGTAGCGGGCGCAAAGGGCACGCCCTTCCTCGACGCCATGCAACAGCTAGCGGCGGTTAAAGCGTTTTGGATGGTCACCTTCGCCAATGCGCTGGCGTCGATTGCGTATTGGTGCGTTTATACGTGGCTGGCACTGTTTCTGTTTGAGCGGTTTCACATCAGCCTGGGCTCGGCGGGCTTCTCGTCCACCTTCTATATCCAGGTGGCCTCGTTTGTTGGAATACTCGCTGGCGGTATGCTCGCCGATCATTGGACCAAGCGCAATCCGCGCGGCCGTCTTTGGACGCAAGCGATCGGTCTCGCGGTGGCGGGACCATTCCTGTTTCTGGTAGGCATCGCTGGATCATGGGCGATCCTGATCCCCGGACTGATCTGCTTCGGCCTGGGGCGAGGGCTGTTCGATTGCAACCTGATGCCGGTGGTCTGTCAGTTGGTACCCAAGGAATTGCGCGCCACGGCTTATGGCATTCTGAACTTCACCTCATGCGTTGCCGGAGGCGCGATGGCGGCGGCCGGTGGCGTATTCAAGGACTCGATCGGCCTTGGAGGCGCGATACAGATCTCGGCAGTCATGCTGCTGATCGCCGCCGGATGCCTGGCCTTTTTGCGCATGAAGGGAAATCCGGAGTTGGAGCACGCACGATGAAAAAAGATAAGACGCTGCTGCCGCAGCCGGTGCGGTCCGATTCGCTATCCAACCAGTTGTACGGAATCTTGAAGGACGCGATCTTCGCCGGCAAGTTCCAGCCTGGGGAAGCGCTGCGCGAACTGCATGTGGCAAAGACGATGGACGTCAGCCAGGCCACCGTTCGCGAAGCCTTGAACCAACTGGAGCAAGCGGGGCTCGTAGTGCGCACGCCGAATCGTGGCACCACCGTCACCTGCTTTTCGCGCAACGAAGTACGTGACCGGCTGGCGATGCGCATCGCACTTGAAGATCTGGCGTTCTGCAAAGCGGCCGGGAACTTATCAGCGGAAGACTTTCAGGAATTGGAGCGCCTCTCCGCGGCCATCGAACAGGGTATCCGCGATAAAAGCTGTCATGACATGACGCTGGCGGATATGCGCTTCCATCGATTGGTATGGCAGAAAGCCGATAGCCCCGTGATGCTGCGCACGCTTGACCAGTTGACCACTCCGCTGTTCGCATTTCTGAGCGTGTTGCATGGCTCGGGCTTGCATAACCTGCATGACGCGAAGCCACATGGCGATTTGATCCAAGCATTGCGTCAAGCTAAACCGGGGGCGATTCGGGCTGCCATTCGCGACCACATCGCGGGCTCTTATCGCGAGTTTCTGGACTCGGGCACACCTTCGCTCGATCAGTTGTTGCAGAAGCCGGAAGGCCTGGCGGCGATGCGCAAGGGTTAGCGGACGCCGGCTTTATCCAACTGATCTTTCAGCCACGGATAGAAATTCCTCAGTTCTGATTCCACCATAATTACCAATTGTCCCGTTGGAGTTCCTGGTTTAGCGGAGCCCATCGCCATCAGCACACGCCCGCCATTGAGACGTCGCAGGCGAAGGCTGAACTGCGGCTTCTTCTCATCGGGAAAATAGTGAACGGAAACCCCGTCTACGGCGAACAGGTTATCCACGATCACTTCCGGATCGTAACTGCGCGCGAGACTAACTAGCGCGCCGTTCGACTTACGAACAACAAGGATGTGAGAAAAATCGTCATGATCGGCTACCCCAATCTGATACTGCATCGAAATAAAATCGCCGAACTGGCCAGTCTGCCTGGGAGGGCCAAGGCGTTCAAGAACTTGAATTTTCGATTCCACGCCAAGGATCCACTTGATCTCTAACTCAAAGGCCTTTTCGGCCAAGCCTGCGTGCGGCTGAGAAAACAGGGGCGCTGACAGCAGCGCCCCCATAAATACAACAAGTTGCTTCATTTCCAACCTTTACTTACTTTCCAATCGTTTTGATAAATTTGCTATTCGCCAGGGCGTCGATGAACTTATCGCCATCCGCGGTGTCGGTGGAGAGGGTTGCCGCCATCTTGAAGAAGATGTCTGACTCGTCCATGTATCCCATGAAGTTATAGGCGCCGGGGCCCTGTGCCGTGACCGGGACGCTGGAACCGGTATGGTCGCCTGTGCGGAAACCGACCGAGATACGGCGCAAACCTTCGCCAGCGTTGACGGGGTAACCTGTCTTGCTATCCATTTTATAGGCGGTGGAACCATAGTAAGTGGAGTAAGTGCTGGTCCACGGAGTGTCGGCCGGGGCCACGGGGACAAATGATCCGGGCTGGCCCAGCGTGGCGAGTCCATTATTCGAAGCAGTGGTGCTGCTGTTGATAAACGGCAGGCCGGCACGAACGTTCGCGTAAGAATCGCCCCAAACAGTGAAGTCCATGGCGCCGGCAGAGGTCTTGAAGGCTACCTTTTCCGACTTCGTGCGATTGAAGTATTCTTCGTCGGGAGTGTTGCTGACACCGATGATGCTCATCGATTGATCGTGATCGGCGGTGACCACAATCAACGTGTCCTTCACCTGACGCTTGGCAATCCACGCGCGAGCCACGCCAACCGATTTATCGAGTTCGATTGCGTCCCAGATGGTTCCGGCGGCCTGGTTCGGGTGCGATTGCTTGTCGATCGACGCGCCTTCCACCATCAGGATGAAGGGCGCACTGCTGAAGCTGGTGGACAGCACTTCGATTGCCTTGGCGGTCATCTGCTCGAGCATCGGCTGATCGGTATAAGCGCCAAGGTCAGCAGCGGGTTCGGAGGCGGGGCGAGCCAGCCCGAGTTTGTCATAGGCAACATCCATGTTGACGTCAGAGGCAGTTGCGATACCGTTGCTGGCGGGCGCGGGCTTGGCCGAGCCCTTGAAGAGGCCGAGCAGCGGTGCGGGGGTGTTAATCATGCCGAGGTCGGTAGCGTTGGTGACATAGCGATAACCCAGCGCTTGAAATTCAGCGATCAGATCACGCTTGTCGGTGCGGCCGGCAGAAGTAAACGGATCGGTGCCGCCGCCGAGAATGACATCGAATGCAGGGCGGCCGCCCAACATCGGGTTCTCAAGATACTGGCGGGCAATTTCCAGGCGAGCCTGGCGGTAACCTACATAGGAGCCTTCCACGGCCGGGGTCGCATCGGTAATGGCGGCGGTGGAAACGATGCCGGTGCGGTATTGATATTTGCGCTTCAGGTACTGCCACAGATTTTCCACACGAGGATTGTCAGTGATGTATTGCAGGTTGGCAGCGTTAGTCTGGCCGTTGAAGCGCCACTTGCAATCGGTGCCATCGGGAAGCGAGTTTACAGCATTCAGATAGCTCTTATTCCCGGTTGCCCAGGCTGTGCCTGTATTGGCCGAATCGGGAACCACGGAATCCGTGCCGTAAGTCATCGACATGCCGCTGACGGGCATCTTGTCCATCTCGAGCAGATTGTCGAAAAAGCCATCGCGGAAAGAGTTCTTTCCGTTTGCGTCCACAATCGCGCGCGAAACCAGGCGGGCAGCATCGCGATATGCGGTGCCCATGGCATCGCCAATAAAGAGGACGATGTTGCGGCGCTGCGCAAGGGCAAAGTCAAACACAGAAACGGTGCGGCTGTCTTTCACGTCAGAGCCACCGGCGTTAACGGAAACGTCAACCTTCAGATCGCCAGGCGTGTCGAATGATTGCAGATTCGCGCGCATTACCCAGTCGGTAGTGTTATCGCAATCCAGGTCAGTCTTCACTGGTGCGGAGAATCTCGATGTCAGGTCGATCCCCCCGGCCATAACTTTCAAATTCTTCACGCTATCCGCATTGCGGACTTCCAGCACCAGATCCACCAGTTGGCCTTGCAAAAGGCGCGTGCGCTCCGGCAACAGGATTTTTACGCTTGGTTTCACCGATTGCGCCATTCCAGCGGCGGTTACCAGGCAGGAAAGGAAAACAATACGTAACTTATGGGTCAAGACCACAGATTTCTCCATCTTCGGTTGAGATTCCCCTCAACGAGTTGAGGAGTAATTATCGATGATAAGACTGCAATCGTTAACATCAGACGACAACAAGAAGAATCCTTCGTTACATTCGTGACGAGGCAAGTTCACCACGCTTCGCGGTTGGCTATCTTTACGCGAAACAGCGGCTTGGCACGCTCCTCGTCTTCCATTTCGTATGACTGTGACGTCTTCGCTTCGGAGTAGTCGCGCCACAGCCAGGCCAGCGACTCCGGCAAATCCAACGCGCCCTGCGCAATGGCATGGGCGCTTTCGCCAAACCGGAAATGGAAATCGTAACCTTTCAGCTTTAGAGCGTTCGCGAGTTGAATGTTGTTGAGGGGCCAGCTGCCTGCCTGATTTTCAATGTCGTCGTTGCCATCGGACATCCACACCCGTAAATTCTTTTTCGCTTCGCGCCGCACGCGGTGAGAGACGATGTAGCCGCCATCCTGCCCTTTTTCCGGATGCCATTGGATCGCGGCGTAGCTGCCGATATGCGATAGCACGCGGCTGAACTGTTCCGGGAAATACCACGCTGCGTTCAGAGCACAGATGGCTCCGGATGAAGCCCCGGCAATGGCGCGCGAGTAGGCATCGGGGCGCAGTTTATGCTGTTTCGAGACCTCAGGCAGCACTTCTTCCAGCAGGTACCGGCCATAACGATCCGATACCGTATCGTATTGAATGCTGCGCATACGGGTGCCGGTTGCTTCCCCGCCCTCGCCCGGCGAAATCAATACATGAACCATCGGCGGGATGATTTTCTTGTGGACAAGATTATCGCTGACGATTTGCAGCCGCAAACGCAGCAGGTCCTGATTGCCGACGATTGTTTCACCATCCTGCCAGACCATCAACGGCGCCGGCCGCGATGGGTCCACGCCGGGGTTGACGTAAATCCAATAGTTGGCCGACATGCCTGGATAGATTTTACTCTTCAGGGTGGCTTGTGCCGAAAGCTTGCCACGGGCCACGCCCGGCAACGGATAGGAATCGGGATTATAGCCAGCCACATCGTAAGTTCCGAGTACCTTGCCTTGGGATGTGTAGCTGTAGTTGTGAGTAGTGCCTAGCCGCAGAGTCTTCAGCAGGTACCAATAGCTGCTGCCCGCGATGCGCTTCATTGGCAGGGGCGGCTGCTTGTCGATGGAGACAGAAGCTTGAGCGAGCGACTCCACTGCGAACAGGAAGTCCTGTCCCCACACGGCTACGCCATCTCGGCCTTTAAGACCAGGAAGGCCAGCATCAATCATTCCGCGCAGACGGGGTGAATCCGTCCGCGCGGCGTCAATCAATTCCTGGAGCGGATGCGGCTGCGCTTGAGCCGCGCCTGCGACCAGCAGCAACAATGGGAAAATGGCCATGCAGCCATTTTAAGCTAAGGCCGTGCGCCGTCCGGCAACACGAGTTCATTCGCCTTGTGCGTAGCAAGCTCCATGGGAGTGCCGCCATCCCAACCCATTGGTAACTTCTTGCCTTCCGGATACAGTTCCTCAATAGCGGGCCACACGCAATCCACGCGTTCATCGAACAGATCGCCGATCAACAGGTCAGTGACAGTGCCACGCAGTTCCGGATTCTTGCGCATCAAGGCGCCGAAGCTGAAGCCATCGTAGAATTCGCAAACCAGCCGGCGCATGCGGTCCACACCCACGTTGAAGGCCGGGCCCCAGGCACCCAACTGCGCTTCGGAAACATCGTTCTTGCGCAAGCCATCCACCACGGCATCGGCCGCGAGTTGCCCTGACTTCAACGCGAGCAGCACGCCCGATGAGTACAACGGATCGAGGAAACCGAAAGCATCGCCCACCATTACCCAGCCGTTGCCGGCGACTTTGGTGGCGCGATAGGAATAGTCGCGCGTGGCGAAATAACCGGTCACTCGTTTCGCGTTGGCCACGCGTTCCTTCACCGCCGGGCAGCGTTCGACCTCTTCTTCGTAAGTCTTTTCGTGATCGTTGCGGCCTTTGAACAGATAGTCAAACGGTGCTACGACGCCAATGCTGACGCGGTTGTCGTGCAGCGGGATGTTCCAGAACCAGCCCTGCTTGTTGGCGGTCTGCAGCACAATGGTTGCGCCTTCGTCCTTGCCGGTGTCGCGGTAGGCGCCTTCCCAATATGTCCAGATTGCGCCCTTGTTCAGTAGCGGATCCCAGATGCGAAGCTTGAATTTGTGCTGCAAGAGGCCACTTTGGCCGCTTGCGTCGATGACAACCCGTGCCCGAACTTCGCGCTCAGAGCCGTCTTCATTACGAATGATGACGCCCACGGCATGGTCATTTTCAAAGATCACATCGCGGACGTGCACGCCCTCTTCCGCCTCAACGCCATGTTCACGTGCGTTGTTCAACATCATCTCGTCGAATTCGCTGCGCACAACCTGCCACGTCTGCGAGCATTCGTGCGGCTTATTGTCCCAGAAGTAGAACGGCGCAGACAGCTTGCCCATCGCGTTGACAAACTGGACGCTGTACTTCTTAACGAAATTGGTCTTCTTCAGCTTCTCAAGCATGCCCAGCCGTTCCAGCACCCAATAAGTTTCCGGAATCAGAGACTCGCCGATGTGAAATCGCGGAAACTTCATGCGCTCAAACAACTGCACCTTGAAACCTTGCTGCGCAACTAGAGTCGCGGCCGTGGATCCGGCGGGACCCCCGCCGATTACGATGACGTCTGGACTGGAATTCATAAGTTGGTTACCGGGCAATGATCGGAATGAATACATTCAGTGTAAACCGATACGGCCACACACTGCTAGCCAATTCGATGCCCGCCGGGTGTGGTCGATTTTTTAAATCAGTACGCCGCACACTCTTCAGCAGAATTCATTTACAGTAGTAGAATTGCTCCTACGGCTAACAATTATGAAGACGGTCACCATGTTCGGTTTGATTTGCGCGCTGCCTTTGATGGCCCAGAATTCGACTTTCAAAGTCACGCTGCTGGGAACCTCCGGGCCCGGGCTGTCACTGGATCGCTCAGAAGCTGGGACACTGGTCCAGGCAGGCTCGGAAAACCTGCTGTTTGACTGCGGCCGAGGCATTCCTGAGCGACTCACGCAGCTCGGACTGGGCAACATAAACAAGGTGTTTCTCACCCATCTGCACTCTGATCACACGCAGGGATTGCCAATCTTGTGGATGGGCTCGTGGAACGGACGCGGCACGAATCCGCTATCGCTCTTCGGTCCCGCGCAGGACACCGACCAGCCAACCGGGACCACTGGCCTGGCTACGCAACTCACCGCGGCTTATGCCACAAACACGCATATCCGCCGCGATCTTGTGGAACATTGGGCGCCCGAGGGAATTACCATCGCAGCAAAGGATGTCACTGAAGGCGTCGTCTATCAGAACAATGGCGTCACGGTGACCGCGTTCCTGGTGGATCATGCGCCAGTCAAGCCTGCTCTCGGTTATCGCGTCGATTTCGGCGGCCGCTCAGTCGTTATCTCCGGCGATACTACCGCCTCAGACAACCTGGTGAAGTTTGCCAAGGGGGTTGATCTTCTGGTGCATGAGATCTGGACGGGAGCGGCCAGCACCGATATTGCAACGTCGCTTTACCACACCACGCCAGAACAGGCTGCAAGCGTATTCTCGCGAGCAGCACCCAAGCTTGCACTGCTCACCCACTTCGCACCCATGTTGGCGGATGTCACAAAGAATATCCGCAGCGCCGGCTATGGCGGTCCACTGCAGATGGGCGCCGACCTTCTTTCGGTGGAAGTTGGCGATCAGTTGAAAGTGAATCCTTGCAGCACGACCGCGACGCCAGTGGCCTCGGCCGCAACCAGCGACACCTACAAACCGGCCATCACAGCGGATGGAACGATCATCGTGTGGGGCTCCGCCTTCACGCCCGAGGGCGGCAACTCACTCCGCTTTACCCGCGCCGGCACGGGGCCCGGCCAAGGCGCAGGCCCTGGCGGCGCAGGCCAGGCTGCGACGGTAATTGACGAAACATCAAACCTGTTTTTCTGGGACAAATCGGCCACGCAAATCAATGCGGCACTGGGAGGAAAACTGGCCGCGGGTCAATGGAATCTGGTTGTACGAAACGGCTGCGGCGTTAGTTCCGCGGCACTTGGGGTTACAATTCAATAATCTATGGCTGTGCAAAGCTCTCAGTTCCTGATTCGACAGGCCAAGCCTGAAGATACCGCCGAATGCGGGCGCATCCTGTACGAAGGCTTCGTCCATATCAACACGAAACATGGCTTCCCGCCCGACTTTCCATCGCCAGAACATGCCACCGGCCTGCTGGGAAATCTGTTCTCGCATCCCGGTTACCACTGCGTGGTTGCGGAAGAAGCTGGCCGACTGGTTGGCAGCAACTGCGTGGATGAGCGCGGCGCAATTGCCGGACTCGGCCCCATCAGCGTCGATCCAGCGGCACAGAACCGTTCCGCGGGCAGACAACTGATGCAGACCTCCATTGACCACGCACTTGGCCGCGGAATGGACGGTGTTCGTTTGTTGCAGGCTACATTTCATAACCGCTCGTTGTCGCTCTACACCAAGCTCGGCTTCGACCCACGCGAGCCGATCTCCATCATGCAGGGACCGCCGATCCTGAAACCGGTGAAAGGGTGCCATGTCCGCGCCGCCACTTCAGCGGATGCAGCCGAAGCAGATCGACTTTGCCAGGCTGTGCACGGTCATACACGCACGGCGGAACTGCTCGACGGCATCGCCAGCGGATCGGCTCAAGTGGTGGAACGGGACGGAGCAATCACCGGTTATACCAGCGGCCTTGGATTCTTCTGCCACTCCGTGGGGCTTGCGACGATTGATATCCAGGCGCTTATCTCAACCGCGGACGCGTTTGCCGGCTCGGGCATTCTGGTGCCAACGCGCAATGTGGAACTGTTCCGCTGGTGCCTTACCAACGGGTTGCGTATCGTCTACCCAATGACTCTCATGTCGATGGGTTTTTATCAGGAACCGCAAGGCGCCTATCTGCCGTCGGTCTTGTATTAACTACTTGAGTGCCGCGGTCTGGAAGTCAACCACCGAGCGTGTCGCCTGGTATTCGTACTTAGCGGCTGTATTGGCAATCTGTGCGGATGTCAGATTCAGCTGTGCCTGACTTAGTTCAACAATGCTGCTCAGCCCTAGTTCGTACCGGCTTTGCGCAAGACTCAGTGCCAAATCCGCTTGCTTTAGAAGTTCGGCAGTCAACCCGACGCGGTCCAGCGCCGCGACGGAGTTTAAGTAAGCGACACGCACGTCACGCTTAATGCGATTCTCCGCGTCATGAATCGTTTGGAGAACGGCCCGGGAGCGCAATTCGGCTTCCGTGGTGCGTGCTTTGTATAGGCCACCATTAAAGATCGGGATGTTGAGATTGACGCCGACTGCACCATAGCGACTGGCCACTTGTTCTTGCGCCGCGGGTGCAAGACCCGTGGTTCCGGAAAGGGAGACACTTGGGTAAGCAAGGGCACGCTCTGCCTTCACGAATTTCTCAGCCGCTCCCTGTTGCAATTTCAGATCACGCAGTTCGGGCCGGTCCGTCAAGGCTTGTGCCACCAGCTCATCGATACGCACAGGCAGCGGCGGAGGCAGCGGTTCATCGTGCAAAATAAAGGTAGATTCGTTGGGCAACCCCATGGCCGTAGCCAGATCCGCCATGGCAGCCTGGACGTCGTTCATCGCTTGCGACAGCAACAGATTTGCGGTGGCGAGGTTGACGCTCGCAAAGCTGACGTCGAGCTGGGATTTCAACTTACTCCCCGCCAAGGCTGTAACCTGATCAACCACTAACTGGCGCGCCTTTACCGTCTGTTGGGCGACGTTCAATACGGCTTGCGCCCGGAGAGCGGAAAAGTACGCGCGGTCAGTGGCCAATAAGATCAGAGCACGCGTGGTTTCGGTGGTCTGGTCCTGCGCCTTCGCCTTCAGGTCGGCGGATGCAATCAGATTCGACGTACGCCCGAAATCACTAATCAATTGGTTGATGGAAACGCCGGTGCCGATACGATTATAGATTGCCGGATTGCTCAAACCGCCGGCTGCCAGACGCGTTCCCGTGTCCGCGCCAACGCCGGTTAGGCTGCCGAACAACGTCGGCATGAAGTTGGACTTGAGTTCGAGCGGAACCTGATAGGCTGCCGCGGCATTCAGACGCGAGGCGGAAATCAACGGGTTGTTCTGCATGGCCAGCCGGTGAGCCTCGGCCAATGTCAGTTGCATCGTTGATTGGGGCTGCGATTGCGCCGCACAGCCAATACTAATCACAACAAGAATCGACAGCAAACGCACTAGTTAGTCTCCGTAGTTAGTTTCAGATCGTCCTTGCGGTAGGCCACAAAGTAAGCGGCAGGCACGATGATAACCTTCATGATCAGCGAGACGCTCATGCCCCCCAGTACAGCACGGGCAAGCGGCGCATACGCTTCGCTCCCGGCGCCAAGTTTCAGAGCCATTGGCAACAGGCCGATGATCGTGGCCAGGGAAGTCATCAGCACGGGCCGCATTCGAACGCGCGCCGCCGTGACCACGGCCTGCCGAACGTTCATCCCTTCGCTGCGCAAATGGCGCGTAAACTCAACGATCAGGATACTGTCCGATACAGTCATTCCGATCAGAATCATCATGCCCATAAGCGACATGACGTTCATACTGGTTCCGGTGTAGTAGAGAATCAGCAAAGCGCCTGTAAGCCCCGGCGGCACGGCGGTAAGAATAATAATAGGGTCAAGAAACGACCGGAATTGGGCCACCAGAATCAGATAGAGCAGGACCACGGAAAGAATCAACCCTGAGGCAAAGCTGGCAAAGCTCTGACGCATCGCCTGAATCAGGCCGCGCATGGCGATGGTTACGTTTTTGGGTTTCTCCATCTTAGCCGTGAGCGCATCAATCGCTGTTGCGATGCGCGCCAGATCTTCGCCCACCGGACGTACATAGATATCGATCACGCGGCGTAACTGATAGTGATCCACTTCCGTCGGGGATTTAATGGCTCGTATCTTCGACACCATGTCAAGACGCGTTGGGTCTAGGGACGGAGTTCCGCGGATTGGAATCGCGCGCAAATCGGCCGGAGTCTTTATCTGCTTTTCGGCGTATTGCACGGTCAACAGATAATCGTAGTTGTTTTTCGGATCGATCCAGAAACTTGGGGCGATCATGGCATTCGATGTAAGTGCGGTGATGATGTTACCCACTATCTCCCTTTGAGTCAGGCCCATTTCGGCGGCGCGAATGCGATCCACATCCAGTTTGAGGGCCGGGTAATCGATATCCTGCGGAATGAAAGCGTCGGCAACTCCGTCGATGGCTTTGATCTGACGTGCCAGATCGGTTGCGGTGCGGAAGGTATCTTCCAGCTTCGAACCGGCCACCTGAATGTCGATGGGTGCCGGCATACCCATGCCAAGCACGGCATCCACAAGTCCGCCGGACTGGAAATAGGCACTGACTTCGGGCATCTCTTCAGAGAGTTTCTTGCGAACGCGGGCCATGTACTCATAGCTGCCTACCTTGTGGTCTTCCTTCAGACTGACTTGCACTGACGCAGTGTGCATGGCTGAGTTCGTGGAATAGATGGCTGAAAAATCGGGCGTGGTGCCGATATTGGAAACGATCATGCCGAGATCCTCTTCAGAGACCACTTCATGCACCAACTTTTCGATCTTGGCAATCTCCTTTTCAGTAATTCCGATGCGCGTGCCGGAAGGTAGCTTAACGTTCATCATGAACTGTGCCGGATCCGTCCGCGGGAAGTAGGCAAAGTCGAGAATGGGATACAAAAACAGGCTGGCCCCAATCACCACGGAAAGCACCAGCAGAACGCCGACCGGCTGCTTGAGAACCACCTGGATGATGGAATCGTAGAAATCAAGAAAGCGTTCGAACTGGCGGTTGAACCAGGCATTGAAGTGATCGGCAATTGACTTTTTGCCCGCGCCTGACTTGTTATGCGCGGAATGAAGGAAGCGTGCGCAAAACAGGGGCACCACCGTAAGCGCAACAACGTAGGAGGCGAGCAAGGAAAGCACCACGGCCAGCGCCAACGCGGAAAACAGATACTTACTTACGCCATAAAGCAACGTAACTGGAAAGAACACTACGATGGTTGTCAGCGTGGAAGCGAGCACCGGCAGAGCCACCTCCTGGCCGCCTTTGATGGCAGCGTTCACTGGCGATTCGCCCATTTCCAGGTGGCGGTAAATGTTTTCCAGCACTACAACCGAGTTATCAATCAGTCGTGAAAACGCGAGCGCCAGACCGCCCAGCACCATGCTGTTAATGGAGCCTCCACCCATGGAAAGTGCAATCAACGCGGCGAGCACTGAAAGGGGAATGGAAAAGAACACCGCCATAGTGGCGCGCATGCTGCCAAGAAACATCAGAATCATGACGGAGGTGAGCACCAGACCGATTGCGCCTTCATGCAGTAAAGTTTCGATAGCCATTTTGACGAAGACCGACTGATCGAACACCACATTGGTGACCAATTGCTGTGGCACGTCAAGCAATTTCTTCAACGCATCGCGAACACCGTCAACGACGGCAATCGTATTGGAATCGCCGCCCTGCTTGAGCACGGGCACATACACTGACCTTTGCCCGTCGACCCTGACCAGGTTTGTCTGGATGGCCTGCGCATCCTTGG
This sequence comes from uncultured Acidobacteriia bacterium, assembly GCA_903881085.1. GTDB lineage: Bacteria > Acidobacteriota > Terriglobia > Bryobacterales > Bryobacteraceae > CAIRSA01. The sequence continues at coordinate 37,333 of CAIRSA010000478.1, forward strand.
CAATTCCGATATCGGAGATGCGCACCGGAGACGTCCCCACCGTCTTCACCGGCAGGTCGTTGATGCCCTCTAACGTGGAAAGCTGGCTGTTGGTAAATATGCTGTAATCCAGATCGCCGATTTGCACATCTCCGGAAGGGATGATCAGGTTGGCGTCGTTGACAGAACGTACCACATCCATCAGGCTCATCTTGTGCGCTTCGAGCTTATACGGATCGGCATAGATCATGATTTGCCTGTATTTTCCACCGAAGGGCTGGGGGACGCTGGCACCAGGCACGCTGGCGATCTGGTTGCGCACATTCAATTGGGCAAGATCGCGCAGATTGGTCTCTGTGAGACCCTCGCCCTTGAAGGTCACCAGACAAACAGGCAGGCTAGAGGCATCGAACTTCAAAACTACCGGGGGCAAGGTGCCCGGCGGAAGACGCCGTAACTGGGCCATTGCCAGGTTTGAGATTGTGGTCACGGCCGAATCGCCGTTCGTTCCGGGTTGGAAGTAGACCTTGATGATGCTAACACCGGGCAGCGAGCGTGACTCCATATGTTCTATGCCGCTCCCCAGCGTGAAGAAGCGTTCAAAGCGGCTGGTAATATCGGCTTCAATCTGTTCGGCAGGCATGCCTGAGTAAAAGGTGGCTACAACCACAACCGGAATGTTCATTGAAGGAAACATGTCGACCGGCATTCGTACCAGGCTGCTCACGCCCAGCACGGCGATGATCAGGCAAACAACAACGATAAAATAGGGCGTTCGAATTGCGAATCCAGACATTATATTTGACGCTCCCTTATGATTTGCCTGCGTTCATGTCTACGACCTTGGGCTTGACTTCTTGGCCCGCCTGCAGCCCTGCGCGCGTGCCCGTCACCACAAGGTCGCCATCGTTTAAGCCAGCAAGCACTTCAACCATGGTGGCGCTTTCAAGGCCAAGTTCAATGTTGCGAAACTCCAGCCGATTGTTGGCGGTGACCACCACCACTTTCCCAGTGTTCTTACCTGGACTTTGTTCTTCAGGCCGGTCCACCGCGGCGATGGGAACAGACAACACAGCGCTTCGGTTTTGCAAGGTCAGCTTTACTTCGGCATACATTCCTGGCATCAGAGTCAACGACGGGTTGGGAACATCGAGTTCCGTGTCCATGGTGCGCGTGGCAAGTGACACCTTGCCGCTAAAGCGGGAGACGCGTCCGGGAAACGTCCTCTTCATGGACGGCACGCTGACATCGACATTTTGCCCGATGTGTACCGTGGACACAGCCGATTCCGGCACAGGCAGTATCAGGCGCAACATGTTGTTTTGCGAGAGGCGCACCACCGGCATGGCTTGGCTTTGCGATGCAGTTCCGGCCTGAATCATCGAGCCCGTATCTGCATATCGCTTCGTAACTACTCCTGCAAACGGGGCGGTGACGCGGAGATATTCGTACATAGTATTCATGCGCTTGAGTTCCGATTCATTCACCTGCACCTGACGGCGGGCGGTGGCTTCGTTGGAACGGGCGACGGCAACCTGCGCTTCTGAGACGAGGTCCTTACTATGTGAGTCGTCAACTTCCTGCTGCGCAACCAGGCCGGGGCGCTTTTCAGACACTTCCTTCAATCGCAGAAAGGAGATATGCGTGATCTCGTGCGCCGTCTGTGCACGGGCAAGCTCTTCCTTGGCATGAGTAACTTCGGCGCTGGCACGATCGAGCATTGCCTTGGATCGTCCAATATCATCGTTCATTTCGGGGATCTCAAGAGTGGCGAGTAGTTGGCCGGCCTGCACTCGGTCTCCCACATCGACGTTGATCTGCTTCAGATAGCCGGAGACCTTGGCCATGACTTCGATCTCCTGATACGGGCGGAACTCAGCCGTGAGCACCATGCCTTGAGACAGATCGATCGGAGTGGTCTTCGCCACGGCAACAACAGGAATTTCGCCGGCCACGGCTTTGGCAGCGACAGCCGGTTCCTTCTTCGCGCAGGAGCCCAGCAATAGAGCGCCGCACACAAGCGAGGAAGACGCGAAATTGAGATGAGGGATTTTCATAGATTCTTATCGAGGGTTTCCAACAGCATTGCTTCCGTAAAATCGGGGGACTGGCAGGCACGGATAACGCGCAGCTCCGCCTCTCTTAAGGTGGCGGCCACGTCAGCCACCTTCCCTGCGATCGCTTGCGGAATGGTTACGGCGCCATGGCAGTCGGCGTAGATCAGCTCTCCCGGGTGGACTTCGAGGCCGAAAATGCGGACCGGTTTGCCGAACTCCACAACGTGGGAGTAGGCATGCGATACCGCTACCGATTTAGCGAAGAAGGGGAAGTCCATAGCATTGACGGCCGGCAGATCGCGCACCGCGCCGTTAGTGATCACACCGCAGCATCCTAATGCGCGCAGGATCGAGGCATGAACCTCACCGGCAAATGAGCCCAGACCAGGCTCGGCATCGATATCCTCAACCACTGCAATAGTTGGAAGCGGATGACGTTTTAGTTCTGCCCACCAATCGGTGCGATTGATGAACGAATCGTCGCCGCGCATTGGCGGATCGGCGGTGCGAATGCGAAACGTGGCCGCATAGCCGAGAGCCCGCGCGAAGCCGCCGGTGACGCAACGCAACCCGGGGCCACTGACCCCTTCGTTGCGCAGCCGCACGCGAAACCATTCAATGGCGTTGGCGATGGTGCAAGTATCGTACTGAAGAATGGCGTCCAGTTGTTCACGGGTGAGCAGCGGACCTGGGGCAGAATTTGGCTGGGTTTGCAAACACAATCCTCTTGCTAGCCATACTACGCGAGTTGGACAAGCGGCAGAATACCCTGGCCAGGGTATATTGCCCTCTCAATCAGGGTAGGGGGATGCTAAGATTGGGAACAAGGAGACAACCCCGTCCGAAATGCGATTCGCCTTGCTGTGGCTAATGGCCCTGCTGCCCCTGCCGGCAGCCGATTATGAGACAGCGACGCCGCACGACAAGGCCGCGAAGTTAGCCGCTCGGCTGAAGAGCAGGGAGACGAAACTGGCCTTCGACGCAAAGAATGGCTATCTTCCGGCGCTGCTGAAAGAGTTCGGCATTTCGATTTCGTCGCAGGTTTTGGTGTTTTCCAAGACCAGCCTGCAAGCCAGTCGCATATCGCGCCAGGCGCCGCGTGCCATCTACTTCAATGACGATACCTACGTCGGCTGGGTCAAGCCCAGTGTGCAGTTCGGCGAGGTGATGGAGATCACTTCCGTCGACCCGAAAATCGGCACGATGTTCTATTCCATGAATCAGCAGGAGACCGGCTTGCAGGAGATTCGCCGCCGAGATGAATGCCTGCATTGCCATGCTTCGCCGCAGACCGAAGGTGTGCCGGGGCTATTCGTGCGCAGTGTGTTTCCCGACTCCGAAGGCTTCGCGGTGCAGCAGCCGGGCTCGTATCTTTCCGATCACCGCAGTCCGCTCAAACAACGCTGGGGCGGATGGTATGTCAGCGGCACGCATGGCGACCAGCGTCATATGGGGAACGCGCATGTTCCGGGGCGCGGGGTCAGCGCGGCACTCGACATGGAAAGCGGCGCAAACATTGAGGACTTGAGTCGCGTAGTCAATACTGACCCGTATCTATCGCCCTACAGCGATATTGTGGCGTTGATGGTGTTGGAGCATCAGGCGCGGGCGCAGAATTTGATCTTCCGGTGCCAGCAGGACGCAACCGCCGCCGACACGTTGGCCGATTATCTGATGTTCAAGGACGAAGCCGTGCTTACCGCACCGATTGCCGGAGTCTCTGGTTTCGCCGCCGATTTCGCGGCGCGGGGACCATTCGATGCCAAGGGCCGGTCATTGCGCGAGTTCGATTTGAAGACGCGCATGTTCCGCTATCCGATTAGCTACATGACTTACTCCGCCTCATTCGATAACATTCCGGCCGAGACCAAGAAGCGCGTCCTTGCCCGAATTGAATCGGCGATGAAGGGCACACCGGCGCTGGAGATTCTGCGCGCCACGAAACCTAACTGAGGATATCCTTCACCACGCGTGCCGGCTCAACGCCCGTCAGGCGGAAATCCAAGCCCTGAAAGCGGTAAGTGAACGTTTCGTGCCGGATGCCAAGTAAGTGCATCACGGTCGCATGCAGATCGCGCACATGCACGGGATTTTCGGCCACGTTGTAGCTGAAGTCATCTGTAGCGCCGTAAGTCATGCCGGGCTTCACGCCGCCGCCGGCCATCCAGATGGTGAAGCAACGCGGATGGTGATCGCGGCCGGCTTCGATGCTATCCCACTGGCCTTGACCAGCGACACCACGTCCGAATTCCCCGCCCCAGATGACCAGGGTGTCGTCCAGCAAGCCAAGCCGCTTCAGATCGGTGACCAAAGCCGCGCTTGCCTGATCCGTATCGCGGCAACGAGCCGTGCACCACGAAGGCAGCCGGCTGTGGTGATCCCAGTCTGGATGGAAAAGCTGGATGAAGCGCACGCCGCGTTCGGCCAGCCGCCGCGCCAGAATGCAGTTGGCCGCATAGCTGCCGGCACGCCGTGAATCCGGCCCGTAGAGCGAGAACACTTCATCTGGCTCGTCGGACAGATCGGTCAGCGCGGGCACACTCGACTGCATGCGATAGGCCATCTCATACTGCCGGATGCGCGTGCTGATCTCCGGGTCGCCGGTCTGCTTCAGATGCTGATTGTTCAATTCGGCAAGGCCATCGAGCATGCCACGGCGCAGTTCGCGGGGCAGGCCGTTGGGGTCTTGCAGATAAAGCACCGGATCCTTCGCATTGCGCAGCTTAACACCCTGATACCGCGAAGGCAGAAATCCGCTGCCCCAATAATGGTCGTACAAAGGCTGATCGCTGGGCCGCTGCATCTTGGAGAGCATCACTAGATAGTCAGGGAAGTTACGATTCGTGCTTCCCAATCCATAACTGACCCAGGCGCCCATGCTCGGCCTGCCTGGCAGTTGATGTCCTGTCAGAAATTGTGTCATCGCCGGCGCATGATTGATCTGGTCAGTGTGCATGGACTTCACGAAGCACACATCGTCGGCCACTTTGGATAGATACGGCAGCCACTCGCTGATCGTTGCACCGCTTTTGCCGTAACGCGCGAACTTAGTAACTCCGGGCATGATCAGCTGCTTCTGCTTGGCCGTCATCGTAGTGAGGCGCTGGCCCTGGCGGATCGAATCAGGCAGTTCTTTGCCAGCCCACTGCATCAATCCCGGCTTATGGTCGAAGAGCTCGATCTGCGATGGCCCACCTGACTGCGTTAGGAAAATCACACGCTTAGCCTTGGGAGCAAAATGCGGCAGGCCCGGCAAGCCGATCGGCTGTTGCTCTCCTGCCATCAGCGATTGCAGCGCCATGGCGCCGACGGAAACACCGGTGCAGCCACCGAGAAAATAACGCCTGGTTGTTTGCAATTTTTCCTGCATCGTTAGCCTTCCCTGTGCAGCTTATACGGATACACCTGGCCGCTGTTCCACTGGCAGACATACAGGTCACCTTGTTTGTCCACGCATACATCATGGCAGTTTTTGAAAACCGGCTGATCCTGCATCATCACCTGAAGCTGGCCCTCTTTGTAAGTGGGCGGCTGGCCGCCTGGATTCGAAACCACGCGATCCTTGTCGTCCAGAATCGTGACAAAGCCGCGATTCTGCCACATGCGGAAATCATTCGGAAACATGCCGAAGCAGACGCCGGAATAGAGATACTTGCCTGCCAGCACCGGCCTGCTCATATACGCGCCGGGTAGATAGACCGTGCGTTGATGAACGCCATCGAGGTTGAACCAGTGAAACTCATTACGGATGCGCGCCGTGCATAAAACCAGCGGCTGCGGCCCGCGCGTGTCGATGGCCACTCCGTGGGCCTGCAGGAATTTGCCCTTGCTGATGGGCTGCGAACTCTTGCCTCCGAACTTGGAAAGATACTTTCCCGCGCTGTCGTAGCGGAGGATCCATTGCGAACCGTAGCCATCGGCCACATAGATGTCACCATTGGGGCCAACCACGGTTTCCGTCGGACTGTAAATATCGCGCACGGTGTAGGCACCAGCTTTTTCGGGATGCTGCAACTCCAGCACGATCTGCCCTTCGAGTTTGGTCTTCACCACCCGGCCTGTGCCCGTATCGGTGATGTAAAGGAACTCCTTGCCGCTCTGTTCCTGATTCAACGAAAGCCCGTGCGCGCCATTGAAACCCAATGTCCATGAGCCTTGCAGCTTGCCATTGGTGTCGTAGATGAGTATGTTGTTCTGCTTATGATTGGTGAGCAGGAAGAGACGCCCGTCGGCTACCTGCACCATCTCGTGACAGTCGCGCACGGGAAACAGAGACGCGTCGGCCTTGCTCCAGTTCGTGTCGATTCGATACCGGAATTCGCCATGGCCGAGCGTCTGGCCCTTCATCGGCTGCGACTTGCTCTGCGTGAATGCGGCCGGAGCTGCCAGCGCTCCGATAAATGCGCGGCGTGAGTTACTCATGCGTCATTGCCTCGTCTAAGTTCAGAATCATGCTCGCCAGAAACATGCGCGCCGCCAGTTCGGGATTGGGCGTTGTTTCGGAGTGCTGGCCAACAGTCAGAAACTTGGCTGACTCCTGCGGCTTGGAAACATACAAGTTTCGCGCCCGCGCATATTCGCGCCTCAGCACTGCTAGTTCGGCTGCGGCCGGCTTGCGTCCCAGCACGCGCTCGAAGATCGGAACAACCGGATCGGCCGCGCCGACGGTCTGCTCGGCGATCATTCGCGATGACTCCAGATACGTCTCGTCATTCTGAAGCGTCAACGCCTGCAATGGAGTATTGGTGCGCGACAGACGCACTTCGCACGAGCGGCGCTGCGCCGAATCGAATAGGAACGTCGGCGCTATCGACCGCCTCCAGAACGCATACAAAGTCCGCCGGTACTGCGCCGCACCCTCACTGGAAAAGTATTTGAACCGCCCCATGAACAGCTCTTCCCAAACGCCATCGGGCTGATAGGGCTTCACCGGAGGACCGCCAATCGCGGGGTTGATCAAGCCAGCATAAGAGAGGGCCGCATCGCGCAGCATCCAACTGGGCAAGCGATAACGTGGGCCTCGCGCCAAAAACCGATTTTCCGGATCGCGCGCAAGCACTGCTGAAGTCACTTCGCTACGCTGTTTGTAAGCGGCGCTGGTCACGATCAACCGCACAAGCCGCTTCACATCCCAGCCGGATTCGACAAACTCAACCGCCAGCCAATCTAGTAACTCCGCATGAATTGGCTGCTCTCCTTGGGAACCAAAATCTTCCGTGGTGCGCACCAACCCGGCGCCAAACAGCAACTGCCAGATCTGGTTGACAACCACGCGCGCAGTAAGCGGGTTCTGCTTTGAAAGCAGCCATTGCGCAAGTCCCAGGCGATTCCGCGGCGCATCCGCGGGCCACGGCGCAATCGCCGCAGGCACGTTTGGCGTGACCTTTTCGCCCTTCTTATCGAATTGCCCGCGCAGCAGAACGTTAGTTTCTCGCGGCGCTTTCAGCTCTTCCAACACCATGACGTTCACAGCGGCGGCGTCTTTCACTTCATTGAACTGGGACTCCGCACGCTCCAACTGGGCCTTGGTTTTCTTGTAAGGAGCATAGGCGGTAAGGAACTGCGCCAGCAGCCGCTCGCGGACCTTTGCATCGATGGCCTGCACGCTTCCTGCACGCGTCAGTTGTTCCAGAGGCGCCGTTTCCACGCTCTGAACGGCGGGCCCAGGTTGACCGGTAACTGACAACCGGAACCGTCCGATGTTTGCGTCGCCAGTAGTAGAGCGATGGCGCATTTCGAAGATCAATTGCTCGTCGGCAGCCAAAGTCAAAGGTTCGGCCAGCTCATATACTCCCGTGTGCGGCACGTGTGCATCGGTGCCCTTTGTAGTCCAGCCATTGCGCGGATCGTCGTCCAATGTATCTTTGATGTCGCCGTAGTTGTCGTTCTTTTTCTTGTCGGCAATATAGTCCGCCACCGCGCCGGCCATCATGATCTCGCGCAGTTGCGAGCTACCACGCTTGCGGACCTGCGCCTTGATATCGGTAAGCAGGAACTCACCTGACTTACCGCGCGACAGCTTGCCATCGGTGTGCGAAGCGTGCGGCAGAACTTCCAGCCGGATGCCGGTGATCGTCAGTCCGCTGACAGCAGCGGTGATGCGGTAGTCGTCCTGCCGCGGATTCGGCCCGGTTGCCGCTATCACCGCATCAGTGTCCTGCAGCAGCTTCGTTCCTTCGGCCGATTCCATCGCCACAGCCCGCAACGGACGCCAAGCTTGAAATCCTCTGCGCACTTCTTTTTCGCGCTCGGCAAGCCATGCGGCAAACGGCTTCTGTGCCGCCTCACGAGCCGCAGATTCGGCGGACTTACGCGCATCGAGCAATGTCTTCGCCTCGGCGATAGCCGGTGCGGCATGTTGGGAGCTGTATTTGAAGTACGGCTTGGCGTTCTTGCCCGCGCGGCCGCTTTCATCGATGCTGTTGAAGAACGCGGTCATCGAATAATAATCGTTGTGCGAAATAGGATCGAACTTGTGGCTGTGGCACTGCGTGCAACCCAGTGTGAGGCCGAGCCACACGGAGCCTGTCGTGTTCACGCGGTCAATCACGTAATCGACGCGCGACTCTTCCGGATCGCGCCCGCCTTCACCGTTCGTCATGTGGTTGCGGTGGAAGGCTGTCGCAACGCGCTGCTCTGGAGTGGGATTGGGCAGCAGGTCGCCGGCAAACTGTTCGAGCGTGAACTGATCGAAGCGTTGATTTCGATTGAACGAGGCCACTACCCAATCGCGCCACGGCCAGTTGGTGCGCGTTTCGTCGGCCTGAAAGCCATCGGTATCGGCGTAGCGAGCCACATCGAGCCACCACATCGCCATGCGCTCGCCGTAGTGTTCGCTGGAAAGCAACCGGTCGACCAGATGCTCATAAGCCTGTGGCGACTTGTCACTCAGGAACGTGGCCAACATTTCCGGCGAAGGCGGTAGCCCGGTCAAATCAAACGATAGCCGGCGCGCCAATGTGTTGCGCGGAGCCTGCGCTGCCATGAGGAGATTCTCGTTCACCAGGCGGCGCGAAATCAGCTTGTCAATGGCCCCTTCGGCATCCACCACGGGCCGCATGGGCAACTCGAACGACCAGTGCTTGCCCCATGGCGCACCCTGTTCGATCCAAGTGCGGAACATCGCCACCTGTTTCGCATCCAGCGGATCTTTGTGGGAGTAAGCCGGGGGCATCACGCGCTTCGGGTCCGAAGGCGCAATCCGCCCGATCAGGCGGCTTTCCTCCGGCTTGCCGGGAACAATCGCCGCACCGCTCTTGCGCACGGCAGTCGCCTCTTCACGCAAATCCAGGCGGAGGTTCGCCATCCGCCCGCTCGCGTCCTGACCGTGGCAACTGAAGCACTTGGTCGAAAGCACGGGCAGGATGTCGCGGCTGAACCGAATGGGCTCCGCGGCCTGACAGACAACCACTATCGAAATCAAAAGGCAAAACCGGTAAAACATGATATCCATTCATTTTGAGACAACCGTCTCAGTGGCGAGACGATTCCGCGCCAAAAGATGCGATTATCCAGCTTTTAAAGGTGGTACTCAACATGCTATCATGGAGCCTATGAACTACGACTCGGTTGTGAATAACATTGTAAATCTATTGACACAGGCGGGCCTGAAAGTATTGGGCGCCATCGTCATTTTGATTGTTGGCCGTTGGCTGGTCAACATCGCCCAGAACCTGATAGGGCGGGCTCTGGAAACGCAAAAACTCGACACGACGCTGATCGGATATTTGAAGTCCGCTCTCGGCATAATCCTGAACGTCGCACTGATTGTGGCCATTCTTGGCTACTTCGGCGTGGAGACCGCGACGTTTGCAGCTTTGATTGCCGGCGCTGGCGTGGCCATCGGCATGGCATGGTCCGGCTTGCTCGGCAACTTCGCAGCTGGCATTTTTCTGGTGCTGCTGCGTCCCTTCAAAGCAGGCGACTTCGTCAGCGTGGCGGGTATTACGGGCACGGTTACCGAAATCGGTTTGTTCGGCACCACCATCGATACTCCCGATAACGTGAAGACCATTCTCGGCAACGGTAAAATTCTTGCCGAAACGATCCAGAACTTCTCGGCTAACCCTTATCGCCGTGTTGATCTGACGGCCCAGTTGCCGCATAGTGCGGACGTGCCGGCGACCATCGCCATGTTGAAGGCGGAGCTGAAGAAGATCAGCCATGTTGTGACGGCACCGGCGCCCGATGTCGAGATCATCTCGTTCACGATGGCTGGCCCGCTGTTGGCGGTTCGGCCGTATACGCACACCGACAATTACTGGGGTGTTTATTTTGCCACGAATGATTTGATTCGGGCGACGATGATAAAGGCTGGGATGCCTGTCCCTGAACAGCATATTGCGGTTCGGAATCAGGGTTAAGTTAGTTGGGTTGGGACGAGATTTAATATGGGGACGCCGCGACCCGCGAGTTTTTATTGCTCGCGGGTCCGATGATGTAGAATCGTTCACAGTCAGGCAGAGAGGTCTCAAGAGGTTCTATTCGAATTGGTTTGCCAGTTGATAACCACTGGCCATGTAGCGATAGAC
>CAIRSA010000479.1 GCA_903881085.1 uncultured Acidobacteriia bacterium
CATGAAAGGGTGTAACATCTGCATTGTAGGCTCGCCTTCCGGGAGCGCTAACTCCCCAGGTTGTTGTTCTGCACGGCGGGAGAGTTTCAGGCTAGCGAAACCTTGCGGACTCTCCCGCACACACATCGACATACTATCGCTCCTGGGGAAGGTAAGTGTGCCGGAATCGGCCCACCGGGTGGATCATGATGCCGCCGGTTGAGGCGGGAATTAATGTGAGAAAAACCGCCCGCTACGCGCGGGAAGATTGTGAACCATTACACCGGCTCTTCGAGATCGCTGATCAGCAGCAGGGTTATTTCACCACCAAATAGGCCAAGGCGGCCGCATTTGCTGAAAATACTCACGGGTATCACGTACAGGTTGGAAACTGGGTTCGCGAGCACCGGGGTATTTACAAGCTGGTTCTGTATCCATCGACCGATCGGCCCGACCTTGTCCTCTGGTCACTGTGTTCCCGGAACCGGAACGAGGAGGTGGAGGGCGTGTACAGCCACCAAACGGCGCGCGCTCTTTACGATCAGTCGGATCTGAATCCGTCCAAGCTCCACATGACTGTTCCGAGGGACTTCCGGCCAAGTAGTGATATTCCAGGTATTCTCAAACTGCATTATGCCGACCTCCCCGAATGCGACGTGAAGCCTGCGCAGGGCTATAAAGTTACGCCTCCGTTGCGGACAATTCTCGACCTGCTTGAGGAAGGCAAGGTCGAGCAGCGTTTCATCCGGTAGGCGCTCAGGCAAGCTCTGGACCGGGGTCTGATCCGCGACTACCAAGTCCAAGAAAGGCATCTCGAAGGGGAGGCCCGCGGGTTCTTCGAAGAGGTTATGCGTCGAGCTGCATAATGGCGACTTCAAGAATATATTCCGCCGCAATCGCGTTCCGAACGGCGATTGAGGCGCGTTTGAAAAAGACGGCTCTGGCCGAACGGATGGACATCAATCGACTCCGGCGTCAGGTGTCGTTTGACTGCCTATTGGCAAGGTTGTTTCGTGGTGAGACAGTCCCGAGCTTAGGGCTTGCGAGTTCAAATCGCAGCCGCATTGGAAAGGCATGAAATTTCAGTTCTCGCGGCCGCGGAGACGCTATGCTCCCCGGAATTAGGGGCAGGACGGTGCGCGTACTGGATGCATTCTTCTTCGAGGGACTTTAGGCGCTGAAGCTATCTCTCACCCAACACTACGATCTGGTAAGTGTAACCCTGTTCAGTGAGGAACAGCTTGCGGTGGTGGGCGAACTCTTCCTCGTTCGTATCTCGCGAGACGAGCGTATAAAAGTGTGCGGCACGGCCATCGCTCTTGGGCCGCAAGATGCGCCCGAGCCGCTGCGCTTCCTCCTGCCTCGATCCGAATGCGCCTGAGACCTGAATTAGCACGTCGGCCTCCGGCAGGTCGATGGCGAAGTTTCCCACCTTGGAAAGCACAAGACAGTGCAATTCGTTCCGGCGGAAGCTCCCGTATATCGACTCTCTCTCCGTTTGGAGTGTTTTTCCGGTGATGAGCGGAGCACGGATCTCCCTGGCGATGGATTCGACCTGTGCAATGTACTCGCCTATAACGAGGATGCGGCTCCCAGGGTGGCTGGCGATGAGTTCGCGCAACCGGGCGATTTTCGCAGGATTTTCCGCGGCGATGCGGAACTGCGACCTGCGATTCGCGAGGGCGTACTCCATCCGGCGTCCGTCGCTCATAGGCACGCGCTCTTCGACGCAACTCGCGGATGCGATCCACGCCTGACGCTCCAGGTCTTTCCACGGGAGGTCGAACCGCTTTGGGCCGATGAGTGAGAATACGTCGCCTTCGCGGCCGTCTTCCCGGACCAGCGTTGCCGTCAGTCCGAGTCTCCGGCGCGCCTGCAGGCCGGCTGTCGCGCGAAACACAGGAGCGGGCAGCAGGTGTACTTCGTCGTAGACGATCAGCCCCCAGGAACGAGCTTGGAACAGATTGAGGTGCTGGAAATCACCCTCGCGGTCAGCACGCCAGGTGAGAATCTGGTACGTCGCCAGCGTCACCGGTCCAGTGTCTTTGCACTCGCCGGTGTACTCGGCGATGTCGGTGGGTTGGAGCATGGTCTTCTCCAGAAGTTCCCGCCGCCACTGCTGAACGGCGCTTAGGCTAGTGGTGAGCACGAGCGTCGTCTGGCCAACCAGTTCCATCGCCACCATGCCGACGACCGTTTTGCCTGCGCCACACGGAAGCACAACCACCCCGCTGCCGCCGCGCTCCGATCCCGCCTGATAGAAGGCCTCTGCCGCCTGCCGCTGGTAATCTCGCGCCACGAAGGCTGCGCTCTCACGCAGCGGGATTGGGAAGGGCTCGCCGGCCACATAGCCCGCCAAATCTTCGCCCGGGAACCCGGCGGCGATCAGCGCTTGTTTCAGTACGCCGCGGTGGTCTGGATCGACGCGGAAGCTTACGGCATTGATGCGATTGGCCAGGTACCGGCCCGCCTCGCGGTCGCGCGACAAGCGTTCCGCAATCGCTTCGTCGAAGCAAGTGCAACTCAGCCAATCCGCGTCGCGTGCGATAACCACTTTCCCATAACGCGCCGCCAACTCCAGGATTTCCCGCTCCACGTTTTCGGGGACCGCGTACCGGGCATGCGTGTTTAGCGCTGCCACCATTTGCTCGGCAGCGAAACCAGAGGCGCGGGCATTCCAGATCGAGAGGGGCGTTAAGCGGTAGGTATGAACGTGTTCTGGGCTCTTGACGAGTTCCGAGAATGGTGCCAGCGCGGATCTGGCCTCAGCTGCGCACGGCGCGTGGACGTCCAGCAGAACAGTGGAATCACTTTGTACAATGAGCGCATTCTCAGGCGCAGCCCCCATGTGCCTAAACCTCGGCCAGCGGCGGATTCGCGCTCTTGCGTTTTTCGGACGGATTGCCTCCCGCAGCCAGCAGGTAGCCAACGTCCCGCAGGGCGCGCCGGAACGCCGATTCCGAGGAGGCAGCCACTACCAGATGCTTCTCCCCGGCCCGCATGCAGAGCTTTCGGGTCCTTGTGTCATTGGCGATCAGCGCGGCAAGTGCCGGATCGGCGCATTCGATCAGGCGGGCGAGCCCCCGGTCATGGAGTTTTGTAGTTCGCGCGGCGACGTCATTGAGCAGCCGAACCACCGTTTCCGGGATCGGCTCACCACTACGCGCCAACAGGAATTCGCGGATTTCCTCTACCTGCCTGCCGGCTTCGATAGCGGCCAGCAGCGCTCCAGCTTCCAGGCGCCAGACAAAGTCCGAAATAGGGATCGCATAGGCGTTCAGAGCCAGGCGGTCGCTATGTTCCAACTCCGATCCTGTCGCTGCAATTTCCAGGTTCGGCAGAACTCTCAGCACCGGTTTTGCCTCCACCGCCTGCGTGCGGTAATCCGATTCCATGCCCAGGCAGTAGGCTCCAAGAGGAGTAAGCCGGAAATAAAACAGCCCGTCGTAACGGCTGAAAAAGGGCAGATCGTCGGACCCCCAGAGCATGTGATAATCCTTGCGCGCTCCTGCAGGCGGGATGAGCGCGACGTCAATCATGCCCAGTGTTGCCGCATATTCGAGCAAAAGGGCAAACAGGTAGCGCTGATTGAGGCAACCCAGGCCTGCATAACCTAAAGTGCCGTATTGTGCGTCGGAGACGTAAAGTCCGAATTCTCCATGGCTCACATCGAAGAATTTGCCCGAGGCTCTCATGTAGCGAATGAACTCATCAATCGCGATCCATTCGCCTAGAGGGCATTCGCTGAGACTATGGGCAATCGCTTCCCGCCGCGACGATACAGCGGTAAGACTGCGCTTTGCTTTTCCAGTCTGCCCTTTGACGCAGTCGATACGGGCCAATTCGTCAAGGATGGTGGTCTTCATCCATTTCTTCCACAGTGTGCGGAGGGTCTGCGCAGGAGGATCGGAAAGGGCTTTGCGGCCTGCCTTGGTCAGTTGGAGCCGCGTCCCCGCCAGTTCGGCGATCCCTCCCGCCTGGATGATTAGCGGCCAGGCAAAGGCGCGGATCGGTCCGGCGTTCTCGTCAGTCCACTTGTCCTTGGCTGCCACGTGCGGGTAGTAGTCGCCGCCTTCGAGTGCCGCATTGATAGCCGCGACAGTGGAGGTTGACGCACGTAGCGTCTTATCGCTGACCACCACTTTCCCCATATCGACCAACCGGAGGACGGAATGCAACTCCCGCTGTGCGGTCCTCTCGGTCTCGAACACAATCACCGGAATTGCTTCGGTCCATTCCTCGCGGGTTGACTCCTTCTTATTCCACCGCTCGAATGTGCGGTCAAAAGCGGCCGGGAGTTGATCGACCGTGGCGATTGCCGCCCTGGGAGGCGCGGGAACGAAGGTCAGGAGCCGTTCCCTGAGATCGGCAGGAATTGAGCCGTTCCGATAAAAAATGAGACATAGATTCGACGGAATGTAGTCGTAGCTGGCTCTGCCTTTCGAACCCCAGATCGGATCGCCGCCGTACTTGGCCCGGAAAAGGCCAGCGTTGAACGGCGTTGGATGCGAATAAACACCTTCGGCCACGGCAGCGCGCTGCAACTCATCCAGGGAATCCCAGACTGCGCGCAACCCTTCCCCAGCCATGTGGTGCATGATGACAGCAACCATATCGCCCTTCCTGCTGCGCGACTTCTCCGCGGTCTTCGCCGTGAGTCTTTTGAGCTCGTCTGCCGTCATGGATTCGAGCGCGCTCTCCAGCGTGGGGATCTCGTCAACGTTGAAGCGATAGTTCATATTGTTTCGATAGGGCCATGGCGTGGGATACTCACTCCGGGCTTTCGTTGCGGCCCCGCAACCTCCCTTTCAGTCATTCCACTATGAGACAGTTTACCCCATTCCACTTTCGGTCCGATGTCAGTGCTCAGGAAGCCAGCGGCTGGTCAGGCGTCGAAAGAAAGTGGCTTCGTATGAACTTTTCGTATTTGTTCATGCTGCGCTGTGACCATTTCAAAATTCCCGACGGCAACGATCGACGCCTTACCACTGCCGCTTTGTGCCGCGTAGAAAACCAGGTCCGCCCTATGTAACATGTGACTGTAACATAGCCCTGTTACACAGGCAGAAATACCTTGCCAGTGTTGCAGAATCAAACGAATACCCCCATTTGCGGGTTACCACGGCTGTAACATCGATCGTGATACACGAAGAGTTCCAAATGAGTGTGGCCGGCCCGGTATTCGACTGCCAGAACGCGCCTGCGCTTCTCGAGTTTGCCGGTAATACCCAATGATTGTGGCCATTTTTTCCGCAAAGGGTTCCATCGCCGTATCGAAGCACTCCCTTCCTCGAATTGTTGGCTACAAACCTGCTAGACAATGCAGGCGATCAAGCGCTCAGCCATGGAAGAACCTTATATGCCGGAACAAATCGACCTGGAAGGAAAGTACGTGAATAACTTCCAGATCGGCTACAACGCCTTTGAATTCCTGTTCGATTTTGGCCAGGGTTATGGCGAATTGGAGGCGCCGCGCATTCACACGCGCGTCATTACGGCGCCTGCTTACGCCGTGGTGCTTTCGAACATGCTTGGCGAGTCGATCCACCAGTACGAAAAGAAGTTCGGAGCAATTCCGAAAATGGCCGAGCGATAACTCAGAGGAGAAACGATGCCTGCAACTTTGGCTTTCCCCGGCGTTTATATTGAAGAAATTCAGAGTGGTGTTCACACCATTACCGGCGTTGCGACGTCCATCACCGCTTTTGTGGGACGGGCCGCGCGGGGTCCGGTAAACCAGGCGACCACCGTCACCAGTTTCGCCGACTTCCAGCGGAATTTCGGATCGCCTTCGCCCAGCCACATGCTGGGTTACGCCGTGAACGACTTCTACCGGAATGGCGGCAGCCAGGCGATCATCGTCAGGGTCTATAAGACCGCGGGCGTCGCCGCCGCTACGCTGAACCCCGGCGGCCTGCCTCTCAAAGCTGCCAGCGAAGGATCCTGGGCCAACAATCTTGTAGCCACCATCCTGCTGGACGGCAATGCGGCTGCCGCACAGCGCCTCGGCGTCACGGTTAGCGATCTGTTCACCCTCAAGATTACCGACAACGGGACCGGAGTGACAGAGACGTATCACGATCTCACGGTGATTGCCAGCGCCAACCGCTTCGACCGCGTTCTGGCAGGCGCGTCGTCATTGGTCCTGTCAAATGTTGCAGACCCCTATGTGCCGCCTGCGATGCCCACCGCAGCCGCGGGCGTTGGCCCGGCGATCGCCGCTGCTCCGGAGATCGCTCCGGACGCGAATACCTTTATCAACCAGGGCCCTAAAAAAGGGCTCTTCGCCCTCGAAGACGCCGACCTGTTCAATATGCTTTGTATTCCGCCTTACGACACGGACAACATCGACATGGCAGGCCTTGCGGGTGCGGTGACAGACCTGTGCACCAGACGCCGGGCGATGTGGATTCTGGATTCTCCCACCACGTGGACTACGCCGCAAAAAGCGGCGGCAGGCAAGAACGCTAACGACCTTGTAACCTCCAGTACAAATGCTGCGGTCTTCTTCCCACGCTATACCCGGCCCAATGCCGACGGTGTCGCGGTGTTCCCGCCCTGCGGCGCGGTGGCGGGCGTCTTCGCGCGCACCGATTCCGAGCGGGGAGTGTGGAAAGCGCCAGCAGGAATCAGCGCCGCTATACTGGGCGCGCAAGCCCTTTCGGTTCACTTGACAGACGCCGAGAATGGCCTGCTCAATCCGCTGGGCGTCAACTGCCTTCGCGATATGCTTGGCAGCCGCGTTGTATGGGGTTCGCGAACCCTGCAGGGTGACGACCGTTTGACGTCGCAGTGGAAGTACATCCCGGTCAGGCGCACCGCACTCTATATCGAAGAAAGTCTCTACCGCGGTACGCAATGGGTGGTCTTCGAACCGAACGATGAGCCGCTTTGGGCACAGATCCGGCTCAACGTCGGAGCATTTCTGCATGGCATGTTCCGCCAGGGCGCGTTTCAGGGCGCGACGCCGGCCGAGGCCTATTTTGTCAAATGCGACAAAGACACCACCACCCAGACCGATATCAATAGCGGTGTCGTCAACATCATCGTTGGCTTCGAACCCCTCAAACCGGCGGAATTCGTCATTATCAGCCTGCAGCAGATTGCTGGATCGATCGCGGCTTAAGGAGAGCACATGCCAATCGCACCCACCTATCCGGGCGTTTACATTCAGGAAATATCGAGTGGCGTTCATACCATCACTGGTGTGGCGACCTCGATCGCGGCTTTCGTTGGACGGGCAGCAAAGGGCCCAACGGACGAGGCGACGGAGATCAGCAGCTTCGCCGATTATCAACGTCTGTTTGGGGGGCTGTCCAACGTCAGCCCGATGAGCTTCGCGGTCCGGGACTTTTACGTCAACGGCGGAACGCAGGCGATCATCGTGCGGCTCCATCAGGATCGCGCAAAAAAGGCGGCCAACGATACAGCGAATGCCGGTGACTCGGCCGCGATCGTGACGCCCGCCGCTGCGGTGGCGGCGATTGTAGCCCAGGCAGCCACTTACACAACCGATCCCGAGAAGTCCGCGGCCGCAGCCGTAGCGGCAGCTGCAACAACCGCCGGGGCGGCCGTTGGAGCCAAGGTTGCCGATGTTCTGGCCGCAGCCATCGGGGCAGCCGTGAGCGCTGGTTCGAGCATCGCCGCGATTGCAGCCGACACTCTGCATTTGGTAGCCGCGAGCCCCGGCTCCTGGGGCAACAACCTGCGAGTCCGGGTCGACACCAACTTCATCAGCGCCGCCGACCAGTTCAACCTGACCATCCGCAACATGGCGACCGGCGATACCGAAACCTTCCTGGCGTTGACGATCACCGCTGGCCAGGCGCAATCCGCCGACAATGTGCTGAACAATCAGTCCTCACTGGTCAAGGTATCCGGAAGCTTGCCCGTTGTAGCGCCCAAAGCCAATCAGAACGCCGACCCGGGCCGAGGCATTTGGGACGACACGCAGCCGAGCGGAGCCAAGACCTTCTACCCCGCAACCACGAATGCCGATGACGGTGCCTGGCTCACCGCCGCCAACTTCACCGGCGGAACCTCGTTCAGCGACAAAACGGGCCTCTACGCGCTACGCAAGGCCGACCTCTTCAATCTGCTGTGTATTCCTCCGTTCAAGTCGGACATGAGTATCGATTACAGCATGATCGACGATGCGGTGGCGTTCTGCAAGGCCGGCCGGGCAATGTTGCTGATCGATCCGCCGCCTGGCTGGACCAAGAAGGACGACGCGAAAAACAATATCGACTCCGCGGTTGGCTCGGCGACTTCCTACGCCGCGATCTTTTTCCCGCGCCTGTTGCAGGCGAATCCGCTGCACAACAGCCAGATCGAGACCTTTGCTCCGTGCGGTGCCGTTGCCGGCGTGTTTGCGCGGACTGACGCGCAACGTGGAGTCTGGAAGGCTCCAGCAGGACTGGACGCCACATTGTCCGGCGTCGTTGGTTTGTCTGTCCCGATGACCGATCCGGAAAACGGTGATCTCAATCCGAAGGGCATCAATTGCCTGCGCATCCGCCCCGCCGCCGGACCCGTGGTTTGGGGATCGCGGACGCGCGAGGGCGATGATCGCCGGGGATCCGAGTACAAGTACATTCCGGTGCGCAGAATGGCTCTGTTTATTGAAGAGAGTCTGTACCGGGGCACGCAGTGGGTGGTCTTCGAACCTAACGACGAACCACTCTGGTCGCAGATTCGCCTGAATGTTGGAGCTTTTATGCACGGCCTGTTCCGGCAGGGAGCATTTCAGGGTGCCACGCCAGCCGAGGCGTACTTCGTCAAGTGCAACAAAGAAACCACCACGCAGACGGATATCAACAACGGCATCGTTAATATTGTGGTTGGCTTCGCCCCTTTGAAGCCCGCCGAATTCGTCGTTATTCAACTGCAACAGATCGCTGGTCAGATTGACGCGTAAGGAGAATTCATGGCCCAGTTTAGTGTAAATACACAACGCTTCGACCCCTATAAGAACTTCAAGTTCCGGGTGAAATGGGACGGACGATACGTCGCGGGTATCAGCAAGGTGAGCTCACTGAAACGCACCACGGAAGTGGTGAAACACCGGGACGGCGGTGATCCGAGCAGCAGCCGGAAGTCGCCAGGCCGCACCGAGTACGACGCCGTTACTCTGGAGCGCGGCGTTACGCACGACCCGGAGTTCGAAAAGTGGGCGAACAAGGTGTGGAATTTCGGCGCCGGCCTTGGCGCTGAAGTCTCGCTGAAGGATTTTCGTAAGGACGTCATTATTGAGGTCTACAACGAAGCCGGACAGCTTGCGCTTAGCTACAAGGTCTACCGTTGCTGGGTGTCGGAGTATCAGGCGTTGTCGGACCTGGACGCCAATGCGAATGCTGTTAACATTCAGCATCTGAAACTGGAGAACGAAGGTTGGGAGCGCGACACTGCCGTGCCGGAGCCCACTGAGCCTGCCCTGGCCACGTAGTCCTTGCCATGAACTCGCTATCCGCCGCAACGCTGTTAAACGTTTGGGAGCAGGGGCGCGACCAGGACCCCATTCGCCGCGCCATCGGTCTGCTGACTGCGGCCTGCCCGGAGCTGTCCGCGGCCGGCGCGGCAGAGCTGCCGGTTGGCGACCGCGACTTGCGCCTGCTCACCCTGCGGGAATCTGTTTTCGGGCCAGAGCTAAACGGTCTCGCGGATTGTCCGAATTGCGGAGAACACGTAGAAATGTCCTTTCGAGTGGAGCAGATCCGGTTGGATGCACCAATCGAAGCCGAATTCCGGCTTCCCGCCGCCGGCTGCGAGCTCCACGCCAGAGTTCCCAATTCAGCCGATCTGGTGGCCGCAACCTCACGGCGCGACCTGTTGCTGCGATGCATCCTGTCGCCGCCCGCATCTGGCGAACAGTGGTCCGACGAAGTTCTCAACCTGCTCGAATCGCGCATGGCGCAAGCCGATCCGCAAGCCAATATCCAACTCGCTCTCGGCTGCCCCGCGTGCGGCAACTCCTGGCTGGCATTGTTCGACATCGTTGGTTACTTCTGGCGTGAGATCGACACCTGGGCGCGGCGTGTTCTGCGCGATGTACACACGCTGGCCTCGGCGTATGGCTGGAGCGAAGCGGAGATCCTGGCGCTTAGCCCGTGGCGGCGGCAATTCTATTTGGATGCGGTGACCCAATGACGGGGTTCGCCGATACCTTGATCGCACGAACGCGCGGCGTCGCTCCCGCCATCCAGCCCCACGTGCCGGCTGCGTTCGAGCCAACTGCAGGCATCGGACCGGGGCTCGGAATCGAGATCCAGGAAAGCACCGCAGCCGCTCCGCGCATGTCCGGCCCACAGCTTGACCGGGAGCCGGGACCGCCTGCACAATCTCCCAGGAAATGGATTGATTCGCCGCCGCGTCCATTGGGAAACCTGGAACGTATTCAACCGCAGGTGCGTGTCGAAGTGCACGATAGGGTTGTGGAGCGCGAGTTTCACACCACGGTTGTGAAGCACCAGGCAACCCAACGGGAATGGCGGACCGTGGAACCGGCCCAAACGCCCCAGCCCGGCAGTCTAATGACGATTCCATCCGCAGTACGCGAGCCGCAGCCCATTCCCGTCGAAACCCGCGTCGTGATAGAGCACGAGCGTGAAGGGGAGGTGCAGGCAAACCAACCACGCGTAGCACCAGCGACGGAGCCTTCGCCCGCGGCAATTCGACCGTTTACGGCGGCGGAACCTCCACGCCCCGTTTCTCCCCCGCCGTCCCGCCGCAAAGCCGCGGCTGCTGAATCGCCTCGTCCAGCCGATTCCCCAACCGCCGTGCCGGATATCCAGATCACCATCGGACGCATAGAAATACGTGCCACGAATCCTGCCCAGCCCGCCCGCCGCAGCGCGCCGCCGCAGGCCATGAGCCTCGAAGAATACCGCCGCCGCGGACAGGGAGAATCGCGATGAGCAATGCCCTGGCAATCGCCGCGGTTACTGAAACGATACGCTCTCTATTGGCCACAGGGCTGCAGTTCGTGAATGAGGATTCGGTCAGCACCAAACCGCCGGACAAGGCCCGCGACCCGAACGACAACAGCGATCAGATTAACCTCTTCCTGTACCACGTGCTGCCCAACGCGGCCTGGCGGAACATGGACCTGCCGAAGCAGACGCGTCCTGGAGAGACGTCGCCGCCGGCCCTGGCGCTGGACCTCGATTATCTGATTACTGCTTATGGCTCCAACGATCACAAGTTGCTCGGCGAGTCCATGCTCGTTATGCACGATACGCCGCTGCTCAGCCCGGATGTCATCGCCAGCGCTTTTCCGAACTCGGGCGTCGAGCTGCAGTTCGAAAGAGTGCGCATCACCCTTCAGCCGCTTTCACTGGAGGACATGTACCGTCTCTGGAACGGCTTCCAGACTCAGTACCGCGTCTCTGCCGCGTACCGCGTGTCGGTAGTCCTGATCGAAAGCCAGCGTTCGTCCAAGGCGCCTTTGCCGGTGCTGAAACGAGGGAAGGACGATCAGGGTGTGCACTCCGTTGCATCCGCATCCTCGTCGCTCAGCGCCCTTGTTTTTCCACTTGGCCAGTCCTCGGCAATGCTGGGGGACAGCCTTACCATTCAGGGTCAGAACCTCAGCCCCGCCAACACGACTGTCCGATTCACGCACGCCGCCGATCCGCTGGTGCAAGAGTTGAAAGCACATCCGGTTGTGTTGACGCCGTCGGCTGGAAACAAGGCCGGCGAACTCACTGTGGTTTTGCCGAATGACGCCGCGGCTATGAGCGTCTGGGTTCCGGGATTCTATACACTGTCACTCGTTATCCAACGGCCCGGCTTGCCCGCGTGGACCACCAACGAATTGCCGCTCGGCATCGCGCCGCGTATCACCCGCGATCTGGCCCACCTGGCGGCGCCGGGAACCCTGACGCTGACTTCTTCTCCGCGCACAGGCGCGAACCAGCGGGTCTATCTCATCTTTGGCGACAAGCAGATTCCCGCCACTACGATCACCAATCCGGCGGATCTGACAAAACCTACGGAGATTGCGTTTGACGTGCCCGCGATGGATAACGGCAAATATGTGGTCCGCCTTCGCGTGGATGGCGTCGATAGCTTCCCGGTGATTCAGACCGGCACCCCGCCGAAACCGGACTTCGATCCGAACCAGATTGTCGAGATTCCCTGATGGACGAGCAGACGAAATGGCGCACCAATAACGACCGCTACCTGACGGCGGCCTTGCAATGGCTGCGCCTTCGTCTGCGCAGACTCGCCAAGGACCCGGATCCGCCAACGCCGCCGGCACACCGCCGGTGGTGGTGGTTCGGTGGCGGGGAGACGCAGGGCACCGTTCCATTTTCCGCGAAGGACGTTTCCGATGAGGACGTGAAATCCGCGCTGGCCGAACTCGAGGCGGCGGCGAAAGCAGAACCGCCGCCCGCCATGGAGGTGCTGCAGCGGCGCTTCGGACTCTCTGACTTTGAACGCTCCGTACTGTTGCTGTGCGCGGCCATGGAATTGGACACAAGAGTGGCCGGCCTGTGTGCCCGCGCCCAAGACGATATGGCGCGTCCGTTTCCGACCTTCGCCTTGGCTTATGCCCTGTTCGACGATCCTCCGTGGGAAGCGCTGGCGCCGGACCGGCCGCTGCGCTACTGGCGTTTGATCGAGATTAACCAACCCGGCTCCACTGCGCTGATGGCGAGTCCCCTGCGCGCCGATGAGCGGATCGTCAATTACATCAAAGGCCTCAACCACATCGACGACAGGCTGGAACCGCTGATCGAACCGGTGACGGACAGGCCCGGCGCGCTGCCGCCATCGCAGCAGGACATCGCCGAAGCCATGGCCGCGACGATGCAGCGGCAGAGCGCAGCGGTGTTTCAGCTTACGGGGCTCGATCCGGCCAGCAAGCAGTTAGTTGCCTCGCGGGTGTGCGAACAAGTGGGGATCCAGTTATTCCGCATCCCGGCGCAGATCATCCCAGCGCAATCCGGAGAATTGGAGACCTTCTCCCGGCTTTGGGAGCGCGACAGTAATCTGATGCCGCAGGCGCTCTACATCGACGCGAACGAGACGGAAAGCCTGCTGCCACTGCAGCGCCTGCTGGGGCGGGGCGGGGGTATCTTCTTCTGCGGCTTGCGCGAGACCCGGCCGGACCTGGTCCGCTCCGGAGTCGCGGTAGAAATCGCGAGACCCACTCCCAAAGAGCAGTTCGAGGAATGGACGCATGCGCTGGGCACGTCGGCCGGGGCTTCGCCAGGGCTGCTCGCCAGCCAGTTTAACTTGAACGTGACCGAAATCCGTCAGATTTCGCTCTCCGCCGGACAGGACGGCCAAAGCCTGTGGGACGCGTGCCTGGCTCACACCAGTCCGCGCCTGGAATCGCTGGCGCAACGGATTCAGCCCAAGGCCAAATTGAACGATGTGGTGCTGCCGGACGATGAACGGAATCTACTTCGTCAAATCGTCGGACAGGTCATCCAGCGTACCCGTGTCTACGACGATTGGGGCTTCCGTGACCGGATGAATCGCGGTCTTGGCATCTCGGCGCTATTTGCCGGCGAGAGCGGTACCGGCAAAACCATGGCTGCGGAAGCCATTGCCAGCGAACTCCGGCTCAACCTCTTCCGCATCGACCTCTCGGCCGTGGTCAACAAGTACATCGGCGAAACCGAAAAGAACCTGCGCCGTTTGTTCGACGCGGCCGAGGACGGCGGCGCAATCCTCTTCTTCGACGAGGCCGATGCGCTGTTCGGAAAGCGTAGCGAGGTGAAGGACAGCCACGACCGCTACGCCAATATCGAGATCAACTACCTGCTGCAGCGTCTGGAAGCCTTTGGCGGCCTGGCGATCCTGGCCACAAACATGAAGAGCGCGCTTGACCAGGCGTTCACGCGGCGGTTGCGCTTCATCGTTAATTTTCCGTTCCCCGGCCCGAAGGAACGCGAAGCAATCTGGCGCAAGGCATTCCCCGAAAAGACCCCGCCGCTGGTCACCGGTCTGGACTACCCGCGCCTGGCGAAATTCAATCTAACCGGGGCCAACATACAGAGCATCGTGTTGAATTCCGCGTTTCTGGCCGCGCAGGCCGGAGAAAAAGTAATTTCCATGCAAGACGTCCTGACCGCGGCCCGCACCGAATTCAAGAAACTCGACCGCACCATCAATGAGGCCGAGTTCAAGGTGACGGCTGGTGCAAGAGTTGAAAGCACATTATGATCCGCGTCAACATCGAACGGTTGATACTCGACGGCGTTACGGTGCCAGTCGAAGAGCGCGCCGGACTACAGGCATCCGTCGAGCGCGAACTTGGCAGTTTATTTGCCGGGGGCGGCTTGCCAGGCTCGTTGCGCGCGGGCGGCGCAGTCCCGGAAGTGCGCGGCGAACCAATGAAGACCGAAGGCAAACTGGCGGACAGGATCGCCCGTTCGGTTTACGGAGCAATCGCAAAATGAAGAGCCTAGGTGCAAGAGTTGAAAGCACATTCGATCCAACTCCGGTACGAATGAAGGCGGCCAATGTGCTTTCAACTCTTGCACCGGCTGGCCCGGTGCTTCAGCGCAAGTGCGCTTGCGGCCAACATACCATCGCGGGCGGGCAATGCGAATCGTGCCGGAAGCAGGGACTGACGGTCGGCGAGCCAGGCGGTGAGTTGGAGCGTGCGGCCGAAGACACCGCAGCACGGGTTATGGGTGTGCCTGGCCCGAGCGGCTCGGCCGGGGATTCGACCCCCGTTCCCGACGTCACGCCGGACGTGGAAGGGAGTATCCGCGGCATGTCCGGACAGGGCGCGCGCCTGCCGGCCGCCGTACGCAATTTCTTCGAGCCGCGATTCGGCCACGATTTCAGCCAGGTGCGCGTCCACTCGGGCGATGCCGCTGCGTCGGTATCGGCAAAGTTGGATGCTGAGGCCTTCACTTTCGGCCAGGATATCTTCTTCAACCAAGGCCGGTACAATCCATCGAGGCCCGGCGGTCGGCATTTGCTGGCGCACGAACTTGCCCATGTGGTGCAGCAGAATACCGGAGCCGTCGCCCGGCAGCAACTGCAGCGCGCCAGTATCCCGTATCGCACGCTGAAGTGGAGCGACTTCCAAAAGGCCGCACCTGCCAATCCGGCATTTGATGCTGAGACTTCCAGCGGGTTCTCAGCCCTGCCGGCCTGGTCCGGAACACCAACCCTGACGCCTACCGGTAATGATTGCACGCTGCCGAACAGGAGGCCGGCGAGAGAGATGGAGGCCACCATCACGAAGCCCGCCTCCGCATTCGACGCGTTGAAGGCGGAAATGGTTCAGGGGCAATCTTGGGTCGTAACCCGCTATAAAGACTCCAAGGCATACTGCGCCGGCCCGAAGGCGGCTGAGTGCCAAAAATCGTTCGACGATCAGGCAAAAGGTGCGGCCACGGCCTGTGACGGCTTAAAGAAAGACTGCGAGGACGCTTTCAAGAAGGATCCGGACATTGCTTCTTACACCACGGACGATCCGCCCATGGTCGCGAATAGCGCCGCGGAGTGCACGACCATAGCCAAGGGATGCCGCGAGAATCTCGCCAAGAGCTTCGAGTTTTCGCTCGACGATCCGCAGGACACCAAGGCTACCAGCAAAAAGGATTGTTCGGGCAAGGTCTTCCAGGCCGCCTGCCTGGCGAATGAGAAGGTGGAGAACGCGTATCTGTTGAAACACGAGCAGGGCCATTTCGATATTTCAAATGTCATGGCGATCAAAGCCAAGAAGGATCTGCAGGCCAAAGCGGCGGCAGGCGAGTTCAAAGCGACGGAGACAGAATGCGGTAACAAACGGGCCGCCAACGCAGCCGCGAAAGCCGCGGACGAACTTTCAAAGGCGCGGTTCGACGATTGGACGGACAAGCTCAATTCCGCTCAAGAGGATTACGACACAGAGACGGACCACAGCAGGGACAAAGCAAAACAGGCCACTTGGGATACGAACATCGCAGGCGGGCTGACAGCTTACGATTTGAATGCGCCCGTTGTAGCGCCCACGGCGCCTGGTGCCAGTCCCGCTCCGGCAACTGCTCCAACTCAGGCCCCCACCGCCCCAACCGCCAACCCGGGTGCAGCGCCGCGCGCGGGCCAAAATAAACTACAGCGCAAGTGCGCCTGTGGACAAACAGCGAACGGTGGCGGTGAATGCGAGGAGTGCCGCAAGAAACGCGAACCGGCGTTACAGCGGAATTCCGCCGGCCCGCGTGGTCAAGACATACCGCCCGTGGTGTACGAAACTCTGCAGGCAACTGGCACGCCGATCGAACCACAGACCCGCCGCTTCATGGAATCGCGCTTCGGATATGACTTCAGCAACGTACGCGTCCATGCGGATTCGCCGTCGGCCCCGGCAGTCAACGCGCTGGCCTACACAGTAGGCAGCAATATCGTATTCGCGCCCAACCGTTACGCCCCCGGGCAGATTGAGGGGCGGCGATTGCTGGCGCACGAACTGGCCCATGTTATACAACAGAGCCGCGGTGTGCGCGGGGCGGGCATCGATCCCGATCCAGCCCTGGAACGCGACGCGGATCAGGCGGCTTCGAAGGTTTCGGGCGGCGGACTCGCCAACGGAGTGAGGCGCATCCATGAGCAATAGATCCACACTCCGCCACGAAAGCGACACCGAAGTCATCCCGCCCATCGTCCACGACGCGGCGCGTTCGGCGGGCAGGCCGCTCGACGCGGCCACCCGCGCCAGAATGGAATCGCAGTTCGAACACGATTTTTCCGGCGTGCGCGTCCACGACGACGCCAAGGCGGCGTTGGCTACGCGCTCCATCGGCGCGCGCGCCTACACATCCGGACGGGACATCGTGTTTGGCCCCGGACGGTACGATCCGGCGAGCGCCGTGGGCAAACAACTTTTGGCGCATGAACTGGCGCACGTGGTGCAACAGTCCGGCGGGTCGCCTGGGCGGGCGATCGGTCCGGTGGATTCGGCGGCCGAGCGCGAAGCGGACTCGGTTGCGTCGGCGGTGGCCGCGGGCCAACCAGCTTCCCGTATCGCATCGAACACCCAGGGCACCGTGCAGCGATCGATTCTGGGAGACATCGGTGGCGCCGTACTGGGCGCTGCCGGCGGCGCGCTGCTGGGAGGCTTGATCGGAGGTCCAATTGGCGCGGTGGTCGGCGGACTCCTCGGCGGCATCGCCGGGCTGGCCATCGGCGACGCCGTCTCCGCCGATAAACGCTCGCTCACTGGAACCGAACAGGACGAGGCCCGATTGGTCTTCGGCAGCAGTCTCAATTTCAGCGCGGTCAAGATCGCCGAAGCGCCCATCATGGCGATCGGCGAGAATGCCCGCACCCCCTTCGACACCATCTATTTCCCGCCCGGCACGTCCAAAATGGCGTTCTCCGATTTTATGCCGTGGCTCATTCACGAACTCACCCACGCCTGGCAATATCAGCACGGGGTCAGCGTGGCTACCAAGCTGTTTTGGGCGCTGCACGGCG
Organism: uncultured Acidobacteriia bacterium; assembly: GCA_903881085.1. GTDB lineage: Bacteria > Acidobacteriota > Terriglobia > Bryobacterales > Bryobacteraceae > CAIRSA01. Next base: position 17,404 of record CAIRSA010000479.1, read on the forward strand.
CCAGTGCGTACGACTACGGCGGAGAAGCGGGACTGAAGGCCGCCGCCCTCAAGGGCAAGCACTTCACCGACTTTCAGACCGAGCAGCAGGGAGACATCTTGCGCGATTACTACATAAAACTCACGAAGGGTGAGGACACCTCTGCCTACGATCCTTTTGTGGAGGAAGTAAAGGCCGGAGGCAAGCACGCCGACAGCCGCAACACTACGGCTCCCGCAGGGGCGAAGGCATAGCACCATGAGCACTTTTCCCAATTCTCCGCGACTGCTTCGAGGCGGCATTGTGCTGCTCGATCCAACCAGCGGCAACATGCTGCGCATCATCACCCTGCAGTACAACCCCGACACCCTGACCCGCTCGCTCCAGATCAAGAGCGTGGCGGGTGACACGCCGGATCGCTCCGAGGCGCTGCGGCTGAAGGGGCCGCCCATTGAAACCATCAAGCTCGACGCCGAAATCGACGCAACCGACCAGCTCGAGTTTCCCGATCAGAATCCGACCACGGCCAAGTTAGGCATCCATCCGCAGCTTGCCGCGCTGGAGATCCTGGCCTATCCGTCCAGTGCGCAACTCATTTCGAACAATGGCCTCGCCTCATCGGGCACGCTCGAGATCACGCCGATGGAGTCGCCTCTTCTGATGTTCGTCTATGGCCGAAACCGCATCGTGCCGGTCCGCCTGACGGACCTCAGCATTACCGAAGAGGCGTTTGACGCTGCCCTGAACCCGGTTCGAGCCAAGGTAAGCCTCGGCATGCGCGTGCTCAACGTCGACGACCTGGGCTTCGAGCACAAAGGCGGCAATTTGTTCCTGATCTATCAACAGCAGAAGGAGCGGCTAGCCGGCATGAGCCCAGCCGGAACCTTCGGCTCACTCGGCATTACGGGGATACCATGACACCATCTTTACAGGATCTACTTTTACCCGGCGGTCTTCGCAATAGCTTGTTTCCAGCCAACAGCCGCTACAGCGGCCTGGATACGAACACGCTGGAGACTCCCGGCGGACGGACGATTATTTATCTCAAGCGCCGCTTTCTGCCCCAGGCGGACCAGTTCACGCTGCTGACGGAGCACGTGGTCAGCTCTGGCGAGCGCATCGATAACATTACTGCGCAGTATCTGACAGACCCGGAACAATACTGGCGCATCTGCGACGCCAACAACATCTCGAACCCCGTCGAAGCCGAACAACTCGGCCGGCGCTTAAGAATCACTTTGCCACAGGGAATCTCAGGGAGCACGCTTGCTTAAAGGGATCCATCTGACGTTGATGATTGGTCCTGCGGTGCCGGTTCCGGTGCCGAAGGAGATCCTCGACTCGCTGGTCAGCGTCGAGGTCACCAACACGACGGATGGTCCCAGTTTATTTCAGCTCGTGTTTACTTTGAGCAACCGCTCGATTTTGCAGACGCTTTTTCTTGTCGGCGGCGGCGTGGATATTCCCCTCGTCCGCGTAGTTGTGGTGGTTACGATCGGCGGGTCGCCCGACGTGCTGATTGACGGTGTGATGACCCATCACGAGATGTCGCCCGGCAGCGACTCCGCGCATTCGACCCTCACCATTACCGGCGAAGATCTGACCCGGGTGATGGACTACATCGACTTCACCGGCTTCCCGTTTCCGGCCATGCCGGCCGAGGCGCGGGTGGCGATCATCTGCGCCAAATACGCATTTTTCGGATTGATTCCGATCGTGATCCCCAGCGTGACCATCGACATGCCGATCCCTACCAACCGCATTCCGAAACAGCAGGGAACCGACCTACAGTATTTGAACAAGCTGGCCGACGACGTTGGCTATACCTTTTATGTCGAAGCGGGCCCCGCGCCGGGGGCGAGCATCGCCTATTGGGGGCCGGAGATCCGCGTCGGCGTTCCGCAGCCGGCACTGAATATCAACATGGACTCGTTCACCAACGTAGAGACGCTGAGTTTTCAGTTCAAGAACGATCAAAAAACAGTGCCCACCATCACCATTCAGGAGCCGTTCACCAAAGCGCCCATCCCTATCCCGATTCCCGACATCAGTCCCTTTAGTCCGCCGCTTGGACTGATTCCCGGCACGCCGAAAAAATTTCTTCCTATCAAGGGGACGGCTAAACTTTCCTTCCCGCAGGCGTTTATGATCGGCCTGGCCAAGGCCGCGAAATCGGCCGATTCGGTTACCGGTAAGGGTACGCTGAACGTTCTCCGCTACGGGCGCCGGCTGAAGGCCCGCCGGCTCGTCGGCGTCCGCGGCGTAGGCACGGCGTTCGACGGGCTTTACTACGTAAAAAGCGTAACCAATAACATCAAGCGGGGAGAGTATAAGCAATCGTTCACACTGGTCCGCAATGGCCTGATTTCCACTCTTCCAAAGGTGCCCGCATGAGCGAAAAATATTACGGTAAGTATAGAGGGCTGGTAATTAACAATATCGACCCGGAGCAGCGCGGCCGCATCCAAGTGCAGGTGGCCGACGTGCCGACCCTGTTCCCGCCGACATGGGCGATGCCTTGCCTGCCCGTGGGGGGTATTCAAACCGGTATGTTCACGGTGCCTCCCATCGGCGCTGGCGTGTGGGTTGAATTTGAGCAGGGCGACCCGGATTACCCGGTCTGGGTTGGCTGTTACTGGGGCAGTACGGCGGAGACGCCGGCGCTCGCCAAACTGGTTCCCCCCGGTGTCTTCGGCATTACGATGCAAAGCGTGGCGCAGAATGCCATCCAGCTTAGCGACCTGCCCGGTCCCACCGGCGGAATCATTCTGAAGAGCACGACGGGCGCTTCCATTATTGTCAATGACACGGGAATATACATACAAAACGGAAAAGGCGCTTCGATTCTGCTGGTAGGGCCGGCGGTCACGATTACCGGGAGTCCAGTCACGATCAACGAGGGCGCGCTGGTGGTCATATGAGACATTCCGCATACCAAGGGGGAGATTGATTCCATGCCAGGATTCGTATTACATCAGGGTGCGGTGGTCCTCTGCGCCCACGGCGGGCAGGCGATGCCCACCGTCCCCTCGCCCACTGTAACCGTCACCGGTATGCCCGTCACTACGTTTGGCGCGCCTTATGTCGTGGCAGGCTGCCCCTTTGTGCCGCCCGCTCCCGGCCCCTGCGTGACGGCGCAATTTGTCACCTTTTCGACTCGGGTCACCAGCAACGGGCAGCCGCTGCTGCTGCTCGATAGCCAGGCGGTTTGCGTCCCAACCGGGACGCCGCTTCTCATCGCCAGCACGCAGACCAGAGTTACCGCACAGTGAACGCCATGAATATTGCGTACCCATTCCAGTTCAATAAGCGCGGCCGCACCGCCACCGCAAACGACGCGGCGCACATCCGCGACATGATCGAAGAACTGCTGTTCACCAGCCCCGGTGAACGCGTCAATCGTCCCGACTTCGGCAGCGGCCTGCTGCAGATGGTCTTTGCGCCGAACCGCATCGAGGTCGCCGCCACTCTTCAGTTCACCATTCAGGCGGCACTCCAAAGGTGGCTTGGCGACATCATTCAGCTGCAGGCGGTGGATGTGAATGTTGTCGATTCCACGCTCAGAGTGTCGGTCGCCTATAGCATCCGGCAGACCGGGCAAACCGTGCTCGATACCTTTCAAAGGAGCGCATAATGAGCGATTCTACCTTGCGTTGTCTCGATGAAGCACGGCGCGATCTGGTGCGGGCGAAGCAAAACTACTTCGGCCTCGATTACCTGGAAGTAAGCGCCGACCAACTCACTTTGACCGTTACAATGCTGGGCTATGCGCCGGAATCTTTGACCCGCGATCAAGTCAGGATCGAAGGCGGCAGGCGCATTACCGGAATTCAGCTCACGGCCGAGCCGGAGATCTATCAACCAGATTGCGAGGGCGGCGATGCGATCATGATCGTGCATGTCGATAAGCCCGGCGACTTTTCGACCTATACACTCCATGTCACCGCGCCTGGCTTCGACCCGCGCTATGCGAGAGTCGATTTCTCGTTCAAGATCGATTGCGGCACGGGCCTGGATTGCAAGACAAGCACTGCATGCGCGCCGGAGGCCACACCGGCACCCGAGATCGACTACCTGGCGAAAGACTACGAAAGCTTCCGCCAGCTCATGCTCGACCGCCTCGCACTGGTTATGCCGGAATGGCAGGAGCGGCACGCGCCGGACATCGGCGTGGCGCTGGTCGAGATCCTGGCCTACGCCGGAGATCAGCTCAGCTATTATCAGGACGCCGTTGCCACGGAAGCCTATCTGAACACCGCGAGGCAGCGTATCTCTATTCGCCGCCACGCTCGCCTGGTCGATTACCATCTCCACGAAGGCTGCAACGCACGCGTCTGGATCCAGATTCATTCGAACCACGCGCTGGATCTGAACTCGCAGGATTTCTACTTTACGACGACCCTTCCGCTCCCCCAGCCCAAGACCATCGCCGTTAATTACGAACTGGAGCAAATCGAACCCGCGGGTTACGAGGTATTCCAACCTCTCGCCGCCACATTGCACCTCAATCCAGGACGCAACGAGATTGCCTTCTACACCTGGAGCGATACCGAGTGTTGTTTCGCCCGCGGCGCAACCCGCGCGACTCTGGTTGGGGACAAAAAGAAGCTCGGACTGGCGGCCGGCGATTTCCTGTTGATCGCCGAACGGATTGGTCCGGTCACCGGCCTTCAGAGCGACGCCGACCCCACGCACCGGCAAGTGGTTCGCCTCACCAGTGTCCGATCCGCGACCGACCCGCTCGACGGCACTACGATCACCGAAATTGCCTGGAGCAACCAGGACGCGCTGCGTTTCCCGCTGTGCATCTCGGCTATCGGCCAGGCGCCGCAATGCAAGCTCCTCACCGGCATCAGCATGGCTTACGGAAACATATTCCTGGCGGATCACGGCGGGTTGATACGAGATCCGCAGGCCGTCAATCCCGATCCTGAATTGAATCAGCCGGTGGTTCCCGCAGTCGACATTCCGCAAAAATGCTGCGGCGCGGAGAATCCAACCGATCCGATGCAGGCCGCCGGGGTCTACCGTCCCAAGCTGCTTCGTGGCCCGCTAACCTATGCCGAAAATCTGCGCGGCATTAGTCCCGCCTCAGCGTTGCTCACGCAGGACCCGGCGAAAGCCGTGCCTCGGATCTCACTGCTGTCGCCCGCGGACTCCACCGTCTGGACTGCGCAGCCCGACCTGCTGAACAGCGGTCCGGAAGATGCCAGCTTCGTGGTTGAAGTGGACGACCAGGGCATTGGGAATCTGCGCTTCGGCGATGGCGTACTGGGCCGGGCCCTCGATCCAGACATGCAGTTTCAGGCCAACTACCGCATTGGCAACGGACGCTCCGGCAACGTCGGGGCAAACACAATTACTCAGATCGTATTCTGGCGTGGGGCGCTCAGCGGCGTCGATCTGCGGATCACGAATCCCTTGCCGGCCAGCGGAGGCATCGATCCTGAGCCGGTTGAAAACGTGCGGACTTTCGCTCCCTTCGCATTCCGCGAAAAGCTGCAACGCGCAATCACGCCGGATGACTATGCAACCCTCGCGCGCGCGCCATATGAGCCTGACATTCGCAAGTCCGAGGCGCGGTTCGTTTGGACGGGAAGCTGGTATGAAGCGGATGTTACCGTGCAACCTTTGGCCGCGGTGGGCGAAACCGAACTCCCCTCCCTGCTGGACAAGGTCAAGCGCGATCTTTTCCGCTACCGGCGCATCTTCCACGATCTCCGAGTCCGCACGGCCGAACTCGTGCCGATCGACCTTGAGATCTCTGTCTGCGTCAAACCGGGATACCTGCGTGGCCATGTGAAGGCGGCGCTCTTAGACCTGTTCAGCAATCGACGTCTGCCCGCTGGGCGTAGGGGCTTCTTCCATGGCGACAACATGGCTCTCGGCCAGGGCGTCATGGTCAGCCGCATCGTTGCGCTGGCGCAGTCAGTGGACGGCGTTGAAAATGTGGCGGTGACCAAATTGCAGCGCGAGTTCGAAAGCGATGCCGGTGAACTGGGCGCTGGCATTCTGCGCGTGGAAGCGTGGGAACTTCCCCAGCTTGACAACGATCCATCGTTCCCCGAGCACGGGAAACTCAAACTGATTCTGGGAGGTGGCCGATGAGCCAACCCTGTGGTTGCTGTCAAGGTGCTTTCACCTCTTGCACCGATGGAGTCCTGCACTGTGGATGCTGTCAGGGAATTCAGGTGGCGACTCCGGTGGACGAGACGAACCGTCCCGGTCTGGCGGCCTTGTCCTACCGTGCCGGCACCTGGGGCACATTCCGCGAAACCATGCTGGCGCGGTTGTCGAACGCCCATCCCGCGCTCACCAACCTGACCACGCGCGAAAGCAACGATCCAGCCATCGCGCTGCTCGACGCCTGGGCGACGGTTGGCGACGTGCTCACCTTCTACAACGAACGGATCGCCAACGAAGGATATCTTCGCACTGCGGTGGAACGCCGGTCGATCGTCGAACTCGCCCGTCTGGTTGGATACAAGCCACGCCCGGGTGTCGCCTCCAGTGTGGATCTTGCCTTCACGCTGCAGAAGGGTTTCAGCGTGACGATCCCCGCGGGAACCGCCGCCAAGAATACGCCGGGACCGGGGCAGGCGCCACAGACCTTCGAAACCGGCCAATCGATTGAGGCGCGTTCGTCCTGGAATGAAATCCTGCCACGGCCCACGCGGCCGCAGGATATCAAGAACGCGGCGTCGCTGGAAGAAATCTGGTTCGACGGCACGTCCACCCGGCTCAAGCCCAATGACAAGTTGCTCTTCGCCTTCGGCGATGGGGATGGCCAGCAAGTGCTCCGCTCGGTGGAGGCGGTGGATGAGGACCACGCCAACAAGCGAACCCATGTCACGCTGCAGGTGGTGCCGTTTTCCGCAGCGGCATTTCTCCAAGCACTGGACAAACTGATTCCGAAGCGCGTGAAGTTGTGTCCTGCAGTGGCCGGCATATTGAACAAATACCTCCCGGACGGCGATCCAGCTACGACTCCATCCGACACTTCGGAAAGAAAGAAATCGCTAGTACATTGACAACTTAATACAGAAGCATCATTATGGATGCATGAAGCAGACTGAATTGCGA
>CAIRSA010000480.1 GCA_903881085.1 uncultured Acidobacteriia bacterium
CCGCAATGTGAGGAATGTTGGATCTTTGGATGATCTCGCGGTCTGCCTTGGGGCTCCGTCTAACTGGAAACAACAATACAATGACTTGGTAGATACCGAACGATCTGTCCGCTTTCATTTTGATTGTTTGCGGGCACTTTCAGATGGCCAGACAGAGGCAACCGTGGAGTTGACATTCGGTCTAATGGTCACTACCATTGCAACTTCTCTTGGTGTCTTCGTTGGTGCAAGGGATCAAACAAAGGTAATAGTGGGCGGACTTCTGGCTCGCGAAGAATATGACCTTCGCAGCCAAACCGATGTGTGTTTTCTCAATACGAATGATCAGCCCATAATAGCCACGGAGGCGAAAACAAACCCAGCATTTCCCGAAAGGCAACTTTGGTACCACAAATCCCGGGGAGCTCAGGTGTTCTCTGCTCTATATTCGCGTGAATGCCCCACCTTCTTGTACACGCCGAAGCATTGGAAGCTTTTCTTGGAGAACTCAAGTCGAAACTCGGTTCTGACCTTTCCTTACGGAGTTGACGCTACAGCTTCAGCTTTTGTGAATTCGAGTTTGATGAAACCTGTGGGAACAACGCTTTTGAAGGCCATTTGTATTTGCCTCCTCTCGGCGAAATCTACACCTGCCATTGAATCGTCACCGACGAAAATGTTCACCACCCCAGATGCGAAGCCAATTCACAAACGGCTGGAGGATTCCGGGGAAAGGCTGCCCAAAAAGCCAAAACTCGGCGAGAATTCAAAGAGCGGCCCGAGCTCTTCCCTCGAAGGCGTTGGCTGCGAGAAAAGGTGTCCAACATTTGTGAGCGGGTATTGTAACGGAGTTCCTGTGCGCACTCAAGTTCGCGTTTTACCTGACGAAGCTGTTCGGGCGATTGAGGAAGAGATTCTCGAGAAGGAGAAGAGTACCAAGCTGGCACAGAGCGCAACTGCCAGCGGTTAATTTGTCTTTCTTGATTTCCCCGTGAGGGATCTTGCGAATGGATGGGGGTGGGAGGTGATGGAGGAACTGGACTGTCGCACCGCCTCTCCGTCGATTCGAAGGCCGGGCGTTCGATCAGGCTGGCGGACTCGGATGCGATGGGTCCTGTAGGTGCGCGACATGTACCCACTGTCTAAGCCGCCGCCTCTGCCGCGCGGTGCAGAAGCGGGCCAGGCTGGTGTGATGTTGGCGGCAGCGGCGGGCCTGGGGACGCATGAGCAGGCGGATCGCAGTGTCGCAGGGATCCTTTCCGACGACGCCGACAGCACTGAGGCGCGACCGAGGGGTCGGTCGCAGTGCAGCGTTGGATCTTGACCTCGAGCATGGGATGGCCTCCAACGTGAAACCGCGTGCATGGCGGGGTAAAATAATTATGGGACGCCCCTGTGTGAAAGTCACCAATCGCCCTTGCGGGCCATCGGCCGCGGTATGGACGACGGCAGGGAATTTGTGAATCAGATAACTCACCTGGCGAAGGCTGTAAGTCGGCGCTCATGCGGCGGCACACCCGGCCCGACATGGAGGCAATGGGGTCCCGCGGCGCACTTGCAGCTGGCGCCACCGCTGAGGTCACAACCGACCTGAATAAGCACAGCC
>CAIRSA010000481.1 GCA_903881085.1 uncultured Acidobacteriia bacterium
AGGGCCAGGATGGTCAGGTTAAGAAAGCTGTTCCGGACCCATATAGTGAGCATCGTCCACATGTCTGCGCTCAGCAGCCCCTTCTGGGGTGTCAGATAGTTGCTGTAACGCCGCAGGAAGCGAATTGGTGCCGTCTTGTCGTTCTCCGGATCGGGAACGTTCTTGGGTGAAAGGCAGTCCTGCACATAGTCGATCCCGGGAACTTTGACTTCCTCTTTTTTCGCCGCCTCGTCCGAGTGGTGAATCCAGGCATGCAGCCACGCACCTATATATCCGCCGCCGGAGACGGTAGAAAGATAATCAAAGGGCTTCAGCATTTCATTGTCGCCCAGAAACTGGAGTATTCCCAGATTAAATGTCGCGCTGCGAATTCCTCCTCCGGAAAATGCGAGGCCGGCCAGACCGGCGCGGTCCGCCCTTGTTACCGGGTGCCCCGCCTTAGCAGATTCGCTCCCGGCCCCGCGAAGTTTTTCAATCTCGTCCAGCTCATCATCGAGGGCCGCTGCAAAGTCGAGGGCCGGAAAGTCACGCACCTCCTTACGAACGTCCACTGGCGGATTGCACAGCAGCGGCGCGCAGCGGCGCAACACCCAGACGTTGGTGAACAGAAACAGCAGTCGTGCCACGTGCAGCAATTCTGCTTCAATCATGGCCCTGAATTCAGGTTTCCACCCGCTGGTCGCACTAACAATCCAGGCTTCGCCCTGCCTGGCCTTCTCCTTCAGTTCGTCCGCTAACGGACCTCTCAAGTTCTCCCAGTCATCCACTACACGCATCGCGAGTTGTCCGAAGTTGGAAGGAAATCTGCCGATGGCCTGGTCCAACCGGGAATGAAACCCCGCGCTTGCACCGGTCCGCTCCAATATGCGCGCATGTAGTGCTTCGAGATCAAGTTCCGAATTGGGCTGCCGGGTCCGGCCGGACAACAAGAGCGTGCGCTTCAGCGCCGAATACCGCAGATCCAGATCCTCGCAGCCCCGCATTGCATAAAGCGGCGCATTGTGTTTTCGGGAGACCAGAATTGCGATCGCCCGTGCCGCGAGAATTGGGGCCAGTTGGGGTTGAGATGCCGGACGGGTTGCGGGGGCTGGGCTCTCCATGTTGCCGATTTCAATAGAGTTTACCATAGGTCGCCAGCTTCTAATCGGGATAGTCTTGTACAACTGCGGAACAATTGCCCCACCCATCTGGAGAACGCCGTAAATCCGCCCCGGCAGACCTTTTGCGCCAGAGCGGTCGCCAGGAAAGATTTGCCTACTCCGGTCGAGCCAGTGAGCAGCAGTTGATATTCAGACATCCTAACCTCCACGGAAATTAGCATGAGCCCAAACCGCTTACTGACGTGCGCGGCTTCGGCTAGCGGTTGCCTGCCACTAACCCAGCCGCGCACGTCAGTAAGCGGTCTTTCGAGATCAATCGAATTTCCACTTGGCGGCAGAATTCCCCGCCGAGGTCAGGATGTCTGATGTTGCTTTCTCACCCAGTCCAAAGTGGCCAAGCCGCGCGCGTGCTACCAATCGATGTCTTTGATGCATGGGGGTAAGCCGGAACCCCAGAAAATTCACGCACTCCTCCACGACGACAAAGTAGCGTGGTCTTATGGAAGTCACCGTCCACATTCCCGACGACAGCGCCAGCCACATGCGCGAGGCCGACGGCGATTTGGCACGTTGCGCCCTCGAAGAATTCAAACAGCAACGTATTACCAAGCCCGAATTACGGCGTTTGCTTGGCTTCGGGATACTGTGGAAACTGGACGGATTTCTGAAGGCTCATGGCGTTTATGAAGACTACACCCTCGAAGATTTCGAGCAGGAAAGGGCAGCGCTGAAAAGCCTCGGGTTCTAACTCATGCAGTTAGTCATTGCCGATACCAGCCCAATCAACTATCTGATCCTGATTGGCCGCGTTGAGATACCACCCGTTCGGTAGAGTGATCTTTCCCACCGCCTAGAAGCAGAACTCAAAGACGCTGATGCCCCGCCAGAGATCCAAAACTGGATGGCGAATCCTCCTCAGTGGCTGGCGCCCCTCCCGCCAATCCTCTCGTGGAAAGATTTGGACGCAGGAGAAACAGCCGCTATCGCTCTGGCTGAGGCGCTTCACACCGATTTGCTTCTATAGACGAACGATAAGGGTTTCTCTTAGCAAGACAAAGAGGGCTTGTAGTCACCGGAACGCTGGGAGTGCTCGATCTGGCAGCGGAGAGCGGCCTCCTTAATTTTTCCCAAGCAATCGGCGACCTAAAGCGTACCAACTTCCGAATTCCAACTGACCCGGTGGAAACGCTGCTGACTAAACATAGGAAGGCATGAAGGCCGCGCCTATTTAGGTGTAGACTCGTCCGCGCGCTCAGCCAGAACCTCGCTGACCACTTGATCCGCATTCCGCTGAATCTCATCCGGGTTCGCATCCGCATTCCGCGCCCAGATCTCCTGGACCGTACATTGAAGCACACGCCTCCGCACAGCCTCCGCGATGAACTTCGAGCGGTCGCCCGGCTTCGCGCCCCGAGCCCGAAGATGGGCACGAAGAGTTACATCGGTGTCCTTCGATACCTTGATGTTCCAGCGGACGGTTTCTACCTTCATAACGGAACCACAACCTTTAACTTGATTAAAGGGCCAGCATGCACCAACAAAGGAGCCGGACAAGCACACTCCTCATCATTCCCAAGGGTTGAGGATCGTCAAACCAAGCCCCTCGAAATCTTTCACGTTGCGCGTCACTATGGTTAAGCCGTGTTCAAGGGCAGTGGCCGCGATCAGGCCGTCGGGGACCGCAATTGGTCGACCAACCATTTGCCGTAGACCATCGTAACGTCCCCAACGTTTCGCGACAGCTTGAGTGACGGGCAAAACATGCCCATGAAACAATTCAATCAGCTTTTGTTCGAGCCATGACTCCAGCCGCGACCGTCTTTGCAGATCCTTCATCGTTGTGAAACCTTTCTCCATTTCACCGATGGTAACTACGCTGATCAGTAAGGTTCCTAACTTTTGCGCGGCAATCCAACATTGAACTTTCGGTTCGATTCGTGATCTCGATAACTCCGAAACGACGTTCGTATCGAGTAGAAATCGCCCACTCAATCTAAGTTCACCGGGCGGCTCTGAGAACGATTACGCCCAAACATCGTATCAATCTCCTCATCGCTAAGAATGCCGCGAATCTCGGCGCACACATCAATGAGCGCTTGCCCGGTGCGTTCAGGCGAAGGCACTGGTCCCTTATTGGCGACGTGAGCTTCCCGTACCAGCACCTCTTCCGCGAACTCGGTGAGTGTCACCCCGCGAGCAGTGGCCTGGATAAGCAGGCTGTTCTCGATTTCTGGATTTAGGTCGAGTGTAATACTCATTGCGCGTTTCCCCTCTTGCTCACTTTTGATCCCTTAACAGTAACTGGATGCCTCAAGCAGTGCGTGAAATCAATTCGTGGCATCAAACCCAACCAGCGGAAGGCCGCCCCGGCTCATCCGGCAGGTGTACCATCAATGGACGTGCAACCCCTTTGGCACGCGCCTTCGCTCCATGGCTGATGATCTCGCTGCCCTGATGCGCCACCCACTCTCCGCAAAAATCAGCCCCATGAAGACGGATCCATTCCTGCTCCGCAGCTCGACTGGTGTCCGCCTGCGCTTCCGGAACGTTCGTGATAGTCAGGAGAACATGCTGGCTCTCGGCAAGCGCCAGAGGCGCCAAAGGGAGCAGAACCCCGCCTTCGTGCACAGCTTCCAGTTGCTCCATCATGAGCCAATTGTAGCCCTTGCAGCGTCAGACTTTCAATCGAGATTCACAGGGCAATCTCTGATTCACGGTCAATATCGATACCAGTTTTATCCGTGTCCATCCGTGAGCATCCGTGGTTAATTGTTTTTGAGAACCTCAATCCAGACCTTCAAACAAGCAAAAACAAGACGTCGCGTTAACGCTGTCACCAAGCCCCACCCCACCCCCAAGCTATCATGGGATCAGAGAACCGCCGCATCCCCCGCGCCCACAGGTAAACTTGCCAACCCCGCGCCGGGGCAGGTCCGTATCGAGCGGGTTTAACTACAAGAAGGGGATCGTCGCCACACTATGTTCGGAATCCGTGCGCTTGTCTTCGCGCTATCAAGCACCCTGGCCGCCGCCCAGGGCCTCCAACGCTACGCCATCGTCCTGACTGACCCACCCGTCGCCGAAGTCCTCACCACACGCTCCGACCCCGCCACCCAACACCGTCGCAAGCTCGCCGCCGCCCACGCCACCCTGCGCGCAACCCTTGATCAGCGCAAGATCCACATCACCGGCAGCGTCCAAACTCTCGCCAATGCCCTGTTCGTCGAAGCCACCCCCGCCGACCTCGCCGCCCTTCGCGCCCTCCCCGGCGTGAAATACGTCCAGCCCCTGCAGCGCCTACACCGCGCAATGGACAAAGCCCTCCCCCTCGTCAACGCCCCCGCCGCATGGACCGCGCTAGGCGGCGCCACCAACGCCGGCACCGGAATCCGCATCGCCATCCTCGATAGCGGCATCGATCAAAACAACCCCGCCTTCCAGGACCCGAGCCTCACCTACCCCACCGGCTACCCCGTCTGCACCGGCAACGACTGCAAATACGCCACCAACAAAGTCATCGCCGCCCGCAGCTACGTAAACAAATTGGTCTTCGCCTCGCCCGGCAACACCCGCCCCGACGACACAACCCCGCGCGACCACGTCGGCCACGGAACCGCCGCCGCCATGATCGCCGCCGGCGTCCCCCTCACCGCCAACGGCATCACCATCAGCGGCGTGGCGCCCAAAGCCTTCCTCGGCAATTACAAGATTTACGGTTCGCCCGGCATCCACGACTACACCTACGACGACATTGTCGTGCAGGCTCTTAGCGATGCCTTCGATGACGGTTTCGACGTCGCGTCACTCTCCACCGCACGCCCCGCCGCCTGGGCCGCCGCCGATAGCGGCGACACCTGCGGCAACAATGCCGGAGTCCCTTGCGATCTGCTCACCGCAGCCGTTGCCACCGCCACCAGCCGCGGAATGGTCGTGGTGGTGAGCGCCGGTAACGATGGCAACATCGGCGGACAATCGCCGACCATGAACACCATCAATTCACCCGCCAATGCGCCATCAGCCATCGCCGTTGGCGCGACCACCAACGCGCACAACTTCTTCGCGTCTGTCTCCCTCTCCAACCCATACGCCACGCAGACAGCGGCGGCACTGATGACCCGCGACGGCCCACGCTTCAATGCGCCCCTCTCAGCGCCGATACGCGATGTCGCAACGGGTAACGACGACGGGCGTGCCTGTGCCGCCCTCCCCGCCAACTCGCTCACTGGCACGATAGCACTCATCCTGCGCGGCAACTGCTCCTACGAAACCAAAATCAACATCGCCCAAGCCGCTGGCGCAGTGGCCGTGGTGGTCTATAACGTGGATGGCGACGATTCCGTTGTGCCGCCTTTCTCCACGCAGCAAACTTCCATTCCCATGGCGTTCATCGGCAAAGCCGACGGGCGCGCCATCAAAGCGTCGCTCGCAGCGGCGCCAAACATCACCGCCACAATCGATCCGTCGTTGAAGGCCGCCGACAGCACACCGGACGCCATCGCATGGTTTTCCTCGGAAGGCCCGAACATTGGCGACAACGGCATCAAGCCTGACCTCGTCGCCGTAGGAACAGACATCTGGGTCGCCACGCAAAGCCTCGATCAAAACGGCGATCTCTACTCCGCCTCCGGCTTCACAAGCACGCAGGGCACAAGCTTCGCCGCCCCCATGGTTGCAGGCGCCGCCGCGCTGGTGTTGCAGAACAATCACGCGCTCACCGCAGCCCAGGTCAAATCCGCGCTCGTCAACACCGGATCGAGCGGCATCACCGACTTCGACCAGGACAACCAGCCCATTCCAGCGCGAGCCGTTGGAGCCGGCGGCGGCAAGCTGAATGTCGGCGAAGCGCTCAAGGCCAACGTGATGTTCGATCCGCCTTCGGTCGCCTTCGCCAACCCCGCAAAGCTCCCTGTATCGAAGACCATCACCGTCTTCAACACCGGCACCACATCGGCCACCCTCTCGTTCGCAGTTGCCCAGCGCGATACAGACACGCTCGCCAAGGTGACCGTCACTCCCGCAACTCTCACAGTCGCCGCCGGACGCAGCGGCACAATCACCGTGCAGTTGAGCGGCACAGTTCCTTCGCCCGGCATGTATGAGGGAGTCATCAACGTGAAAGGCGCGGCAACTGCGCTCCACATCCCGTACATGTACATCGTGAGCGATGGCCAAGCATACGATGCATTTCCGCTCATCGGCGATGGCTTCGTAGCCTTGCCCACCAAGCGCCCCAACATCCCTTATTTTTTGATGAAGATTGTGGATGCCTACGGCTTGCCGGTACCTAACGTGCCCGTGCACTTCGATTCCTACTCCGGCGGCGCGGTCGATTCAACCACCGTCGTCACCGATAACCTTGGCATCGCCCAGGCCACTGTGTTTGCGGGCTCCGCCCTCGGCGAGCAGACCTTCACCGGTGAAGGCGATGGCATTCTTGTGGAATTCAAAGGTAAGGTAATTCCTGAACTTTCCATGCGCGATGGTGGCGTGGTCAATGCAGCCAGCGGCGCGCTTGGCAGCGGCATCGCGCCGGGCTCCTTCATCTCCATCTTCGGCAGCGGACTCAGCGAAATTCTACGAGTAGAAAGCACCTCATCGTTGCCGCTCTCGCTCGCCGGCGTCAGCGTCAGCTTCGATGTTCCAGGCAAGCAGGAAAGTTATCCCGGCCACATTCACTTCGTCAGCCCTGGGCAAGTCAACGTGCAGGTGCCGTGGGAACTGCAAGGCAAGAGTTCGGCTCTGGTCAAAGTAAGCCTCGGCGATTTCTCCACACTCGCCTCCACCATCCAGCTGAACGACTACTCACCGGCATTCTTCGAGTATCTGGAGCAGGCCAGCGGCAAATCAATGATCGCCGCACTCGATGAAAACTTCGCCCTGCTCGGTTCAGCCAATGGTGCCAAGCGCGGACGCCCGATTCAGATCTACGCCAACGGACTCGGCCCAGTCGATGTCCCGCAGTCCTCAGGTGAGCCCGCTCCTTCCGCCGAACCATTGGCGCGTACAGCAACAGTTCCCGTTGTGAACATCGGCGGCAGTCAAGCCCAGGTGTTGTTCAGCGGTCTTGCGCCGGGCTTCGTCGGCCTGTATCAGTTGAACGTGATTGTGCCCACTTCCGCGCCCACTGGAATCCAGCCAATTTCCGTTTCCGTAAACGGGGTAGCCTCTAAACTTTCCACTGTGATGGTGCAGTAAGGCGGCGCGGTGTTTATAATAGGCAGATGGGGTTAACGCCCCAACCATGCAAGACGTAAAGAAAAAACTTCAGGACGAAATAGCGCAGCTCGAGTACGAGATGCGGAACGAATTGCCCAAAGAGATCTTGCGAGCTCGGGAATTGGGCGACTTGAGTGAGAACGCCGAGTACCACGCGGCCAAGGAGCGGCAGGGGTTTGTCAACGCCCGGATCGGCCAGCTGAAGAAACGGTTGGGAGAGCTGTCGATGATCGACATGTCGCGCATTCCACGCGATCGTGCCGGACTCGGCTCCACCGTTGTGGTCTTGGATCTGCAGAAAGATGAGGAAGTAACCTACCACCTCTGCACCAGTGAAGAGGCGGACATTACCAAGGGACTGATCAGCACCAGTTCCCCCATCGGCCGTGGTTTGTTGAACAAGAAAGTTGGGGACGAAGTAAAAATCCCCAGTCCAGGCGGCATCCGTGACATGGAAATACTGAAGTTGAAGACCATGCACGACGCAGCTGAATAGTGGCGGCAGTACAAGGGCGAGACAGTAAAGGGCAGTAGTATATGACATTGACAGAAGGCATAGGCAAGTCGTGCAACAAGGTGATACGCCTGATCGTGCGCGGCTTGGCGTTATCGAAGATTCACCCCAACGCCCTTACTGCCATTGGATTCTTCATCAACATCTGGGCCGCCGTGTTGCTGGCCGGTGGACAGTTCTTTCAGGCAGGCCTGGTGATTCTCGGCGCGGGCATCTTCGACATGGTGGACGGGCGAGTGGCCCGCGAAACCAATCAGGTGACGCGCTTCGGCGGGTTCTTTGATTCCGTGGTCGACCGCTACTCCGATCTCGGATTGTTGATGGGCTTGCTGGTTTACTACGCCTCCATCAACCGTTATCTATATGTTGTGCTCACGGCGATTGTGATGACCGCTTCGGTGATGATCAGCTACACCCGCGCCCGCGCTGAAAACACAATCCCGCTGTGCAAGGTTGGCTTCATGGAACGGCCGGAGCGCGTCGTACTTTTGATCATCGGGGCACTGTTCAGTCACATGGCGCAAGTGCTGTGGGTGATTGCGGTGATGGGCAACCTGACCGTGATCCACCGCATGATCTATACCTACCAACAAGCGAAACAACTGGAAGATGCGCAATTGCGCCCCTCCAGTGCCAGCGCCGCCGCGCGCCGTTAATCGTCGTCGCGGTGGACTGTGTCCATCGCAAAGGCAGGCAGACAAACCGCAATGTATTCCGCGCCTTCGGGTCCGGGAGTGCTGTAACGAATCCATTCGCCGGCGTAAGTGATAATCGCCTGGCCTGCATGAACCTCCGTTGACCCGCCGTTATACTCCACCTGGATCATTCCCTTCAGCACAATCGTGTACTCGTCAAACTCCGGCGTCTGCCCAGGCTCCACCCAACCCGATGGGCTGCGCATATGGGCGATGCTGGCGGCCGATGAGCCGCTGTTGACGCGCCCAATGTATTCGTCAATGAGCTTGGGCTTGTTGCCCGCCGATTGGATGCGCGTTGGTTTTTCAATTAGCTTTGGCATTGGAGCCTTTCTTGAGCACGGCGATTTCCGCGCTGAGTTTGTCTAAACGGTCGAGCAGCTCTTTGTGACGCTTGTCGGCAACCGGCGGAGTTTTTCCTTGCAGGAAAAATGTCCCGCCCGGTTCGATCACAGCTGAGTCAATTTCGTCGAGTGAACAGAAACCTTGACGGTGCGCGACCGACAGCAATTCGTTCGGCGTCAACAACTCCTTGGCGAGAGCTGCGTTGTCGACCTTGCCATGCTTCATCAATTGCGTCGCGCTGCCTTCCACAATACTATCCAGACGCCGGTGTTTGAACAGGAAACGAACAACCAGATAGTTGACGGAAAGCAGCGTTGCCGCTCCGATCAGTCCTCCGGTGACAGAATTGTCGTTGCCGATGATCGCGTTCTGGACTGTGTTGGAAAGCGATAGCAGCACAACCAGGTCAAACGGATTCAGTTGCGCCAACTCGCGTTTTCCGAATACGCGCAGAAGCACTACGAGAAAGAAATACACGATTATCGGCCGGGCCATCTTCTCGAGGATCGGCACAGTCAGGTTCCACATCTCTGGGGTCATGGAAGTATTGTTGCATGAACCACGCTTGCGCTTAAATCTGCTGGGACTTTCTTATGTAAAGTTCCGCATCGGATGTGGAGAGAGGCTTGGCGAAGAGATAGCCCTGTGCATAGCCGCAACCGAGGCCGAGCAGTTCCTTCGCCTGGTCCTCAGCCTCAACGCCCTCCGCCACGACATCCATGTTCAAACTCTTCGCCAAATCGGCAATGGTGCGAATGACGTCGTGCGACTGTTCATCGACGCACATATGAGTGACAAACGACCGGTCGATCTTCAGCGTATCGAACGGCAGGCGGGTCAGGTATTGCAGCGAGGAATACCCGGTCCCGAAATCATCGATCTTCAAGCCGATGCCCAAGGACTTCAAGCCATAAAGAACGCGCGCGGCAGATTGGATGTCGTCAATCAGGACGCTTTCGGTGATCTCCAGCTTCAGCAATTCGGGAGGCAGCTCTGTTTCTTTGAGAACCTTGCTGACTTCGTCGACAACGCCAAAGTGCCGCATTTGCCGAACTGACATGTTGACGCTGACATCGATAGGAGGGGTTTGCGGAAACTCCGCTTGCCATCGGCGGGTTGTGACGCAGGCTTCCCGAAGCACCTGCATTCCAATCTGCACAATGAGTCCGGTCTCTTCCGCTACTTGAATAAAGTGGAGAGGAGCGAGAATGCCCTTTTGCGGATGGTTCCAGCGGACGAGCGCTTCAAAACCAACCAGCTTTGACTCTTTCAAGCAGATAGTCGGTTGATAGTAGACCACGAACTGCTTCTGCTCAATGGCGCGCAAAAGGCTGGATTCGAGCTCCATCCGTTCCACCGCGCGCGTTCGCATTTCAGTGTTAAAGAGAACTGCTTGGGAACGGCCCCTCGATTTCGCGCGGTACATTGCCGTATCGGCATCGCGCAGAATTTCCGCGTTGGAGCTATAGCCAGGCTTCCAGATCGCAATCCCGATGCTGGCTTTGGGGAAGATCTCGCGGCCTTCGATGATCATGGGCTTTTGGAGTTGATCCTGCAGCCTGCGCACGGCAGTCATGGCATTGGCTTCCGTCATCGTCTGCGCGAGGATGATACCAAATTCGTCGCCACCTAAACGGGCCACGAAGTCATTTGGACGTTCGTTGATCAGATCGCAGCGGACAGAGAACCTCAACCGGCGGGCTACTTCGTTCAGCAGTTCGTCGCCGGCCAGATGGCCCATGCTTTCGTTGACGATTTTAAAGCGATCGAGATCGAGGAAGAGCAGCGTAAATGCCTGCTGCGTGTCCCGATCCGCATTTACCAGGGCCTGCGAAAGCACTTCCAGGAACATGCCGCGATTCGGAAGTCCGGTAAGGGAATCGAACGATTTGCTTTGTGTGATATCAGTCAGCGATCCTGCAATGCGGCAGGCTACTCCATTCCTGTCGCGGCGCACCAAGCCCCGGCTAAGAACCCAGCGGTAAGTGCCATCTTTGTGAAGGATCCGATGCTCGTAAAAGAATGTGCCGGGGCTACCCTGAGCCCGGTGCATGTTCAACTCGGCCATCAGGTCTTTGAATTCTTCGGGGTGAACCCGGCCCAACCACTCCTGCGGGCTAACCCCAATCTCAGACAGGGAGTAACCTAGCATTTCTTTCCAGCGGTCTGAATAGTAGATGATATCGGTTGTTAAATCCCAATCCCAGATGCCATCGTTGGCGCCTAAAGCCGCCAGAGAGTGGCGCTCTTCACTTTCGCGCAAGGCAGACTCAGCATCTTTGCGGATGACTTGGGTCTTAATGCGGGCCAGGACAACAGGGAAGTCGATGGGCTTGGTAATGTAGTCATTGGCGCCGAGTTCCAACGCCTCCACCATGCGATCGCTTTCACTCAGCGCGGTCACCATGAGCACGGGCAAGTCCGATGGGCTGTACGCGCCACGCAACAGGCGTAGCAGATCTAAGCCATTCATTCCGGGCATCATGCTATCAAGCAGTACCATTTCCAACTCGTGCTGCTTGATAATTTCGAGCGCGCTCGCCGCATCGGAGGCTACCTCGACCTGATAGCCAGCTTTGCGCAGCCGCCGCGAGAGAACTTCGCGGTTTAGTTCCTCGTCATCCACAACCAGTATCGGATTAGGCTTTCTGCGGACCGTTTTGTCAGCCATGGCTTTGTACCTGCTTATCGGCAAGAACTTACGCGACGTTAGTTTTATAGGCTTTACAGCCTGTGGCAGAAGCCCAAAAGCCGAAACCACGCAGGCGAAACCGCCTGCGCCACCATTGAACGTCAACCACTTACAGCCGCTGGTGGGGCAAGCGATTCCGCCTGCCGGACCTTTGTCACAAGCTTTATCCGGCGGCGGCGAGGCTCTTCAACTTCGCAGTCAGTGTTGTCCGTTTCAAGCGCAGCATATCGGCCGCTTGTTTTTTGTTCCCACCTGTATGGCGCAACGCCTGTTCAATGAGGGCCCGCTCCAGCCTGCCAACGGTGCGTTCGAAATCAAGACCGCCTTCCGGGACGGATATCTCCCGATTCGGACTGGGGATGTCTTTGTATTGCGACGGCGAGGGCAGCGGGAAATCGCCCGGGAAAAGCGCGGACCGGTCACCGCTCATGGCGACAGCCATCTCAACCGCGTTCTCCAACTGGCGAACATTACCGGGCCAACTATATGTTCCCAGCCGGTCAATGGTTTCGCGGCTGACGGTCTTCGTGCCAAGACCTTCCTGTTTGCAAATCTTCTCGAGGAAATGATTGACCAGAATGGGAATGTCGCCGGCGCGCTCGCGCAACGCGGGGAGAGAAATGGGCACCACATTCAGGCGATAAAACAGGTCTTCACGGAACCTGCCGGCGCGAATCTTCTCCTGCATGTCGATATTCGATGCGGCGATCACACGCGCATCCACCTGGACCGTCTCAGAGCTTCCGATGCGTTGGAACTCACGTTCCTGTAAGACGCGCAGAAGCTTGGCTTGAATCTCAATCGGCATATCTCCGATTTCATCCAGGAACATGGTGCTGCGGTGGGCCTGCTCAAAGCGTCCAACGCGGTTTTGGATGGCTCCGGTGAAGGCGCCGCGCACATGTCCGAACAGTTCCGCTTCCAAGAGATTTTCAGGCAGGGCAGTGCAGTTGACGGCGACCATCGGCATTGCGGAGCGGCCGCTGGCCATATGGATGGCACGTGCCACCATTTCTTTACCTGTGCCGGTTTCACCGGTGATCAATACGGTGCTTCGCCGCGCGGCAATCAGGCGGATGACGTCACCAACTTGACGCATGGCCAAACTTTCGCCGATCAGGATTTTACGCCACGGTTCGTTGGAACGCGGCGCGCCACAGATGCTTTCGTGGTAGGCAGTGGCTCCGTCGAGCGTCTTTTCAATTGGGCCATTGCCGTAGTAGTAGGCTCCCAACTTTGCCAAGCGAAGAGCGCCTTCGATAGTACAGGCAGGATCGAGAATGATTACCGGCAGCCTGGCGTCAATCCGTTGAATCTCTTCAAGAATCTCCTCGGCCGACCACGCCTCAAGGGGCAAAGAAACCACTACCGCGTGCTGCGAATTCGTTCTCAAGCGCGACAAAGCCTCTGCCACCGATTCCGTATGCGCAATGGAGAAGGTTCCTTCCATTGACTCGCGAGGAGAACCAAGCCACAATACTTTTTTTGCTTCAGACACCATGATCACCTGCTCTGTAAACGATTGATTTACCGGATGGATTCGCCCAATATTCGCCACCCAGATATCCATCGGCGCTTCGATCTTTTTCTTTACTTAGGATTAATCCGGGTATAATGACTTGATGCGAAGACGCTTCTTTCTGCTCTCTTTACCGGTTGCGGCGCTTTTGGCGCAGACCAACGACTTCCCAATGGTGACGCCTGACGAGTTGAAAAGCCTTATCGACTCGAACGCGAAGTTCTATTTTCTGGACGTGCGCGAACCAAGCGAATTGGAACAGTTCGGTACCGTTAAAGGCTACGTGAACATTCCTATCAGCCAGTTGGAAAAGCGCGTTGGTGAGATTCCCAAGGACGTGCGCATCGTCAGCGCGTGCCAGCGCGGCGTGCGAGCAAAGAAGGCGGCCGAGATCCTGGCGAAAAATGGCTACAAGCAGATTTCGCTATGCGCCATGATCCCTTATCGCGAAAAAGGCTTTCCGCTGGTCTATCCCAAAGCGGACAAATAATCGGCCGGCGTGACCCAGGCCGCGGCGGCGAATCCGCCGACGTAGTGGATCTCTACCGGTTCCAACCGGTAAAAAGCGAAGTCGCCCAGATGAGCCCAGGATTCCGCCTCGGGGAAACTTTCGAAGTAGGCGGCTCGGGCGGCTGGCCAATCCTCGGCCGGCACGGGCTCCACTTTGCCCATCAGCGTCATGCGCGGGGTGCGCGCAATTTCTTCTTCCAGATCGGCGGTGATCTGGAGGGAAGCGCGCGGGTCGGCGAGCAGGTCCTTGGTGTGAGCGGCCAAGGTCGAGATCAGAAAAAGGGGCCTGCCGGAAGCGTCAACCGCATAAGGCAACATCGCCGAATAAGGCCAGCCAGGACTGCGGAGACTGTTGGTGGCCAGAGCGCCGACACACCGGAGAAGAATCAGCTTGCGAGCTTCGGCGGCGGCGTTCATTTCGGTTGGTAAGCGATGCAGTCGATTTCGATCTTCATCGTGGTATTGGCAAACTTCGCTTCGACAGTGGTGCGGGCCGGTTTCTGTTCCCCGAAGAATTCGGCGTAGACTTCGTTCATTGCAGCGAAGTCGACGCCGGATTTCAGGAACACAGAGCACTTCACAACATCTGACAAACCAGAACCGCTGGCCTCCAAAATTCTTTTGATATTGTTAAGCACCAATCGGGTTTCGTGTTGGATGTCGCCGTAGGAGTACTCGTTCGTTATAGGATCAATGGGAGTGGTGCCGGAGACATAGATAAAGTCTCCGGCGCGGACAGCGTGCGAGTAGGGGCCACGCGGTGTGGCGGCCCCTGGGTAAGTGTAGCGTTCGATCATGCGTTCCCTTGCGGCGGTTTGCGCGTGCGAGACGTAGTGGTTGTACGTGGCTTGCGTGTTGCCGGGCGAGAAGATGCGGACTCATGCGGAGCCGTTTTGCGGCGCGGCGCACGGGGTGCGCGGGCACGCTTCGGTTTGGTATCGGGATCCGGTTCCGGAGTGGGCGCCACGCGGCTGGGTTGGCCGATGACGATGGGCTGCACTTCGTCTTCTTCTTCTTCGTCGAATTCCGGCTCTGGCGGAGCGGGCGGCGGAGCGGGCGGATAGAATTCAGCGCCCAAGGAGACCTTGAGGCCCTTTTCTTCGTCCATCTCCAACCGGACAACGGTCTTGTCCTGGGCGAAGTTGAGGAATTCAGAGAAGGCCTGGAAGCCGTAGTCCTTGTAGTCGAACTTGGGCTGCTCTTCGGTCATCCATGCGGCGAGATCGTCAAGCGCAATGCTTGATTCGGTTTCGAGTTCGAAGCGGTGCGTTTCGAGCACGTCGCGCAGACCAGGCAGCGCGAGTTCGGGCTTTTGCGCAGCGCGTTCGCTGGCCACCACGCTGGATTTGCGTTGGATGGTGTAGCGCCCTTCGCTGCCGCCGACGGTGACGAGTTCAAGCTTCTTCAGCTTGTCGACAAATTCGGAGAAGCTGCCGGCGCCGTATGCCTTTTCGCTAAAGGCGGGATCCAGCTGAAGCATGGTGCTCTTGAGCAAGCCGAGTTGGGGCTGCACCTCGCGGCGTTCGAGGACTTGCAGAGCGCGTTCCACAAGCGGCATGGCCTGGCCCAGATCGAGAGGGGCAGGGCGGTTGCGGCGTTCGCGCGGGAGACTCTGCGACTGCTGCGGACGGTCGTTCTGCTGACGATCGCGCTCGCCTTGTTGTTGCTGCGGCTGCGGCGGGCGGTCGCTGACGTGCAGGCGAGGTGCGGTGGATTCGACCTGTTGCTGCTGCGGAGGCGGCGCTTTGGAGGCGCGTGCAGGGTCATCGAGCAGCGATTCATAGCTCACGAATTCGTGGCAATTCTGCTGCAGGATGTTACTGGTGAAGGCCTTGCCACCGACAACGAAAACGGTCTTGCCGTATTCTTTCAGTTTGTTGACGAGCGGGATAAAATCGCTGTCGCCGCTGATGATGGCAAACGCGTTCACATGGTTGTGCGTGAAGGCCATTTCCAGGGCGTCGAGGGCGAGGTTGATATCCGCTCCGTTTTTATCGCCGCGCGGGGATGGCAGTCGTTGCACCATCTGCACGGCGTTTTCGGCCATCTGCCGGGTTGCGCCTTCCTGGCGGCCCCAGTTTGCGTACGCGAATTTAGCTACGACATCGCCGCGTTCTTTAAGCGCGTCGAGCGCGAGTGAGACATCAAACTCGCGCCGTAGGGTTGATTTCACGCCGATTTCAATATTGTCATAGTCGACAAAAACGGCGATGTTAAGTCTTTCCGGCATCTTTTCATTCATTCCTTTTGTAGACGGCGCTTCTGAGGAAATTCACAATTTCCTCGAGCGACGCCCCTGGCTGGAAAACGGCGGCTACTCCTAGCTTCATTAGCTCAGCGGCATCGTCATCAGGGATGATACCGCCCACCACTACCTGCACATCGTTCATCTTCTTCTCACGAAGAAGTTCCAATACTTTCGGCACAATAGCGTTGTGCGCACCGGAAAGAATCGACAGCCCGATAACCTGCACGTCTTCTTGCAGGGCCGCGCTCACGATCATTTCTGGTGTTTGCCTTAAGCCGGTATAAATGACTTCCATTCCCGCATCACGTAACGCACGCGCAATCACTTTTGCGCCGCGATCGTGACCGTCGAGTCCCGGCTTGGCTACCAGTACCCGGATCCGATTCTCCATCCGCTGTGATTATACCCCTTAAGTGGAGCCCGATGTTGGGGGGTGCGGTGGGTTCGTTTTTTTTCGCGCAAGTTGTGTGGTGTGAATTGGTTGGGTGCGATTTTGGGTTCGTTTTGAAAATTAGGTGTGTGGGTGGCATTTTTGTTCGTTTTTGGGGCCCGGCGCGGGGGCCGGGCGATAGATTCCTCGGTCTGTTTTTAGCATGGAGTGAGGGTGGAACTGCGGGCCGGGATTTGGAAGCTTGTGAGGGAAAAGGAGATAAAGATATTTTTGGGTTGGGAACGGCTTTGTGCTTCGGTGCGGGGTTTTTAAAACAATTCTAACCACGGATACACACGGATGGACACGGATGAAAACCGGGATGGTTTTGGTTTAGAGGATGACTCCTCTCCATTCCGATTCTGGGATTAGTTGGACGGCCCAGCCGCGATGCTATCGAACGCGAACCGGCTCGAGCTCACCAGTCTTCCGTTGAGCCCGGAACTCTAACGAGTTAGATGAACAGGTTCGCCGAGACCTTGAAGAATTCGGCAAGCTGCTTGGCGTGTGCCTTACTGATGGCACGTTTCGCGTTGATGACATCGGAGACGTAGCCTCTGGATTTGAAAATAGGAAGAAGGTCGGCTTGCTTCAAACTTCGTTGCTCCATCAGATACACCAACATTTCGTGAGGACTCGGATCGGGAAGAGGATGATGCTCTTTTTCGTAGTCCTTGATAAGACGAACCATCAGGTCCAGGGCTGTGTCGTCTTCGACAGTGCGTTGCTCACCCTTATCCATCAGCTTCTCGACTTCGGCCAGCATGCGTTCATGCTCCTGGTCCGTTGTGATCACTCGCGGCAGGACTTTCGCCAATACGCGAGCGTACTTTTTGTCGTCGATGACTAGCGCGCCCATTGTTTCCAACCTCCTCGCGTGTATTCCTTGTGAGTGAGGAATTCTTTGACCATCAGAATCTTTGCCCTATAGTCAACCTTCACTATCAGGCGGTAGTAGTTATGACGGATGTTGAAAATCAGCAGCGACTTGTACTGATCGGCATCCGGAAAGTGCATGCGGACCTCATTGAAGTCCCTCCAAACGGCGTGGCTGGCTGCCTTATTCCATCGCAACAGCTCTTCTGCCGCATCCCAAGTGAAGAGCTGCGTACCGTTTGAGGGTTGTTAGGCTGATCACGTTCACTCCTCCATGCTCGCATAACGCGAGCATGGAGTCAAAAGGATTTCCACCGCTTCGATCTCATGCCTAGCTCAGTTCCCAACGTAGCGCCCGCCACTGTGCTCAGTGCACGTTCTCCGTCCATGCGTACGATGGTGGGGATAATCCGATCATGGGGCGGCTCAGCGGAGAAGAACTGAAGTTGGGAGCCCGGATCCAATTCGGGCTTTTGATTAATCAATCCCGGATCCTTTGGCTTCATTACTCGAACTTATATTGTAATGAGCCGCTTTCTTTGCCGCCTAAGAAGGCGGGTTTGGTCATGATAATCTCCCCGGCTTCTAGCGTGAGAATGCGCATTAGACGCAGCGTAGCGAGTCGTGTCCGGCCGCCGGGACATTGACGGATTTCTCAGGTG